>NZ_JBWKYD010000025.1:0-88798 GCF_059423585.1 Janthinobacterium sp. GW460-12-1-14-LB5 | reverse complement strand
CACCCAACCCACCCGACCGAGGACGCCTACGTTGCACCGAGCGTCAACATCGTCAAGTAAGCCGTACTCAGTATTGAAAAGCCCCGCGGAGCGATCCGCGGGGCTTTTTCATGGGCGAAAGATTGAGCACATCATCAACGCACAGTAAATCATCCATCAATATTCATCATGATGATCAATGAATGCAAAACCATTACAGTACTGCTTACTGTTCGCCGCCAGGCTCCCGCATAATGACATTGCGTTAATGCAAGCCTGACACCGAACCATCCTCATTATTGAATGGAGCACCTCATGTCCCTCTCGCCCGCCGTCTACGCCACCTGGTCCCCACGCTTGCTGGGCCTGCTTCGCATCATCCTCGGTTTCCTCTTCCTGCAGCACGGCACGGCCAAGCTGTTCGGCGCGCCGCACGTGGCCATGTTCGACGGCTTGCAACTGTTTTCCCTGATGGGCGCGGCCGGCGTCATCGAGCTGGTGGGCGGCACCCTGCTGCTGCTCGGCCTGTTCACGCGCCCCGTCGCCTTCATCCTGTCGGGCCAGATGGCGGCCGCCTATTTCATCGCGCACGCGCCGGCCGCCTTCCTGCCGATCCTGAACGGCGGCGAAATGGCCGTGATGTACTGCTTCACCTTCCTGTACTTCGCGGCGGCCGGTGGCGGCGCCTACAGCCTGGACGGGCTGCGCGGCAAGGCGGGCGCCGCATAAACGACCTGGCTAGCGCGAGCACTCCAAAGGATAGGGCCGTTGCTCGATCACACCCTGCATGCGCAACGGCGCGCTGCCAGCAACGGTCCTCACTTGCAGGGCCGGGGCCTGCATGGCGCCGTCGGGCAATACCCTGTCCTCGCAATGGCTGAACAAATTGGCCGGCCGGTCGCCGATCGACCAATGCGCCAGGCCCAGCGGATCGCCAGCCAGCTGCAACGGCGGGAGCGCATAGTCTTGCGCCAGGCCCGTCATCATCCACGCCAGCGACAGGTCGGACAACGCCCGTGAATCGGCGTAACCACCACCGATATCGGCATGCGATCCGGGAAACCAGAGTTCGCTGACGCTCGTGTAGTCTGCATTAATGGGCGGACACAGCAAGATGGGATGGAAGCGGCTGCGCTTTTCATCGCGCGACACGGCATGCAGGATGCGGCGGATCGGCGGATAGGAATCGGACTTGTAGCGGTCGCCGTCCCTGCCGTCGCTCATTTCCTTGCACACACCGAAGTCCTTGAACAGGGAACCGGGCACGGTATCCCACAGACCGAGAAATTGGATTTCCACCGGCACCACGGCTACCTTGAAACGTTCGCGCAGTTCTTTACCAGCGATCGGCTCCTGTCCCGGCCGCCACGCCTTCCACGCATTCACATAGGCCTCATCATTCTTGCGCTTGACCACTTCGAGGATGGCGTTATCGCGCCCAAGCCGTTGTTCGATATCGTCTTCCGACCTGGCCGGCACGCCCGCGTAGGCGATCAGGCCAGCCAGTGCGCGGGCCTGATGGGCGCCACGGCTGAAGCCCAAAATGTAGAGCTTGTCACCGGGGCGAAACGCCTGCGCGATGAAATCATAGCCGCGCAGGATACGCGGCTCCATGCCAAGGCCGAGGCTGGCGCCCAGCACGGGACTTTCGACGCTGCCCACGCCTTCAATATAGATGGCGCTGGTCTGCGCCTCGTCGGCATTGAGCACCGCATCAAAGACCCGGCGCACATTGGTCCCGGAGGCGCTGTCATTGCGCGTCCCATCCAGAAAGACAAAGATGTTTTTTGCCAGGGCGGGATCGCCCGCAAACACTTTCTCCGTCACCACCGGGTTGACGTGCTCGCCGCCGGCGGCGGCACAGGCGGACAGCAACGCCGCCAAGCCCGCAGCCAACACACTCCCTGCCATGCGCCTCAGTAGCGGCGATGCGTACCAGTTTGCCTTCATGACTGCTCCTTGTCGTGACTTCGTCTGCCCTGCACCGTTCCAGCATAGGCACACTTCAGGGACAGCCTTAGACATGGCGCAGACGTAGTGCGTGCCCGGCGAAAAAAAAGCGGACATCGCTGTCCGCCCTTTTATTCCCTACGACGATCCGCCTGCTTACACGGCGGAAACGTCCAGTTCCGCGCCCGTGGCCGCCTGCACCTGTTCCTTGGTCACGCCCGGCGCCAGTTCCACCAGCTTCAAGCCGTTTTCCGTCACGTCGATGACGCCCAGGTCGCTGATGATGACGTCGACCACGCCCACGCCCGTCAGCGGCAGGTCGCACTGCTTGAGCAGCTTGTGCGACGTCGTGCCATCCTTGGCCGTGGCCACGTGTTCCATCAGCACGACGACGCGCTTGACGCCGGCGACGAGGTCCATCGCGCCGCCCATGCCCTTGACCATCTTGCCTGGAATCATCCAGTTCGCCAGGTCGCCCTTTTCCGACACTTGCATCGCGCCCAGGATGGCCAGGTTGATCTTGCCGCCGCGAATCATGCCGAAGGAATCGGCCGAGCTGAAGTAGGCAGCGCCGGGCAAGGCCGTCACCGTCTGCTTGCCCGCGTTGATCAGGTCGGCATCGACCTCATCCTCGGTGGGGAACGGGCCGATGCCCAGCAAGCCGTTTTCCGACTGCAGGAATACTTCCATGTTGTCCGGCACATAGTTGGCGACCAGGGTCGGCAAGCCGATGCCCAGGTTCACATAAAAGCCATCCTGCAATTCCTTTGCCGCGCGCGCGGCCATTTCGTCACGTGTCCAAGCCATAATAATCTCCGTATTCTTTTATGCTTCAGTGCGCACGGTGCGCTGCTCGATGCGTTTTTCCGGGTTCGCGTTGACCACGATGCGGTGCACGAAGATGCTCGGCGTATGCACCTGGTCCGGGTCGATCTCGCCCACTTCGACCAGTTTTTCCACTTCGACGATGGTGATCTTGCCGGCCATGGCCACGTTCGGGTTGAAATTGCGCGCCGTCTTGCGATAGATCAGGTTGCCGGCGCGGTCGGCCATGTAGGCTTTGACGAGCGCCACGTCGGCCACGAGGCTGCGTTCCATCACGTATTGTTCGCCGTCGAATTCGCGGATTTCCTTGCCGTCGGCAACGATGGTGCCCACGCCCGTCTTGGTGAAGAAGGCGGGAATGCCGGCGCCGCCGGCGCGCAGTTTCTCGGCCAGCGTGCCTTGCGGCGTGAATTCCAGTTCCAGCTCGCCAGCCAGGTACTGGCGCGCGAATTCCTTGTTCTCACCCACGTAGGAGGCGATCATTTTCTTGATCTGGCGCGTGGTGAGCAGCTGGCCCAGGCCGAAGCCGTCCACGCCGGCGTTGTTGGAAATGGCCGTCAGGCCCGTCACGCCCGAATCACGCAAGGCGCCGATCAGGGCTTCGGGAATGCCGCACAGGCCGAAGCCGCCGACGGCGATGGTCTGGCCATCTTGGACGATACCGGCCAGCGCCGAGGCGGCGTCAGGATAAACTTTATTCATGAGTGTCCCTCTATCTTTTGTTAAGCTTTGGTCTTGAGTCCATGACTCAGGCAGCGACTCAGCATAAAATACGCGAGTGGAAAGTACAATACCGTAGAACTACCGGCGCCGTGCCTGCAATCCCCCTGTGAGAGTGATACGTATCAGATGAACGCCGCGTCAGCCATCGATTATGAAAGCATCTTCCTGCACGCGCCCGTGGGCATGTGCATGTCGGAAAACCGCATCATGCGCAGCTGCAACGAAGCGCTGGCAGCCATGTTCGGCTACGCGCGCGCCCAGCTCGACGACCAGTCCTTCGAAGTACTCTACCCCACGCACGACGAATTCCTGCGCACGGGTGACCGCATCATCCCCATCATGAACGCCAGGGGCCGCTATTCGGACGAGCGCATCATGCGCCGCAGCAATGGAGAATTGTTCTGGTGCCACGTCACGGGCCACGCCATGCTGCCGAACCAACCGCTGGGAGCGGGCATCTGGACGTTCGAAGATGTCAGCGAGAAACGCCCCGTGACGGCGGAACTGACCCCGCGCGAGCGCGAAATCGCCGCCCTGCTGGTGGAAGGCAAGACCAGCAAGGTCATCGCCCGCCAGATCGACCTCAGCCCCCGCACGGTGGAAATGCACCGCGCCAAGCTGATGCGCAAGTTTGCCGCCTCGACGTCGTCCGAGCTGGTGCACAAGCTGGTGGGCTTGCAGCTGCAGCGTTAGAAGGTACTCATTCCACCGTCTGCGGAAATGATGGCGCCATTGATGAAATGCGAATCCTCGCCCGCCAGCAACAGCAACAGGCCATCGAGGTCTTCCGGCTTGCCCGGACGCTTGTTCGGCAGCATTTCGATCAGTTTCTTGCCCTGCTCGGTGGCGAAATAATCTTCGTTGATTTCCGTGGAAATGTAGCCGGGGCAGATGGCGTTGGTGTTGATGCCATATTTACCCCATTCCACGGCCATGGCGCGCGTCATGTGCACCATGCCCGCCTTGCTCATGCAATACACGCCGATCTGCGGCAGCACCTGCAAGCCCGCCATCGAGGCGATATTGATGATGCGGTGCTGTTTCTTCGGGTCGCCCTTGGCGCGCGCGATCATGCGCTTGGCCGTCTGCTGGGCCACGAAGAACGATCCGCGCAGGTTGGTGTCCATCACGAACGAGTAATCTTCGGGCGTGACGTCGACCAGGCGTTGCGTGGTGGAGACACCTGAGTTGTTGACGAGGATATCGATGGGGCCCGCTTCCGTTTCCGCGTGCGCGATGGCCGACTTGATGCTGGCAAAGTCGGTCACGTCGAGCGACACCACGTGCGCGGCGCCGCCGTCCGCTTCGATTTCGGCGCGCAATTCCTTCAGCCGTTCGGTGCGGCGCGACGCCAGCACGACCTGCGCGCCGGCCTGGGCCAGCACTTTCGCAAAGCGCGCGCCAAGGCCGCTCGATGCGCCGGTAATCAGGGCAATCTTGCCCTCGAAATTGACTTCTATGCCCACGAGCTACTCCTGTTTTATTTTAGATAACACTTTACGCCGTGCCGATGGCACCGGGGCAAAATACCGTGCGCCGTACTTGAGCAAAGGTAAACGCCATCATTACACAAAATGGCCGGATTTAGATTGCGGCGAGGGGCAATGTCACGCAAAATGGCGCCAAAGTTGCAATCCTCGCCAAAAACAAGCACACTCGTGCTTAAATTTATTCGAAGATTCCTCACCCACCCATTTAGTGACTAACAATCGAGACCATGACACAGCCTAATAACTTAGTTGAACAGTACGGACCGCGCGAGACCATGGAGTATGACGTGGTGATCGTCGGCGGTGGCCCCGCAGGCCTGGCCGCGGCGATCCGCCTGAAGCAGCTGGCCGCTGAAAAGAGCCAGGAAGTGTCCGTCTGCGTGCTGGAAAAAGGCGGCGAGCTGGGCGCGCATATCCTGTCGGGCGCCATCATGGACCCGAAAGCGCTGACGGAACTGATTCCGAACTGGAAAGAACTGGGCGCGCCCCTGAACACGGCAGTGACGGAAGACCGCATCCTGTTCCTGACCGAAACCAAGGCATACAAGACGCCGAACTTCGCCGTGCCGGCCTGCTTTGAAAACCACGGCAACTACATCGTCTCGCTGGGCAATGTGGTGCGCTGGATGGGCCAGCAGGCGGAAAACCTGGGCGTGGAAATCTTCCCGGGCTTCCCGGCCGCGGAAATCCTCTACAACGACGACGGCTCCGTCAAAGGCGTGGCAACCGGCAACATGGGCGTCAAGCGCGACGGCGAACCCGGTCCCGACTTCCAGCTGGGCATGGAACTGCACGCCAAGTACACCCTGTTCGCCGAGGGCGCGCGCGGCCACCTGGGCAAGCAATTGATGGCCAGGTATGACTTGAACGCCGGCAAGGATCCCCAATCGTACGGCATCGGCATCAAGGAATTGTGGGAAATCGACCCAGCCCTGCACCAGCCTGGCCTGGTGATCCACTCGACGGGCTGGCCGCTGGACGCGAAAACCTACGGCGGCTCCTTCCTGTACCACCTGGAAAACAACCAGGTCATGGTCGGCTACGTGGTCGGCCTGGCCTACGAAAACCCCTACCTGTCGCCGTACGAGGAATTCCAGCGCTACAAGACGCATCCGGAAATCCGCAAATTCTTCGAAGGCGGCAAGCGCATCTCCTACGGCGCGCGGGCGATCACGGCCGGCGGCCTGCAATCGCTGCCGAAACTGGTGTTCGCCGGTGGCGCGCTGATCGGCTGCGACGCGGGCTTCCTGAACATGAGCCGCATCAAGGGCAGCCACGCGGCCATCAAGAGCGGCATGCTGGCGGCCGAAGCGGCCTTCGGCGCGCTGGGCGAATCGCGCCAGCACGACGAACTGACGAGCTACCCAGTTGCTTTCGAGCAATCCTGGCTGCACGAAGAGCTGCACGTGGCGCGCAACGTCAAGCCATGGCTGTCGAAAGGCCTGTACCTGGGCAGCCTGATGACTGGCATCGACCAGATCATCTTCCGCGGCAAGGCGCCATGGACCCTGCACCACACGCATGGCGACCACGAATGCCTGAAACCGGCGGCCCAGTCGAAAAAGATCGTGTATCCGAAACCCGATGGCAAGCTGACCTTCGACAAGATGTCGTCCGTCTTCATTTCGAACACGAACCACGCGGAAGACCAGCCCATCCACCTGACCTTGAAGAACGCCAGCGTGCCCGTCGACGTCAACCTGGCCACATATGCGGGTCCGGAAGCGCGCTACTGTCCCGCCGGCGTGTACGAATTCGTGAAGAACGACGACGGCGCCGAGCGCCTGCAGATCAATGCGCAAAACTGCGTGCACTGCAAGACCTGCGACATCAAGGATCCGACGCAGAACATCGTGTGGGTGACGCCGGAAGGCGGCGGCGGGCCGAACTATCCAAACATGTAAACGGCAGCACCCACGCATGGCGACAAGGTCGCCAGCTGGCAGAAAGACAGCGCCCTACCCCACGGTAGCGCGCTGTTTTTTATTAAAAGCATCATATTTCCCCACGCTTTGACCCGCCAGCAACACCAAGTTTGCATTGCGACAGCATTCCCGGATAAATTCCACCCGGAAAGTTTCTCAGAAGCACTTCCAGCAGTTACAATTCCCACTGCTAAATATTTCACCTTCCACCCGCCCATGAACGCAAACGCCCTTCCAGCTGTGCCCCTCGACGCCGAATTGCAACAGGCAATCACCGAACACCAGGCTGGCCGGTACGCCGAGGCGGAAGAGCTTTACCTGGCGATTTTGCAGGCGCAGCCATACCACGCCATTGCCAACCACAATATGGGTTTGCTGGCTGGACAAGTCGGGCAATACCAGGCTGGCTTGCCATATCTGCACAAGGCCTTGTCGGTCAACCCCGACGAAGGCCAGTTCTGGCTGTCGTATGCGGATGGTTTGCTCAAGGCGGGCGACCGCGAACAGGCGCTGGAGATCGTCACGGCGGCCATCGCGCGCGGTCTCGACAACGAACAATCGCAAGGCTTGCGCAGCCGCATCGAAACGGCCATCGCCAGCACCCCGACAGCGCAGGAAACGCAGCACGTCATTGATCTGTATCAAGCCGGCCACCATGCCGAACTGGAAGCGGCCAGCCACGCCCTGACGCAGCGCTATCCCGACTCGGACTTTGCCTGGAGCGTACTGGGCACTGCCTTGCAATTACAGGGCAAGGATGCCTTCGAGGCACTGCAAAAAACCGTGCAACTGGCACCCAACGATGCCGAGGCGCACGGCAATCTGGGCACCGCATGGCAGGAACGGGGCATGTACACGCAAGCCGTCGACAGCTATACGCGGGCGCTGGAACTGAATCCGGACTTTGTCGAGGCGTACGGCAACCTGGCGGCGGCGCTGCAGGCGCAAGGCAAGTTGGAACAGGCCGAGCAGGCATACCGGCAGGCCCTGGCGCTGCGCCCCGACTATGCCAAAGGACATTTTAATTTAGGCAACACATTGAAAGCCATGCAGCGCAGTGCCGAAGCCGTCGCCTGCTATCAGCGCGCACTGGCCCTGCAGCCGGGCGACGCTGAAATCTACCTGAACCTGGGCAACGCACAGCAAGACCTGCAGCAATGGCAAGCGGCCATCGTCAGCTACCGGGCCGTGCTGCAACTGGCACCCCACACCACGGCGGCGCATGCCAATCTGGCGGCGGCACTGCACGAGGCCGAAGAATACGATGCCGCAGTAGCCGCTTGCCAGTCTGGCATCAAATTACATGCAAACGACGCAAAGCTGCACAACAACCTGGGACGCGCGCTTCAGGCGCTGGGACAAACAGAGCAAGCCATGGCCGCCTACGAACAGGCGGTCGCACTCGATGGGGATTTCCCCCAGGCGCTGAGCAATCTGGGGTTGCTACTATGCAAACAAGAGAAGTACGCTGCAGCCATTGAACATTGCACGCGCGCGCATCGTCTTCAGCCAGACGATGCGCAAGCCTGCGCCCAGCTCGCCATCGCTTACGGTGCCGCCGAGGACAGGGACAATGCACTGAAGTACTTTCAGCAAGCTATCGATATGGCGCCTGACAACGCCACAACGCACAAACATCTGGGCGATTACTACAACACGATCAAGCGCTTCGAGCAAGCCGTAGCGTCTTACCGTCGAGCACTTGAATACGAATCCGACAATAGTGATACGTATAACAACCTTGGGGTCGTCTTGCAGGAATTGAAGGCGTTCGACGAAGCGACCGCGGCCTACCTGCGCGCGCTGGAATTGAAGCCGGAAAACACCTCGGCGCTATGCAACCTGGGATCGACACAGCAGGCGCAGAATCAATTGCAACAAGCCAAGCAGACTTATCTGGCCGCGCTCGCTATCGACCCCAAATTCGAGCGCGCTCAATTTGCGCTCGGCAATTGCTACGTGCTCATGAAGGAACCCCTGCTGGCCCTGGAGTGCTATCACAAGACGCTGGCAATGAATCCGAAATACCGGGATGCCTACCTCAATATAAGCGCTACCTTCAGCAATATCGGCCGGATAGACGAAGCCATCGCAACCTGCCGCAAGGGCCTGGCCATCTGTCCGCTATGGGAAACCCTGTTCAGCAACTACCTGTTCCTGCTCTCGCATAGCGCCGACATCGACGCCGAGACGCTGTTTGCCGAGCACCAGCGCTTCAGCGACACCTTCGAGACGCATATCGAAAAAAGTCGCACGGCGCACAGCAATACCCGAGAGCCGCTGCGTACGCTAAAAGTTGGCCTTGTATCTGGCGACCTGCTCAACCATCCGATCCCGCATTTCATTATCCCGATACTGGAAAATATCGTCGATGGCGCCAGCCTGTCGTTGTATGCCTATCACAACAATCAGGAGAACGACGACGTCACGCAGCGCTTGCGTGAACTCATTCCTCACTGGCGCCAGGTGGAGCGCATGTCCGATTTGGAACTGGCGCAACATATCCGCGACGACGGCATCGATATTCTGATCGACCTGTCCGGCCACTCGGGCAAGAATCGCCTGCTGATGTTTGCCGCCAAGCCGGCGCCTGTCCAGGCAAGCTGGATAGGCTACCCACTCACCACGGGCCTGAAGGCGATAGATTACTACCTGAGCGATCCATTCTTTTCGCCGCCCGGCAAATTCGACAGCCAGTTCACCGAGAAACTGCTGTTGCTGCCAGCCTGCGCTCCTTTCCTGCCATCGCACTATGCACCCGGCATTCAAGCTGCACCCGCATTGACGAATGGATATATCACGTTTGGCAGCTTCAATCGCCTCAATAAAATCAACCGCCAGGTAGTCGCGCGCTGGTCCAGGCTGCTGCGCGCGCTGCCCGATTCGAAGATGTTGCTGGCCGCGATGCCCAAGTCGGAAGCGCCCGCGCAGCTCAAGGAGTGGTTCGAAGAGGAAGGCATTGCGCTGGAGCGCCTCACCTTTGAAGGGCGCACCGGCATGAGCCAATTCATGGCCATGCACCACCGCGTCGACCTGTGCCTCGACACCTTCCCGTATGGCGGCGGCACGACCACCTTCCATGCGCTGTGGATGGGCGTGCCGACGCTCACTGTGGCCGGACCGACGTTGCCCAGCTGTGCCGGTACGTCCATCCTGCGCCAGGTCGAGCTGGAAGAGTTCATCGCCAGCGACGACGAGGATTTCGTGCGCAAGGGTATGGCCATTGCGGCCAATCCATTGCTGCTGGGAGCGTATCGCTTCAGTGCGCGGCACCGTCTGGAACGCTCGACCATGGGCAAGCCGCAACTGATCGCGGAAGGCTTCGAAAACGCCCTGCGCATCGCCTGGCAGCGCTGGTGCGAAGGCTTGCCTCCTGTCTCGTTCGAAGCCCCCGTGGCCGTGCCCAACCCGCCGATCGGATTATGATGAGCACTCAAAAAAACAAGCCGGTGTATGTCACCCAGCCCCTGCTGCCGCCGCTGGAAGACTTCCTGCCTTATCTGGAAACGATCTGGGACAACAAGATCCTGACCAATGGCGGCCCGTTCCACCAGCAGCTCGAGCAGGCGCTGTGCGACTACCTGGGCGTCAAGCACATCTGCCTGTTCGCCAACGGCACGCTGGCGCTGATGACGGCCTTGCAGGCGCTGCGCATCAACGGCGAAGTCATCACGACGCCGTATTCGTTTGTCGCCACCGCCCACTCTTTGCTGTGGAACAACATCAAGCCCGTGTTTGCCGACATCGAGCCTCACAGCCTGAACCTCGACCCGAGCAAGATAGAGGCGGCCATCACGCCGCAGACCACCGCCATCATGCCCGTGCATTGCTACGGCCGCCCATGCGATATCGAAGCCATCGAGAAAATTGCCGACAACTACAACCTGAAGGTGATCTACGATGCGGCGCATGCGTTCGGCGTGCGCCACCGCGGTGGCAGCGTGCTCAATCACGGCGACCTTTCCGTGATCAGCTTTCACGCCACCAAGATTTTCAACACCTTCGAAGGCGGCGCCATCGTCTGCCCGGACGCCAAGACCAAGCAGCGCATCGACCATCTGAAAAACTTCGGCTTCGTCGATGAAGTCACCGTCGTGGCCGCGGGCATCAATGGCAAGATGAGCGAGATCAATGCCGCCTTCGGCTTGCTGCAGCTCAAGGGCATCGACGGCGCGCGCCAAAAGCGCAAGGCCATCGATGCGCATTACCGCCAGCAGCTGGCCGGCATCGACGGCATCACCTGCCTGCAGCAGAGCGAAGGCGAGGCGGCCAACCACGCGTATTTCCCGATCCTGGTGGGCCCCGGCTACCCGCTGTCGCGCGACGCCCTGTTCCAGCTGCTGCGCGACCAGGAAATCTACGCGCGCCGTTACTTTTACCCTTTGATCAGCGACTTCCCCATGTACCGCGGCATTCCGTCGGCCGCGCACGCCAATCTGCCCGTGGCGCGGCTGGCGTCGTCGCAGGTGATCTGCCTGCCCATCTATCCGGACCTGGAGATGGCCAGCGTGGATGCCATTATCGCCATGATCGCCGCCCCCGCACGGCAACACGAATTGATACGGAACATAGCCTGATGCATATTTCCACCGAAACCAATTTTTCCGGCGTGGCGGAGAACCATCCTTGGTCGGCCCAATTCACGGTACTGGGCTACGACGATGGGGCCATCAGCACCCTGCCCCATCAATTTTTCCGCGACTGGCTGGATCAGGAACCGACAAGCGGGCACTTCTACATCGGACGCGGCTCCGGCTTTGGCGTTGGCTCTCTGGTGAAATACGACAGCGGGCAGCAAAGCCTGTGCGTGGGGCGGTATGTGGCCGGCGGCTCGCGCCTGCGCTTCCTGCTCAATGGCCAGCACGAGATGCGCACCATCTCCACGTACATGCTGTCGATCCTCGGCGGCGGATTGAAGAATGCGCCCCCGCCCCAGTATGCCGACACGGTGATCAGGAACGATGTGTGGATCGGCGACGAAGTGATGGTGCTAGGCGGCAGCGTGATCGAGAACGGCTGCGTCATCGGCGCGCGCTCGCTGCTGCCGCCCAATTTCCGCTCGGAACCGTATGGCATTTATGCCGGCTCGCCCGCGCGCCTGATCCGCCACCGCTTCACGGAAAAAGTCCGTGCCGCATTGTTGGAACTGGCGTGGTGGGAAATGCCGCTGGCCTGGGTCCGCGACAACAATGCCATGTTCCTGGAAGACATGTGCACGGACGAGGCAAAAGCCCTGCTGATCGTCGACATCCTTAAAAACAGCCGTCGGGAATGGGAGCGGGAGCACGGCACGGTATCCGCCTGAGGATCGCCAACTCCCCCTCTCCCCTGACTCCACTGACAACTGACCCAACGGCCCCGCATGCAGAACCACGCCCAACTTACCGCCGTCGCCTATCATCTGCCACTGGCCACGCTGACCAACGACGCCCTGGCGCAGGAATTGGACGACTGGTCGGCGCAAAAGATCTTCGACAAGACTGGCATCGCCGAGCGGCATATCGCCGCACCCGATGAAACGGCCAGCGACCTGGCCTACCATGCGGCGGAAAAACTGTTCGCCAGCCACGACATCGCGCGCGCCGGCATCGACTTCCTGATCCTGTGCACACAGGCGCCCGACCATTTGCTGCCCAGCAGCTCCTGCGTTCTGCAGCAGCGCCTGGGCTTGCCCACCTCGTGCGGCGCGCTGGATATCAACCTCGGCTGCTCCGGCTATGTGTACGCACTGGCGATGGCCAAGGGCCTGATCGAGGCCGGCATCCGCAAGCAGGTGCTGATCCTGACGGCCGATACATATTCCAAGTTCATCAATCCGCGCGACCGCAGCGTACGCACCCTGTTTGGCGATGCGGCGGCGGCCAGCCTGGTGACGGGCGGCGCGGCGCAGCAGGGGCTGGGGCCTTTCGTGCTGGGCACGGACGGCAGCGGCGCGCAGAACCTGATCGTCCCGGCCGGCGCCATGCGCCTGCCGCGCAGCGCGGACACGGCGGTAGAAAAAGAAGATGCCTCGGGAAACTGGCGCAGCCAGGACGACCTGTTCATGGACGGCGCCGAGATCGTCCAGTTCACACTGGGCGCGGTGCCGCGTACAATGCGGGAATTGCTCGACGCCGCCGGCAAGACGCTGGACGATATCGACCACGTGATCTTTCATCAGGCCAATAAATTCATGCTCGACGCCCTGCGCCGAAAGATCCGCATCCCGGAAGCCAAATTCGTGATTGAAATCGATACCGTCGGCAATACTGTCTCCTCGACCATACCGATCGCCATCGCGCGGGCGCGCCAGTCGGGCCGCATCCGTCCCGGCGACACCGCCCTGCTGCTGGGCTTTGGCGTCGGCTATTCTTGGGCTGGCACCCTGGCGCGCCTGTAGGATGCCCCCACTGACGGCGCGACGCCGAGAACCCCCTGCTCACTGACCTGTTACTTATTCCGAAAGAAATGATTATGCAAGAATTTTTCAACGGCATGGCCGACATCCTGGAAATCGACGCCGACAAGATCGGCCCGCAGCTGAACCTGGGCGACTATGCCTGGGATTCGCTGGCCATCATTTCCACCATCGCACTGGTTGACGACCTGTTCGACCAGATGCTCGATGGCCAGGCCCTGGCGCAGTGCGTTACCATGGCCGACGTGCTGGCATTGATCACCGTCAAGGCCTGAACATGTCCAGCCTGCGCCTCGCTTCGGGTTTGCCGTTTACCGCCGCGCACCTTGCCTTGGGGGGCGTCGTCTGCGCCTTGCCGCGCACGGAAATCCACAATGCCGCGTTCGAGGAGCGCTTTGGCGCCGCCGGCGTGGCCGACGTGAGCAAGATGATCGGCGTGCAGTCGCGCCGCCGCGCGCCGGAAGGACAGACCACGGCCGACCTGTGCCAGGCGGCGGCGGAAACCCTGCTGGCCGACCTGGGCTGGGAACGCGACAGCGTCGATGCGCTGATTTTCATCTCGCAAACCCCCGATTATGTGCTGCCGGCTACCGCCTGCGCGCTGCATGGCCGTCTGGGCCTGCACAAGGCTTGCGTGGCGTTCGACGTCAACCTGGGCTGCTCGGCCTACGCTTACGGCCTGTGGCTGGCATCGCGGATGCTCGACGGCCAGGCCATCGGGCGCGTGCTGCTGCTGGTGGGCGACACCATCAGCAAGACGGTCGACGACAGCGACCGCGCCACGGCGCTGCTGTTTGGCGACGCAGGCACGGCCAGCGCGCTGGAATTCGACCCCGCGGCGACACCCAGCCACTTCATCCTCGGCAGCGACGGCAGCGGCGAGCGCCACCTGATGATGGCCGCCAGCGCCTGCCGCCCCTACCTCGGCGACGATGCGCGCCTGGCGCAGCGCGATGCGGCCAAGCTGTACATGGATGGCGGCGAAATCTTCAATTTCACGCTGAAGAACATCCCGCCGCTGGTAGCCGACCTGCTGCATTTTTCCGGACGCCAGGCGGAACAGATCGATGCTTTTCTGTTCCACCAGGCCAATACCTTCATGCTCAAGCACATTATCAAGAAGACCAAGCTGCCGCCCGAACGCGCGCCCATCAATATGGACCGCTATGGCAATACCTCGAGCGCCTCGATTCCGCTGCTGATCTGCACCAGCCTCGGAGCACACGCGCAAGGCAAGAACGTGGCCATGTTCGGCTTCGGCGTCGGCTATTCCTGGTCGGCCGCCCTGCTCAATCTCGGGTCGCTGCGCGTCAACCGCCTGATAGAAATCTGATCCCATGATATTTACTTCCGACATGCTCGCCGGCCAGCGTATTCTCGTTACCGGCGCGTCGTCCGGCATCGGCCGCGATACGGCGCTGCTGCTGGCGCGCTGCGGCGCCCAGTTGCTGATCACGGGCCGCGACGCACAGCGCCTGGAGCAGACCTTGCAGGCGCTGCCCGGCGACGGCCACGTGGCCGAAACGCTGACACTCGATGGCGGCGACCACATCGTCGACTTCATGAAACGGGTCAGCGAAGAGCGGCCGTTTTCCGGCCTCTTCCACGCCGCGGGCGTGGAACTGCTGCGCCCCGTAAAGCTATCGAAGGAGCAACAATTTGACGACGTCTTCGATTCCAGCGTGAAGACGGCACTGGCGCTGGCGCGCGCGGCTGCCCTGCGCGGCGTGATGCGCGATGGCGCGGCGCTGTTGTTCATGTCGTCGGTGGCGGGCCAGAGCGGCCAGTCGGGCATGAGCGTGTATTCGGCGGCCAAGGCCGCCATCGACGGCCTCGTGCGCGCACTGGCCGTGGAACTGGCACCGCGCGCGATGCGCGTCAACAGCATTGCCGCCGGCGCCGTCGCCACTGAAATGCATGCGCGCCTGATGCGCGGCTTGCCCGATGAAGCGATGCAAGCCTACCAGCAGCGCCACCCCTTGGGTTTCGGCAACAGCGATGATATCGCGCAAACGGCGGCCTTCCTGCTGTCGCCGGCGGGACGCTGGGTCAGCGGCGCCACCTGGGCCGTCGACGGCGGCTACCTGGCGCGCTGAAGCGACACGTCCATCTGCCCGATCATCTACTGGAAATTACATGAAAAACATCATCGTCGTCGGCGCCGGCCGCTTTGCCCGTGAACTGCTGTGCTGGCTGGAAGACAGTCTCGATCCCGCCAGCGAGCGCATCGCCGGCTTGCTGGACGACACCATGCCCGCCATGCCCGCGCTGGACGCCGACTATGCTTATCCGGTGCTCGGCAGCATTCAGCAATATCAACCGGCCCCCGGCGACGCGCTGCTGCTGGCGATCGGCGCGCCGCAAGCCAAGCTGCGCATCGCGGAAGAACTGGCGGCGCGCGGCGCGCGCTTCCACACGCTGATCCACCCGAGCGCCATCGTGGCGCGCACGGCCCGCCTGGGACAGGGCCTGGTCGTGTGCCCATTCGCCCTGGTCTCGGCCGGCAGCGACGTGGGCGACTTCGTCACCATCAACAGCTACTCCAGCGTCGGACATGACGCCGTGCTGGGCAAGGGCTGCACGCTCAGTTCGCACGTTGACATCACGGGCGCCGTGCGCCTGGGCGCGGCAGTGATGGTGGGTTCGGGCGCCTCCGTCCTGCCGCGCGTCGCCGTCGGCGAACGCGCCACCGTCGGCGCTGGCGCCGTGGTGATGCGCCGCGTCGCCGATGGCGCCACCGTATATGCCCAACCGGCCAAGACCTTATGAATCCCATGCAACAAGCACAACAATTACGCGACGGCTTCTGGCACCTGCTGTGCCATCGCAGCGAACTGCCGTCCAGCGGCGACTATCTCAAACTCGAATGGCTGGGCGAAGAAGTGGTCGTGTATAACGACCAGGGCAATCTGCTGGCCTTCGACAATTTGTGCCCGCACCGCGGCACGCGTTTTTTCACGGAAACGCATGGCAACGCGCCGCTGGCCTGCCCCTACCACGGCTGGTCCTACCGCGCCGGCACCATGCATATTCCCTGCCGCGAACGCTATGCGCAAAACGAACTGGACAACGCAAAGCTGCACACGCTGCAACTGGACTGGTGCGCCGACTTCCTGTTCGCCGCCCCCGCGCCGCGCATGACGCTGGACGAACAGCTGGGCGACACCTACGCGCTGCTGGCCGATATTTCCTTCAACATCGCGGGCCGCAGCGATGTGAACGCCTATATATATGAGTGCGACTGGCGCATCGCGCTGGAAAATGCGCTGGAACCGCTGCACGTGCCTTTCGTCCATCCCGAATCACTGGCGGAATTGCAACTCGGCGATGGCAGCAACCACTTTACGCCGTGGACCTCCGTGTGGCAGGCGGAACTGGGCAACGCCCCCATGGCGAAAAAGTTGCGCTCCATCAAACGCCTGTTCCAGCTGGACCAGCAATACGAAGGCTACCAGAGCCTGTATCTGTTTCCATTTACCATGCTCTCGTCGACCTACTCGTATTCCTACTCGCTGCAGCACTTCTTCCCGTCCGCGCAGCCGTGGCGCACGCACTTTTCCAGCCGCCTGCTCAATGGCGCCGTCCATCCATCCAGTGCGGCCGCGCTGCAAAATTTTTTCGATTCCAGCGCGCGCATGAACCGGCAGGTATTTGATGAAGATCATGCCATCTGCAAGCGCATCGCCAAAGATGCCGCCGACAACACGCGCTTTGGCATCCTGTCCAGCGATGAAGAGAAAATCGCGCATTTCCGCGCCTGCCTGCTTGCCGCCGCAGGCGATTGAGCGATACACCCAGTCAGCTCGCATCGAGTTTGCGGCGCAATCGCTGGAAAATAGCCTGTACCGCACTATTTTTGAAAATATTTTCAAAAATTTCCTTAAAGCATTTAATTAAGCTGCCTGGACGGTCGTCTTGTACTGATAGGAGCAGATAAACGTCGCTCCTCACCGTAACCACTAAATTAGGAATGACACCATGCTGAGCCTTCACACCAACGCTGCTTCCCTGTCGGCACAAAATTCGATCACGAATACCCAATCCAAGCTGTCGACTTCGATGACGCGCCTGAGCACCGGCTTCCGCATCAATTCGGCAATGGATGACGCTGCCGGCCTGCAAATCGCAACCCGCCTGAAAGCACAAACCAGCGGCATGACCGTTGCGATGAACAACACGCAAAACAGCACCTCGATGCTGCAAACGGCCGAAGGCGCATTCGCCGAAGTGACCAACATGCTGGTGCGCATGAAAGATCTGGCCACCCAGGCAGCCGATGCTTCGTCGACCGCAAACGACAAGACCGCAATGCAAGCTGAATATAATGCATTGGGCCAAGAGCTGTACAACGTCATGACCAACACCACGTTCGGCGGCACCAAGTTGCTGGGCAAAGGTAGCGCTGCAGCTGACGGCACGCTGTCGACCTCGATGACCTTCCAGATCGGTGCAAGCTCGACCGAAAAAATGACTTTCGACGTTTCCGGCAATCTGAGCACGCTGAACGCAGCCCTGACCGGCCTGAGCGCGAACTTCTCGAGCGCCGCTGCGACAGGCGCAACGGAACTGACGTCCAACGCCAACGCCAACATCGGCCTGCTGGCTACCGCCATCGACAGCGTCAGCACGCTGCGTTCGGCACTGGGCGCGACGGCTAACCGTCTGGACCACGTCAACACCAACTTGTCGAACATCGCCACCAACACCAAAGCCGCTACCGGCCGCATCATGGACACCGACTTCGCTACCGAAAGCTCGAACATGACGTCGTCGCAAATGCTGCTGCAAGCTGGCACCGCGATGCTGAAACAAAGCAACAGCATGTCCTCGATGGTCATGTCCCTGCTGCAATAATATGGACTTGGCCGCGCGCGGCCTATCTATCGAAGCCAGACTCCGGTCTGGCTTTTTTTTCGCCTGCGGTTGCATGCATTCCCGGCATATTTGACTAAATTGCCATTATATTTAACGATGTTGCCGGCATAGTCGCCTGTACAAGGTAGAACACCGAACAATCGCCTACCGGAGCCGCCACGTGCTGAGCATTCATACCAATACTGCCGCACTGTCTGCCCAGCGGGCCATGGGCTGGGCGCAGCAAATGCTGTCGACCTCGATGACGCGCCTCTCCACGGGCTTTCGCATCAACTCGGCCATGGACGACGCGGCCGGCTTGCAGATCGCCACCAGGCTGAGCGCCCAGACCAGCGGCATGGCGGTGGCCATGCGCAACACGCAAAACAGCACCTCGCTGCTGCAAACGGCCGAAGGCGCGTTTGGCGAAGTCACCACCATGCTGGTGCGCATGAAAGACCTGGCCACCCAGGCAGCGGACGCCTCGTCGAACCAGAAAGACCGCGACGCCATGCAGGGCGAATACGATGCGCTGGGCGCCGAGCTGTACAACGTGATGACGAATACCCGCTACGGCGGCACTTTATTGCTGGGCAACGGCAGCGCCGGCAAGGGCACCCTGTCGCAAGCCATGACGTTCCAGATCGGCGCCACCGGCAGCGAGACCATGCAGTTCAGCGTGGCGGGCGACATGAGCAGCCTGGATGCGGCATTGCAGGCGATCTCGGCCAATTTCGCGCCCGGCGCCACGCCCGGCAGCGAATTTGCCAGCAACAACAGTGCCAACGGCATCATCGACCTGCTGGCAGCGGCCGTCGACAAGGTGGGCAGCGTGCGCTCGGCGCTGGGCGCCACCGCGAACCGGCTCGGCCACGTCTACAATAACCTGTCCAACATGATCACCCACACCAGGGCCGCCATCGGCCGCATCATGGATGTCGATTACGCGGCTGAAAGCGCCAACATGACCTCGGCGCAAATGCTGCTGCAAGCGAGCACGGCAATGCTCAAGCAAAGCCAGAGCATGAGCAAGCTGATTCTTTCTTTACTACAATAGTTACTGGCAGGGCGCGATGGCGGATCGGATGAATATGTATGAGCAGGAAGCAATGGCATGGCGATAGACCGCATTTCATCGGGCAATCCTGTGCCCCTGATTACCCAGCGCCTTGACGTCAGCCCGGCGACACCGATGACGCCTGGCGTGGTGCAGCCGCTGGTGCCCATCGGCCCCTACATGGCGCCCGCGCCCGACGCCGGCACCCTGCCCGCCCAGCTGCAACAGCCGGGCCAGGACAGCCTGGCGTCCCTCATCAAGCCGAACGCCGACGGTACGGGCGGCGCCATGCCGCGCGACAGCAGCGCCATGCAGGTCAATCAATTGTTCTTCACGCGCCAGCTGGTCTGGCAGCCGCCCTCCGCGGCGCAGCTGGCCGCCTCGTGGCGCGTGATGGTCAAGACGTATGGCGAGCAATATGCCGCCCTGCAGGAACAGGCGCGCGGCCAGCACGTGCCGGGCAACCTCTTCATGGCCGAGCAGCAACCGGCCCTGCTGCGCGAAGGCGCCCGTCCACCGTTGACGGTCGACAGCGAAGCGTGGCGCTTTGCCGTGTATGGCTGGGGCGGCCAGCGCCTGCTGCTGCGCGTGCTGGCCAGCGACGAGGATGAGGATGCAACGCCGAGGCGGCGCGGCAAGGTGGCGCTGCGCGTCGAACTGATCATCATCGGCATCGGCCGGGTCGTGATCCAGATGGAGCCGTCCGGCGACGGCGTGCTGCTGGAGCTGGCCGCCGACGAGGAAGCCGCCTTGCGCCATCTGCGCCTGGCCCTGCCCGGGATCGCCGACGCCGTGCGGCGCGCCGGCCTGCGCGTGGTGCGCTGCCGCCTGAACCGCCAGCTGCATGCCCAGCGCATGCACGGCAATTACCCGATGCAGGCGGGCGCCGCAGCGCTGTCGCTGGCCCTGTTCCGCGCCATGGCCGAAGTGGCGCTGCTGCTGACGCAGCCGGAAGCGGAAGCGGCAGCCGATCCCGATGCGCCCGCAGCCCCCGCGGACATGGCCGAAGAGGAAACCATCATCGTCTCGAAGGAAGTGGCGGCGCCGCTCGGCTACGACTATGGCGACGCGGCGGCGGACAGCCAGGAAAATGAAGTGCTGCTGCTGGCCGGGCCGGCAGCGCCGGAGCAGGATTTGCTGCCGCCCATCGACGAGCAGGATTGATACAGCACAATAAAAACGGCGCCCGAAGCGCCGTTTTTGTTATTGCCCCGGTTTATCCCACCGTGCCGATGATGCTCACTTCGCGGTTTTCCGGAATTTCGTTATACGACAGCACATGCAGGCCCGGCGCGAACAGGCGCGCGTAGCGGGCCAGCAGCGGACGGATCTGCGGCAGCACCAGCAGCAGCGGCGGCGTGGCCTGCTGCTTCATCTGCTCGCGCGCCACCGGCATGTTCACTTGCAACTGCGACAGCAAATGCGGGTCGATCGGATAATTATCCAATGTTACCTTGCCCGACTGGCGCGCCTGGTTCAGCGAACCGAGCAGCATGTTTTCCAGCTCGCCGCCCAGATTAAACGCCTGCATTTCCATCTTCTGGCCAAACAGGCCGCTGACGATCTGGCGCCGCAACGCGCAGCGCACCTCGGCCGCCAGCAAAATCGGATCCTTGGTGGTTTCCGAACTGTCGAGCAAGGTGGTGGCGATGGGCACGATATCCTTCAGGGACACGTTTTCCGCCAGCAAGACACGGAATACGCGCAGCATCTGCGTGTGCGTCAGCGCCTTGTCCAGCGCGCCGGCCAGCTTCGGCGACAGGGCTGTCAGGCGCTCCATCAGGTTCGAGACGTCTTCGTGGCGGAACAGTTCCGGCAAGTATTCGCGCACCATTTTCGACAAGTGCGTGGCGATCACGCTGGGCGCCTCGATGACCTGGTAGCCGAGGCCCAGCGCATGCGCCTTTTCGCCCGGTTCGATCCACGTGACGGGCATGCCGTAGGCGGGCTCGATGCCGGGAATGCCGTCGAGCTGGCCATACACGTTCGGCGACGGAATCGCCATCAGGCGGTCGGCCTGCACTTCCGCCTGCGCCACCACCGTGCCCGACAGCACGATCGCGTATTGCGACGGCTTCAAGGCCAGGTCGTCACGCACGCCGATGTTCGGCAGCAGCAAGCCCATCGCCTCGGACAGGCTCTGGCGCACGCCCTTGACGCGCTTGTTCAATGGTTCGCCTTGCGTTTTATCAACCATGCCCACCAGCTTATAGCCGAGCATCACCATCAGCGGTTGCACGGCCGGCAGCTGCTGCCATTCCAGCTCTGCCGGGCGCTCGTCGCGCAAGGCCGCCTCGATGGCCGCCATGCCGGCCGCGTCCGGTCCCTTCACGCGCTTGGTCAAGCGCCAGGCCACGAAGGCCAGTACGGCCGCGAAGGTCATGAACATGAACCACGGCATGCCCGGGATCAGGGCCAGCGCCACCATCATGCCGGCCGCGCTGAAGATCACCGTTGGCGAAGTCAGCACCTGGCCCGCCACCTGCTGTTCGAAGTCGCCCGAATCGCTGATGCGGGTCACCAGGATGGCGGCCGCGGCCGACAGCAGCAGCGCCGGGATCTGCGCCACCAGGCCATCGCCGATGGTCAGCAGTGCATATTGACGGAAAGCATCGCCGAACGACAGGTCGTGCATCAGCGAGCCGATGGCCACGCCGCCGACCATATTGATGATCAAAATCAAGATACTGGCGACGGCATCGCCGCGCACGAACTTCGACGCGCCGTCCATGGCGCCGTAGAAATCCGCTTCGGCGGCCACGTCCTTGCGACGGATCTGGGCTTTTTCCTGGTTGATCAGGCCGGCGTTCAGGTCGGCGTCGATGGCCATCTGCTTGCCCGGCAAGGCGTCGAGGGTAAAGCGCGCGGACACTTCCGAAATGCGCTCGGCACCCTTGGTGACGACGGCGAAGTTGATGATCATCAAGATCACGAAGACGACGATACCGACGACGAAGTTACCGCCGATCACCACGTTACCGAAGGCCTCGATCACCTTACCGGCCGCGTCCGCGCCCGTATGGCCGTGCAGCAGCACCACGCGCGTCGACGCCACGTTGAGGGTCAGCCTGAGCATGGTGGTGGCCAGGATCACCGTCGGGAAGACGGAGAAATCGAGCGGCCGCTTGGCCGACACGCTGACGAGGATGACGATCAGTGCCAGCACGATATTGAAAGTGAACAAGATATCGAGCAGCACGGGCGGCAGCGGCAGGATGATCATTGCCAGGATCACCAGCAGGAACAGCGGCGTGGCGAACTTGTGGCGGCGCATTTCGGCAACCAACCGGTTCAGGAAATTCATGGCGGTACGACCTCGCTCAGATGAGATGGCACGGCCATCTCGGTGGGTAATACGGGCTGGGCAGCACGCTGCCCGGACCGGAATGCTTTCAATTGCAGGATGTAGTTAAGTACCTGCGACACGGCCTGGTACAGCTGCACGGGAATCTGCTGCTGCACCTGGCTGGTGTTGTAGATGGCGCGCGCCAGCGGCGGCAACTCCAGCGTTTCAATATGGTGTTCCTTCGCCACTTGCCGGATATACAGCGCCATCTCGTCGACGCCCTTGGCAACGACAAACGGCGCCTCGGCGCGGTCCTGGTCATACTTCAACGCGACGGCGTAATGCTCGGGATTGACGATCACCACGTCGGCGTCGGGCACGGTCTTGCGCACGCTGCGCCGGCCGATCTGCTGCTGCAGCTGGCGGATGCGCTGGCGCACTTCGGGCCGCCCTTCACTGCTTTTATGCTCTTCCTTGACGTCCTGCTTGCTCATGCGCTGGTTGCGGGCAAAGAAAAACGCCTGCGCCGGCACGTCGATGATGGCAAACAGGACAAAGACGGAAATGAGCGCCATCAGGCCGTCAAGCATCAGCGCGGAACCATCGAGCATGGCTTGCTGCAGGGGCCGGTGTTGCAGGTCCACGTACTGCATCAGGCTGGAGCGGCTGACGTGCACCAGCACCATGCCCAGCACGGCGGCCTTGGCGATGGACAAGCCGAATTCAAAGCCATGCTTGGGCGACACCAGGCGGCCCAGGTTCTTGGCCGGGCTCAGGCGCTCCATCTTCGGCATCCAGTTCTTCGTGCTGACGACCCAGCCGCCAGGGATCAATGAGCCGAGCACAACAAACAACGGCACGCAGAACAGCGGCACGATCATCTTGATCAGCAAGCCCACCGACGTCGTAAACGCCATCGACATGGCATTCTCCAGCGCGCCCTTGCTGTCGAGCGGCATGAAAGCCATGGCGAACAGCTCGCGAAAGCTCGCCAGATAGCTCGGCAGCAAATAAATGAAGACCTTCATGCTGATCAGGATGCCCAGCGCCGTCGACAGGTCGCGCGAACGCACCACCTGCCCTTCCTGGCGCGATTTCTTCAGCTTCTGGGCTGACGCCTTTTCTGTCTTGTCGCCCGTGCTGCTATCCGCCATGGGCCACCCGCATCTGTTCCTGGATCATATCGAGCACGCGGTTGGTCATGGCGACATAGTGTTCCGGGATAAAGCGCACGATCTGCGTCAGCATCAGCAGGCCGAACATGGTAATCATGGAAAAGCCCAGCGAAAACAGGTTCAGCGACGGCGCCACGCGGTTCAGGAAGCCAAAACCGAGCTGCACCACCATGGTGGAAAAGACGATGGGCAAGGCCAGCAGTATGGCGGCGGCGAAGATCCACGCCACGTTATACGCCACCGTCTGCAGCAGCAGCGGGCCGTAGCCCTGCCCCACGGGCCAGGCCGTGAAACTGGCGCCGATCACGCCCGTCAGCACGAGGTGGCCGTCAATGGCGAAAAACACGATCATGCACATGATGGTGAGCAAACCCGTGATCACGTCCGACGAGGTGCCGTTGAGCGGATCGTTCATGACGGCCATGGAAAAGCCCACCTGGCTCGACACCAGATAGCCGAGCACCGACATGACGGACATGGCGAAGTGAAAAGCCAGGCCCAGGACGAAGCCGACGATGGCCTGCTCCAGGGTGGCGACGAGGGCGTGCAGGGAAAACGGATCGATTTTCAGCAGTTCCTGCGAGACGCCCGACGCCTGCATCACGGGCAGCATCAGGATCGCCAGCACCAGCGACAGCAGCACCCGCACGGGGACTGGCACCATGGCGTCGCCGATCACGGGCGAGGCGCTGAGCATGGCCAGGATGCGGCAGAACGGCCACCACACGGCCAGCAGAAACGGCAGCACCTGATTGAAAATCTGATCCATGGCGCGTGGCGCTATCCGACCAGGGTGGCGGCGCGCTGAAAAATGGACACGCAATAATCCATCAGGTAACCGGCCATCCAGCGTCCGGCCAGGATCAGGGCCAGCAGGGTGACCAGCAGGCGCGGCAGGAAACTCATGGTCTGCTCATTGATCGAGGTGGCCGCCTGCACCAGCGCGACCAGCAAGCCCATGAGCAAACCCGGGACGACCAGGATTACCACCAGCAACATCACGACATGCAAGGCCTCGATGATCAGGTCAACGGCGACTTCAGGGGTAAACATGGATCAATAGCCCTGTATGCTGGTAACCAGCGTGTTGACGGTCAGGGTCCAGCCGTCGACCAGCACGAACAGCAGCAGCTTGAACGGCAGCGAAATCACCAGCGGCGACAGCATCATCATGCCCATCGCCATCAGCACGGACGCCACCACCAGATCGATGATGAGGAACGGTATGAACAGCATACAGCCGATCTGGAAAGCCGTCTTGAGTTCGGACAAGACAAACGCAGCCAGCTTGACCGTGAAGCTGTGGTCTTGCGGGCGCATGCTCGACGGCTCGCCGGCCAGGTGCGCGATCTGCGCCAGCGCGGCCTTGCTCGTCTGCGCCAGCATGAAGCGCGAAATCGGCACTTCGGCGATCTTCAGCGCTTCCTGCATGCCGATCTGGTCGCGGTCGTACGGCACGAACGCTTCCTTCCACACCTGGTCACCGATGGGGCGCATGACCAGCAGGGTCAGGATCAGGGCGATGCCGGTGACGATGCGGTTGGGCAAGCCCTGCTGCAGGCCCAGGGCCTGGCGCAGCAGGGACAGCACGATGACGAAGCGGGTAAAGCTGGTCATCATCATGACCATCACGGGCAGCAGCCCGAGCAGGGTCATGACGACCAGGATCTGCATCTTGACCGACAGGTCGGTCTTCGCGCCCGGCACCACGCCGGCCAGCAGGTCCTGCGCGCCGGCAGCGGCGCAACACAGCATCAGAACGGGAACAGCCAGCGCGGCAGCCAGCGCACCGCGGCGCCGGCTCAAACCGGGTACCGCCAGCTTCATGCTGTCATCAGGTCGAGATTGAGGCCGTCGAGGTCGATGACCTTGAGGCCATAGTTCTCGCCAGCAACTACCACTTCGGCACGGCCGATCGGCGTGCCATTGACCTTGATCACCAGCGGTTCGCCGGCCAGCATGTCGAGTTCGATCACGCTTTCCGGGCCGATGGCCATCAGTTCTTCCAGCGAAATGCGGGCCGAGCCCACTTCCAGGGTCAGGGTGACGGGAATCTTGCGCATCATCTGCGGAATGTCGCGCCGCGCGCGGCCGCTGGGCACGTCGGACACGTCGCCCTGGTCGATGATCATGTCATCGCCCAGGTCTTCCAGCAGGGTTTCGCTCTGGTTGGTATCGTTCATATTCATATTATTCGACATCTTCAAATGAGGTTAAACAGAGCTTGCCCTTGTGTTCGGAAACAGCAGCTGTAAATAAACGGGAGTCGTCCAGCATGACGTCAGTACGGCTCAGGCTGACGGGAATCACGTCGCCCACGCGCAGGTCGAACAAGGCGCCCAGTTGCATCTGCTTGCTGACGAGGCGGCCTTCCAGCGTCACTTGCAGGCGCGAAGCGAGCGGACGCACGCTGCCACGCAAGGCCTTCTTCGCTTGCGCGCGTTCGGGCAGCAAGCCGCGCAGCACGTCGGCCATCAGGCGCTTGTCCAGCGAAAACCAGAAGTGGCCGCTCTGCCCTGCCTCGACGTCGCTGAGCGCCACGCTGACGATCCAGCTGCCGCGCGCCGGGTGCACGCCCGACTGCACGGCGAACTCGGCACTGGTGTCGATGCCGCTGCTTTTGCCCAGCGTTTGCAGATTCTTGTGGATACGGGTAAACAAGCTGTTCACCAACTGTTGTCCCAGCACCACAGCGAGGCGCTCCTCGGTGGCCGTCACGCGCACCTGCGCCGGATCGGGCAGCACGCCCTTGGCGCCGGCACTACCATAGCGATAGTTCAGCACGCTCAAGAGGATCTGCCGTTCGAGGGCAAAGCCCGTCTGGCTGGCCGGCGTGGAAAAACTCAGCCAGCGACTCACGCTGTCCTCGTTTTCCACGCGCGACAAATTCACGGCGTCGATCTGGAAATTACCCCAGTAGCGACGGCTCATGGGCTGGCGCAAGGCCACTGCCAGGTCGTCGCGCAGCTGGGCGCCGAATACATGCAGCAAATGGACAGGACGTCCAAGCAGACAGGAATCGAGGACTTGATGGCGCGCAGCTTGATCTGTCTTGGTAATGATTGTCATGTAGTGGTCATGTCGGTATTGCGGTGGCAGAACAAATTATACGGATCGCCCGAAATTAAATACAGCATCATCTTGACCTTGCCTACCGGTATGCAAGCAAACGATTGCGCATCGTATCGCATGCTAGATGACTACGGTGCTGAACAATACATGAAAACGCCAAATATTGCCATGTATCAATATTCCTTGAGACAATCCTCTCTTTACTTTATAGTTGCCTGCGGGTAAGCTTATGGCGAGAAAATAGTGATTTGCAGTGCGCCATTCCCCTTACCTGATTCCGGTTTTTATGGCAGTTTCCAGTTTTATTATTGCCACCAGCAGAAACTCTTATCAGATAAATATTAGTTATCATGGCCATGTAAATCATGTCGGCGTGGGTTTGCTGGGTTTGTTTGAGTCTGCTTGAGCGGATGGTGTGGCAACTGATAAAACTGATGGGTCCTGCAACTCGGACCGGGCAGGATGGCATTGGATGTAATGCCTGCCGGAATGGCAACACCAGTAATTTCTGATTGATACGTCACCGCATATTGAAAGTAGAGGGCAAGATGAGCAACGAACTCGCAGGTCTGATCAAGGCCGATCTGGCAGCACTGAGCAATGACGCGCGCGCCCTGGGCGCCAGCATCGCGCCCGCCGCCCAGTTCGGCGCGCCGGAACAGTCCGGCTTCTCCTTTGCGCAAAGCATGAAAGACGCCATCGGCAAGGTCAACGGCGACGACCGCATGGCCGCGCAGAAAATGAGCGACGTCGACAGCGGCAAGAGCGACGACATGGTCGGCGCCATGCTGGCCAGCCAGGAAGCGAGCCTGTCCTTCTCCATGTTGATGCAAGTGCGCAACAAGGTCATGGGCGCCGTCGACGAACTCATCAAACTGCCTCTGTAATCTTCACGTCCTGATCCACGCCCAGCCTCCCAGCGAAAGTTACCCCAAGTGATTACCCCCATGAAGTCCGCATTTGCGCGCTGGCGCCTTGGCGCCCAGCCCGCCATCCCGCCCGCCCTGCTGAAAAACCTGGTTCCCATCGTCGTGCTGGCCATCGGCATCACCGCCATGGTGACCATGTATGCCTGGCGCGACCAGGCCAACTACAAGCCGGTGTTTGGCGCGCGCGAAAAAGTGGCCGTGACGGACATGATGGCCACCCTGGACGCCGAGCACATCCCCTACCGTTTGCATCCGGACAGCGGCCAGGTGCTGGTGCCCGACGCCATGCTGGGCAAGGTGCGCATGCTGCTGGCCTCGAAGGGCGTGACGGCGCAGCTGCCGGCCGGCCTGGAGCTGATGGACAAGAATGACCCGCTGGGCGTCTCCCAATTCGTGCAGGACGTGCGCTTCCGCCGCGGCCTGGAAGGCGAGTTGGCGCAAAGCATCATGACGATGGACGCGATCGCTTCGGCGCGCGTCCATCTGTCGATTGCCAAATCGACGTCGTTTGTCGCCAGCGACGGCGACAAATCGTCCGCCTCCGTGGTGGTGGCGCTGAAACCGGGCCGCACCCTGGCGCCGGAACAGATCGCCGCGATCATCAACATGGTGTCCGGCAGCGTCGCCAGCCTGGCGCCCACGCGCGTGAGCCTGGTCGACCAGGGCGGCAACCTGCTGTCCTCGCACGTCGACCTGACGGACGGTTTCGATGCCTCGGCCGCCGGCAATGAAGGCGCGAAACGTTTCCAGGATGAAATCCGCCGCAACGTCACGGGCTTGCTCGGCCCCGTCATCGGCGAAGACAACTTCAAGCTCAGCGTGACGGCCTCCGTGAACAACGACCGCGTGGACGAAACGCTGGAAAAATACGGCGAAGCCCCGAAAGTGACGAGCGAAGCGATGCGCGAAGAGCAGGAACGCAACCGCACCGTGGCCGGCATTCCCGGCAGCCTGTCGAACCGTCCGCCAGCGGCCGCCGTGCCGGCACCGGCCGACGCCGCCGGCGCCGCGCCCGCCGATGGCGCGCCGAAGCCGTCCGACGACGGCACGGCCCGCAAGAACGCCACCACGCGCCAGTACGCGTACGACCGCAGCATCACGCAGATCAAGCGCAGCCGTGGCCGCCTGGAAAAACTCAGCGTCGCCGTGGTCCTCAACAGCGCCGCCGCACCGAACCCGAAAACGGGCTGGACCCCTGCCGAACTGGGCAATATTGAAAAAATGCTCAACAGCGGCCTGGGCATCAACGCCCAGCGCGGCGACAGCCTGAGCCTGACGGCGCTGGCCTTCCCGGCCAAGCCGCCCGTGGCGCAGTGGTGGGAAGAGCGCGACACCGTCGTCGATTTCAGCAGCTGGCTGCTGTACGCCCTGGGCGCCGTGCTCGGCTACTTCCTGATCCTGCGTCCGCTGCTGCGCCTGCTGACCACGCGCCTGGCGCCGCCGACACTCAAACAGATCGATCCCGCCATGGCCCTGGCCGGCAGCAGCACGGCCGGCGCCACTGGCGCCACCGCCGCCGGCGCGCCGGCCCTGGGCGTGAATGGCAGCCCGCTGGCGCTCGAAGGCGAAGCTGCCGCCGGCGGCAGCATGCCGGTCGTGCCGCTGCTGGAAAACTATGACTTGCCGCCACCCGGCTCGGCGGTCGACGTGATGGTCGACCACCTGAAAGTGCTGGCGGAAAAAGAACCCGAGCGTGTCGCCGAAGTCGTCAAACAATGGATGCAGAAAAATGGCCGAACTCAACAACAATAATTTCCCTGACGACGCAGATGTCGAGAACGTCAGCCTGAGCCCTGTGGAACAGGCTGCCATCGTGCTGCTGAGCATAGGCGAAGAACAGGCCGCCAATGTGCTGCGCTGCCTGTCGCGTGAAGAATTGCTGGAAGTCACGCAGGTGATGTCGCGCATGAGCGGCATCAAGGTCGAATCCGTGAAAACGGCCATGCAGACCTTCTTCGACGACTACCGCCAGCAAAGCGGCGTGCACGGCGCCTCGCGCAGCTACCTGAAGCGCTCGCTGGACATGGCGCTGGGCAGCGATATCGCGAACAGCGTGCTGAACAACATTTACGGCGACGCCATCCGCCCCAAAATGGCGCGCCTGCAGTGGGCCTCGCCAAAATGGCTGGCTGAATACATCGTCAACGAGCACGTGCAGATGCAAGCCGTGTTCCTGGCCTTCCTGCCGCCCGCGCTGGCCGGGCAGATCCTCGACGCCCTGCCCGTCGAAGGCCGCGACCTGGTCTTGCTGAACCTGGCCCGCCTGGACGAGATCGACCGCGACCTGCTGGTCGAGCTCGACGAACTGGTGGGCCGCTGCCTGGGCACGCTCGACACACAAAGCACCAGCGTGGAAGGCATCCGCCAGGCGGCAGAGATTCTCAACCGCATGCCGGGCAACCGCGCCGCGCTGGTCGAACTGCTGCGCGCGCACGACCCGGACGTCGTCTCGGAAATCGAACTGAGCATGTACGACTTCCTGATCCTGGCCACGCAGAGCGATGTCACGCTCACGCGCATCCTGGAAGACGTGCCGATGGAACAGTGGGCCATCGCCCTCAAGGGCGCGGAACCGTCGATCCGCGACGCCGTGCTGAAAACCATGCCGCGCCGCCAGGCGCAGAGCTTCGAAGACATGATGCGCCGTTCCGGCCCCGTGCCTTTGAGCCGTATCGAACAGACGCGCCAGGAAATCATGGCCACCGTCAAGGGCCTCGCCGATGCGGGCGAAATCGAAGTGCAACTGTTTGCCGAAGCGGTGATCGAATGAAACACTTCCGCTCGTATCGTTTCCCGCCCCTGTCGCAATTCATCGCCGCCGGCCAGCGCGCCGCCAGCGAGGACACGGACGGCCAGTGGCAGGCGTCCGTCTCGGAAGGCTTCGAGCAGGGCCAGCGCGACGGCTACGAAGTGGGCCTGGTGCAAGGCCAGCAGGACGGCTACGACGCCGGGCGCAGCGACGGCGTGGCGCAGGGCCGCGAAGAAGGCCGCAATGAAACCCTGGTGGCGCTGGACCGCCTGGCCCGCCCCGTCGACGCCATCCTGCGCGACCTGAAGAAAGTGCGCGCCGATTACCGCGAAGCGCAGCGCAAGGAAGTGGTCGACCTGGTGGCCAAAGTGGCGCGCCAGGTGATCCGCGCGGAACTGGCGCTGCAGCCGGTGCAATTGCTGGCCCTGGTCGACGAGACTCTGGCCTCGATGCCGCCCACGCGCGAGGAAATCGACGTTTTCCTCAATCCGGAAGAACTCAAACGCATCAGCGAACTCGATCCGAAGCGCGCCAAGCGCTGGAACCTGATCGCCGACGCGCGCCTCGACGCGGGCGAATGCCGCATCAAGGCGGGCGACAATGAAGTCGACGCCGGCTGCCATCAGCGCCTGTCGGCCTGCATGGAGCAAGTCAGCAGCCACCTGGCGCTGGCCGCCGAACACGCTGACCAGGGCGCGCCTGCATGATCGCCGACACGCTGCGCAGTTTCGAGATCGGCGATATCCCGGTCGCGACACCCACCGGCCGCCTGGTCGGCGCTTCCGGCCTGCTGCTGGAAAGCGCCGGCTGCCGCCTGCACACGGGCCAGCGTTGTCAAATTGAAACTGTCAGCGGCGAGTGGCTCGATGCGCAAGTCGTCGGCTTCCGCGAAAAACTGTCTTACCTGATGCCGTTCAAGAAGGCCACGGGCCTGACCACGGGCGCCAGGGTCCTGCCCCTGCCCGACAAGGCCAGCCTGCAGATCGGCCCCTCGTGGCTGGGCCGCATGGTGAATGGCCTGGGCGAGCCGATCGACGACCTGGGCCGCCTCGGCGGCGAACACATCCTGGAAGTCACGCCACCAAAAATCAATCCCCTGAAGAAACAACCGGTGGTCGAACCGCTGGACGTGGGCGTGCGGGCCATCAACAGTATGTTGACCCTGGGCAAGGGCCAGCGCGTGGGCCTGATGGCCGGTTCCGGCGTCGGCAAGAGCGTGCTGCTGGGCCTGATCACGCGCCAGACGGTGGCCGATGTCGTCGTCGTCGGCCTGATCGGCGAACGGGGCCGCGAAGTGCGCGAATTCGTCGAAAAGTCGCTCGGCGCCGAAGGCTTGAAAAAAGCCGTGCTGGTGATCGCACCGGCCGACGAATCGCCCTTGATGCGCATCATGGCCACCGAGCTGTGCCATTCCATCGCCGCGCACTACCGCGACCAGGGCAAGCACGTGCTGCTGCTGGTCGATTCGCTCACGCGCTATGCCATGGCCTTGCGCGAAGTGGCGCTGGCCCTGGGCGAGCCGCCCGCCACGCGCGGCTATCCGCCATCCGTCTTTTCGAACCTGCCGCAACTGGTGGAAAGCGCCGGCAACGGCGCCCACCCGGACGGCAGCATGAGCGCCATCTACACGGTGCTGGCCGAAGGCGACGACCAGCAGGATCCCGTGGTCGACACGGCGCGCGCGATTCTCGACGGCCACATCGTGCTCACGCGCGAACTGGCCGAGCGGGGCCACTACCCCGCCATCGACATCGCCGCCTCGATCAGCCGCTGCATGGCGCAGGTGATCACGCCCGAGCACATGCAGGCGGCGCGCGCGCTGAAGGCGTCGATGGCGCGCCACGCGCGCGTGCGCGACCTGATCCCGCTGGGCGCCTACGTGCCGGGCGCCGACCCGATCACCGACCGCGCCGTGCAGCTGCACGCGCCCATCGAAGCCTTCCTGTGCCAGGGCACCAAGGAAGAGGCGCCGATGGGGCCGTGCATCGAACAACTTGAACAGATCATGGCCTAGGAGCATATGTGAGCGACGCGCATACCATCCGCAATCTGACCACCCTGGTCGGCCTGCGCAGCACCGAAGTGGAACGCCTGCAAGGCGAAATGGCGGCGCAGACGGCCGTGCGCGAGCGCTACCAGAAAAACCTGGAGCGCCTTACGGGCCTGTACACGGATAGCGGCCCCAGCGGCGCCCTGCCCCTGGCGCTGTCCGTCAACTGCGGCAACTTCAAGCAGGCCGTGATGCAGATGGCCGACCAGCACCGCACGGATTTGCACCTGCACGAAGCCAACATGGCCGTTTCGCAACGCGCACTGAACACGGCCTGGGCCAAGCGCGAAGTGCTGGACCAGGTGCTGACGCAAAAACAGAAGCATGTTGCAAATGAGCAACAACGAGTTGATGCGAAGCGGCAAGACGAGCTGGCGACGCAATTCTGGTTCCGCGGGCAGGTAAAATGAAGTTTGTGTAAGTTTCTTTCAGGAAAACTTCACGAAACGGGAATGGGGGTCGCCTTGTACCGGTATAACCCTTTATTCAGGAGTCTGGCATGGCAAACGCAATTACCGCACCACGATACGATCCACTCGTCACAGCACAACAACTGGCTACCAAATCGGTGGCTGCGCAAAAGGCGGCCCTGGAGGCTCAGAGTACGCTTGCCAACAACACCTCCAGCGCGCTGGGCAACCTGAAATCGGCCATCTCGGCATTCCAGCTGGCGATGTCGGCAATGACGTCCAGCAAATCCGTGCTGAACCAGTCCGCTACCTTCAGCAATACCGCGTATGGCACGGCCACGGCCGGCATCAAGGCGGCGCCGGGCAGCTACGCGTTCTTTGTGGAACAACTGGCCACGGCCAGCCAGACGTCGTATGGCGGCTTGAGCAGCACCACGCCCGCCAACGGTGGCAACCTGACCATCCGCATCGGCGACCCGGCAGCCGCTGCCACGGCCGACAATGCCTTCGACATCGACCTGGCCGCCGCCAACAAGGATGGCGACCCCTACCTGACGCCGCAGGAAATCGCCGCCGCCATCAATGGCAACAGCAAGAATAATGCGCGCGTCACCGCTTCCGTCATCAATATCGGCAACCAGGCGCAATTGGTGCTGACATCGAATCTCACCGGCCTGGCCAATGCCGTCTCGATCGACACCAACAGTGTGACGGATCCGGCGCTGCAGACAGCGCTGCAGAGCGACAAGAAAGCCCTCGTGGCGCCCAAGGATGCCATCGTCTGGCTGGGAGCCCAGGGCTCCGGCACCAAAATCACGCAGGCATCGAACACGTTTACCAACGTGCCCGACGTGAAAATGACGTTCACCAAGGCCATGACGGCGGGCGAAAATCCGCTTACCGTGACCGTCGGGACGGATAGCGCCGGCACCATTGCCAATGTGCAAGCCTTCGTCGACGCCTACAACAAGCTGAAAAGCGTGATGGATGGCCTGGCCAACCCCGGCAACCCGGAGAAAAATATCGCTGCCGGCATCTTTGCCCACGATTCCGGCCTGAACGCCCTGCGCTCCAGCATGGGCGATGCCTTGCGCCTGAACGTCGATGGCGTGTCGCTGGTGGCGTATGGCATTACGGCCCAGCGCGATGGCACGATCAGCCTGAATGCCGCCAAACTGACGGCCAAACTGGCAGATAATCCTGGCGGCCTGGACAAACTGTTCGGCAATAACAGCCTGTCGGCACCTGCCGGCGTGCTCGGCGGCCTGGACAAGGTGCTGGGCCAGTGGAGCAATGTCACCAAGGGCCAGATCACCCAACGCATGGCAGCAACGGACAAGTTGCAGAAGAGCCTGGTCAAGAGCAGCGAGCGTCTGACCAACCAGTACAACACGGCGTACAGCCGCTTCCTGGATCAGTATTCCCGACTGCAAGTATTGCAGGAGCAAATGACCAGGAATTCCGACATGTTCGATGCCATGTTTAATAGCAGCAAATCCTAAGGCGGACGTGCCAGCCGCGCCGCCACAGTTAACATAGCGAGAAGATAATAATGTTGAACAATGAAGCTTACGGCAACTACCACGCCGTCAACCTGGATTCCCAGACCGCCCGCGCCACACCGGTCGAGCTGGTACTGGTGCTGACGGACGGCTTGCTGGAAGAACTGGCGCGCGCGCGCGGGCATATCGTGGGCAAGCGCTACGAGCAAAAGGCCATCAGCCTGGATAAATGCACGCAGATCATCAACGGTCTGTCGAGCTCGCTCGATTTCGACAATGGCGGCGAAGTGGTGGTCAACCTGGCGCGCCTGTACGACTATTGCGTGGCGCGCCTGTACACGGCCGGCATCAAGCTCGACCCGACGCTGATCGATGAAGTAACTACCTTGATGACCACCATCAAGCGCGGCTGGGTGGGCGTCCAGGCCAATAATGCCTAGGCGCGCTGCGCTGCAGCAGCTGAGCCGGCATTTGAGCGCGGCTGTCGCCCAGGCAGACTGGGAGGCGATGGAACAAATCTCGGCCAGCCTGGCGAAAAACATCCCGCTGCTGGCCGAACGCGGCGCATGGAATGCGCTGGAACAAACAGAATTGTTGCAATTGCGCAAAATTCACGCGCAAGCGGTTAAAATTTGCTCTGCGGAAAAAGAACGCCTGGGTCAACACCTGGGTGCATTACAGGCAAATAAGGAAGGTTGGGTCGCCTACGCCGCACTCGGCGAATACGACTCGGACGGGAATCAAGCATGATCATGAACTTCAACAAGGCGCCGGCCGCTCCGGCAGCGACGGCCAATGCGGCACCGGCACCAGCCTCGGCGCCAGCGCCGGCACAGGCGGCCGCCGTGCCCGGCACGCCAGGCTATGGCAGCAACGGTGCAGCGCCCTCCGCCCTGCCCCTGTTTGCGCAGGTGCTCGATGTGACAGGCACGCAGACGGCCGATGGCGATACGCCCGCGCCCGCCAAGGATGGCGACAGCGACAGCCAGGCCGACAGCGGCCTGCCCGCCATGGCCGCCCCTGTCATCGGCTTGCCGCTGACGATGCTGCCGCCAACGGACGCGGCCGCAGCCGAGGCGCGCGCCGCCGCGCAGGCACAGACACAGACACCCGCGCAGGCGAATGTGGCGCAAGCCAACCCGGCACTCAACATCAGCCTGCATCCGGCGGCGATCAGCCTCAGCGCACAGGGAACGGCGCAGCCGGCAGGCCGCGATACGCGCGAACCGCTGGCAGCAGCCATCCCGGCGAGCGCCGCCAAGGGCAGCGCGCCGGCCCAGCCTTTCGAATCGCTATTGCAGCAAGGCACGCCGTTGACGGCCGCCACTCCTGCCGCTGCGGCGCGCGAAGGCGAACGCGGCGCTGCGACGCCAACGCCACCCAATCTGGGCCTGGCGGGCGCGGTCGGCAATGCCGCCACGGCGGCCCCGGCCGGCGATACCATCAAGCTCAACGGCCCTGCCCAGCAATGGCAGGAACCGCTGCGCGAAGCGCTGGGCGAACGCCTGCAGACGCAGCTCGGCCGCAACAGCGAACACGCGACGATCCGCCTCGACCCGCCCATGCTGGGCCGCATTGAGATCTCCATCCGCCACACGGCCGGCGCGCTGCAGGTGAACGTCACGGCATCGAACTCGGAAGTGTTGCGCCAGTTGCAAGGCATCGGCGAAAACATGCGCAGCGACCTGGCGCAGCGCCAGTACACCGAGGTGGCCGTCAATATCAGCGCCACCCCGCGCAGCCCCGCCGCCCAGGCATTTGCCGAAGGCGATGCGCGCGGCCAGCGTCAACCGGGCCGCCAGCAGGACGATGCCGAACCGGGCCGCGCCCTGTCCGATGGCACAGCCTCCAGCACCACGTACGCCATGCATGAGCGAGAAACCACCTGATGACTATGAAAATGAAACTGATAGGCGGCTTTATCGCCGTGGCGGTGCTGGCCGCCGGCGCGGCAGGCGGCGCCATGTGGTACCTGGCCAAGCCGGTCGCCGGCCATGCCGATGTTGCCGAAGCGAAAGCCCCGCCACCGCCCGCCACGGGCAAGAAGGCGCGCAAATTCATCACGCTTGACAAGGTCATCGTGATGCTGCGCCGCGCTCCCGGCGAAGGCGAAACGCATTACCTGTCGGCCGACCTGGTGATCGCCACCACCGAAGAAAAGGAAAAGCTGACCAAGGACCACTTGCCGCTGATGCGCTCGATCGCCGTCAGCACCCTGTCGAGCTTTCCACTGGACAAGGCGCAAACCATGACCGTGGACCAGTATGCCGAGCAGATCAACAAGGCATTCAATGTCAGCTATGAACGCGAGCAGATGGAAAAGCCGTTCACCGAAGTCATGGTCGGCAAGCTGATCATTGAATAAGCCAACACGCCAGCCGACCTAGTGGGAGACCCTGTGGCTTATGCAGAGCAATACCAGGAAGCGTATGGCGCCGGAGAATATGCGGCCGCCAGTGCTTGCGCGGCCGTGCTCAGCGTTGCTGAAGAGCAACAACATCTGGTGGCGTACGCCCCTTTGGTGAAGCGCATCGTGCGCCAGCTCAATTCGCAGGTATCGGGCGCCATCGACCGCGACGACATGGAGCAGATTGGCCTGATGGGTTTGCTCGAAGCCTTGCGCCGCTACGGCGTGCCGGATCAGTCTTTCGGCAGCTATGCCAGCCTGCGCATCCGTGGCGCCATCCTCGATGAACTGCGGCGCCAGGACTGGCGCCCGCGCGCCGTGCGCCAGGAAAGCCACCGCCTGCGCGACAGCGTGCGCGCCCTGACCCGGCGCCTGGGACGCGAGCCGCAGGAGGCGGAAATCATGGCGGCCCTGAAGCTGACGCCGGAAGCCTTCCAGGAATATCAATTGGCTGAAAACGCCGAGCTGATCGCCAGTTTCGACGAAGTGCTGCAGGAAAGCCTGGGACAGGCCGACAGCGCACCGAGCCCGGAAGAGCAATTGATGGTGCGCCGCAGCCTGGAGCAAGCGTTGCGCGCGCTGGACGAACGCGAGCAGCGCGTGATCCAGATGTATTACGAATTCGAACTGAGCTACAAAGAAATAGCCGCCGTGCTTGACCTGAGCGACGCCCGCGTCTGCCAGCTCAACAAGACGGCACTGGGCAAGATGAAAGCCATGCTGCAAGACGCATAAGTTTCAGCACTATCCATCAAATTGACGCAGCACAATGACGCAGAAAGGCAGTTGACATGGTAATTATCGGTATCTTAATCGTGATGGGGTGTGTATTCGGAGGCTTCGCCCTGATGGGCGGCACCGTCCACGCGATCTGGCAACCGGTCGAGTTGATCATCATCATTGGCGCCGCCGTCGGCGCCCTGGTGCTGGGCAACCCCAAGCATGTACTCGGTGAAATGCTGCACCAGATGCGCAAGATCGTCACGCACAAGAAGCAAGGCTCGGAATTCCAGCGCCAGTTGCTGCTGCTGATGTACGAACTGCTGCAAACGGCCGCCGGCGGCCTGAAGGCGCTCGATGCCCACGTCGAGGCACCGCGCGAAAGCGCCCTGTTCCAGCGCTATCCGCTGGTGCTGGAAGAGCCGAAGCTGCTCGCTTTCATCGTCGACAACTTCCGTTTGATGGCGATGGGCAAGATCAACGCGCATGAGCTCGAAGGCGTGCTGGAGCAGGAACTGGAAGCCATCCACGACGAATTGCTGCAACCGTCGAAGTCGCTGCACAAGATCGCCGAAGCCATGCCCGGCTTCGGTATTCTGGCCGCCGTGCTCGGTATCGTGATGGCCATGAATTCCGTGGCCGACGGCGCCGATGCGGCGGAAATTTCGGAAAAAGTGGGCGCCGCCATGGTCGGTACCTTCATCGGCATCTTCTTTTGCTACGGCGTGCTCGATCCGATGTGCAACATGATGAAACAGCTGGTGGGCGAGGAAGGCTCGACCATGGAGTGCGTGAAGGTCGTGCTGGTCACGCACGTGGCGGGCAAACCGCCCCTGCTGGCCATCGATGCGGGCCGCCGCCTGGTGCAGTTGAACATCAAGCCAAGCTTCGCCCAGCTGGAAAGCTGGATCAATGCGCTGGAAGATGGCGGCGCCGAACAAGAGCAAGGCCAAGGCCGGGGAGGCCGCCGTGCTAAAGCCGCATGAGAAACATGAACAGGCCATCATCAAGCGGGCTGGCCGCAAGCACGACGACGACGGCCACGGCGGCGCCTGGAAAGTAGCGTTTGCCGACTTTTGCCTGGCCCTGCTGTCGCTCTTCCTCGTGCTGTGGCTGATGGCCGCGCGCGAGCAGCAGGCGATGAAGGAAATCATGATGGATGCCAGCGCCGGCAGCCGCCAGGGCGAAGGCCAGGGCGTCATGCCGGAACAGAAAGGCGGCCCCCGTGGCAGCCTGATCGAGCGCTTCCCCATGCCCCGCAAGGGCACGGGCGACACGCGCACGGAAGGCAAGCAGATGCAGGATGGCAAGGCCGGCGCCGCGCCGCAAAACCAGACCAAGATCAGCTACCAGTCGCCGGAAGACCTGCTGAGCCTGTCGCGCGCGCTCGACAAGCTCAGCGATGAAGCTGGATTAAAAAGCAACTTGCAATCGGTGATCACGCCCTACGGCTTGCGCGTCATGCTGCACGATACGGACAAGCAAGGCATGTTCGTGCGCGGCAGCGCCGTGCCGACCGACCGCTTCCGCAAGCTGCTGCGCCAGATGGGCCCTGTTTTTGCCCAGATGGACAACCAGATGCTGATCGTCGGCCATACCGATTCCATGCAATACGCCAATACCGGCTATGAAGGCTTTTCGAACTGGACCCTGTCGGCCAACCGCGCCATGTCGGCGCGCGCGCAATTGTTGATCGGCAGCATGAGTCCGGACAGCGTGCTGCAAGTGGTGGGCATGGCCGACCGCGCGCCGCTGGACGTGAAAAATGCCAGCGCCGGCATCAACCGCCGCATCGAACTGTTAATATTGACGCGTGGCCAGGCCGACAGCATCGCCGCCATGTTCGGCATGGCGGGGCAAAAGCCGCAAGGCGAAGAGCTGCAAGTGGGTGAACCGGACTCGGGCACCTTGCAGCGCCTGCGTGATAAGCTGGGCCTGCCCGCAAAGAAGGAACGGGACGAGCATGCAAATTAAAGGCAAACAACGTATGAAAATCTCCTCCGGCAATACCGGCGCTGCCGTGCGCAGCAGCGCCGTGGCGCCGGCCGAGGCGATCGCCGAGCACGCGGGCGCCGCAGGCGCCATGGGCGGCTCGTCGGCCGGGGCGGAACTGCAATCGGCCGTGCTGCAACCGGCCATGGCCGCCCTGCGCGCCATGCCCGAGATCGATCACGAGCGCGTGGCCATGCTGCGCGATGCGCTGGCCAAGGGCGAATTGCCGTTCGATCCGTCGAAACTGGCTGGCCTGATCCAGCGTTTCCACGGCGGCGAATCGTGACCGCGCCGCGCAAGGGCATCACGCGCCAGGAAGCCATGCGCCGCGTGCTGCAAGGCATGACGGACGACCGCGCCGGCTACGCCGCCCTGCAAACCTTGCTGGAAGAACAATTTCAGGCCACCCTGCACCACCAGAGCGCGCAGCTGACGGCGCTGGCCGACCAGGTCGTCGCCGCCGTCGAGCCACTCGATGCGCGCCGCCGCCAGCGGGTCAGCCTCGTCACTGCCCTGCTGGGCCCGCAAGGCGATATGCCGCAATTGTTTGCGTTATTACAAGAAGACGCGCGCAGCAAGGCCCAGGCTGATTGGGCCTTGCTGGAACAGATGGTGCTTGAATGCAAGCGCCTGAATGCCCGCAACAGCGATTTATTAACAGAGCAGTACAGCATCATGCAGCGCGTGCTGCATGGCGAGGAAGATACGTATGCGCCAGGCTGATTTCCTGACCACCCGCGCCACGGCGGCGACGCCATCGACGGCGGCGACCCATGCCGTGCAAAGCAATATGCGCGCCACCGACGCCACCGGCGCCACTGTCTCCGGCGGCAGCTTTGGCAGCGTGTTCCGGCAAGTGCAGGGCGAAGTGGCCCGCTTCATCGAACAGGGCGGCGGCAATGCCACCAGCCTGAGCCCGCAGGGCCGCGCCTACCTGGAGCAAAGCCAGCCTGTCAACGTCCTGGGCAGCATCAGCCAGGGCGGCGAGATCGGCGAAACGCAGCAGCAATTCCTCGCCTCGATCAAGCCGTGGACGGAAGAAACAGGCGCGCGCCTTGGCGTGGCGCCGGAAATCGTTGCCGCCCACGCGGCGCTGGAATCGGGCTGGGGCCAGCGTCCGCTGCGCCAGGGCACGGGCGCGGACACGAATAATTTGTTCGGCATCAAGGCCGGCGGCAAATGGCAGGGCGACGTGGCCAGCAATGTCACCACCGAATACGAGGCGGGCGGCGCTACGGCCCTGAAAAAAACGGAACGCTTCCGCAGCTACCCGGACCAGGCCAGCGCCTTCCGCGACTATGCGCAAGTGCTGCTCGACAACCCGCGCTACCGCGCCGCCCTGAACACGGGCGCCGACGCGGGCGCCTTCGCGCAAGGCCTGGCGCGCGGCGGCTATGCCACCGACCCCAACTACGCCGCCAAGCTGACGCAGCTGGCGACGCGGCTGCAGCGCACGGCCGCCGCCGACTGATTTTTCTTAACGGCCAGCAATATCGGCCGGCTCCACCACACCCGCATCGACCACCCTGGCACGTATCACCGTGCCGCTGGTGGCGTTGCGCACGCGAATCACCTCCCCTTGCGCGCCCGGATCCAGCGCTTCGCCGGCCATGCTCACCTCCACCTGCTCCTTGCGCGCCACGATATTCACCGCACTGCCCCGCTTGATCAACACGGGCGAGGCCAGTTGTCCTTGCCGCAACACTTCGCCGGCACGCAAGCTGCGCCGGCTCGACAGGCCAACGGCGCCGGGCAAGGAGGCAATGCTGTCGGGCACCATCGTCACATCGCGCCGCGCCATCGTCACGTCGCCCGCCTGCAAGGGCGTATTCGCCGTGACGGGGGCGCTCGTCACCGCCACCTGGGCCGTGATGCTGCCGCGCGCCAGCATTTCATAGCGCCAACCGTTGCTCCCAGGACACACTGCAACAAAGCGCATGCGCTGCGCCGAACGGCTGTCCGCCGTTTCCAGCGCGACGGGCGCCGCGCACGCCGGCATGGGGCGCGTGCTTTTCACCACGGCCACCTGGAACTGCGGCTCCAGCAATCCCGCCGAGGCTGCCTGCTGTGCCAATTGCTCGCGCGCCAATTGTTCCACACGCGAAAATATATTGTCGGCTGGCAATTCTGCGCGTCCTGCACTACTATATAGGCTGGTCAGTAAAAATAGGCTTGGCAATAGTATGTGACGACCTTGCGCCTTGTTCCACATCATGGAATAGTTCTCAAAATAAATCATTGCTAACCTTAATCAAAGATACTGAAGCGGCATGACCTTACCATGCGTCAACATGACCAGGCTGGGATTTTACCTCTGCACCATCTATTTTCTAGCCCGAACCGCAAAAAGCACGATCGAATTCAATACAAAGGATGACCATGGGGATTAATTTCAAGGATGCGCTGGGCGTGCACGCCGATGCGCTCGCGCTGCGCGCCGACCGTACTCGCGTGCTGGCGGCCAACATCGCCAATGAAAACACGCCAGGCTTCCAGGCCATGGACATGGATTTCGGCAGCGCCCTGCAGCAGTTGCAGGATAACGAGGCCGGCCTGCTGTCGACCGATGACGATGCCAGCGCCCTGTACCGCGTCCCCTACCACCCCAGCCGCGACGGCAACACCGTCGAAATCGGCGTGGAGCAGGCGGCGTTCTCGCAGAATGCCACCGACTTCCAGACCAGCCTCACTTTCGTCAACATGAAACTGAAGGGTCTGTCCAAGGCCATTTCCGGACAATAAGGATCACATGAGCTTCCAGGATATTTCCAAGATCGCCGGTTCGGCGATGGCGGCGCAAACCGTGCGCCTCAATACCATCGCCAGCAACCTGGCCAATGCCGATTCCGTGGCCGGTTCCGAAGGCGAAACCTACCGCGCGCGCAAGCCGGTGTTTGCGGCCGTGATGGATGGCCCCGGTGCCAGCGGCGCCGGCGGACGAGTTCAAGTACTCGACGTGGTGCAAAGCGATGAGCCGCTGCGCAAGGTGTATGAACCGGGCCATCCGATGGCCAATGCCGATGGCATGGTGTTCTACCCCAACGTCAACCAGGTCGCCGAGATGACCGACATGATGTCGGCCTCGCGCGCGTTTGAAACCAATGTCGAAGTTCTGGGCCGCATCAAGTCGATGCAGCAATCGCTCCTCAAATTAGGTGAAGCATAATCCATGGAAACCAATCTCTTTACAAATAACACCAGCGGCAGCGGCAGCAACAGCAATGCCGTCAAGTCGCAAAGCAATGCCACCCAGGATATGTTCACCAAATTGCTGGTCGCACAGATCAAGAACCAGGATCCCCTCGCGCCGACCGATCCGAGCCAGTTCGTCAATCAATTGACGCAGCAGGCGCAGACGGAAGCGATGCAGAACCTGTCGGCGCTGACCAGCGCCAATGCCAGCGTGCTGCAATCGATGCAAGTGCTGGCCCTGGGCGCGCAAGTCGGTTCCGAAGTCATGGTCAACAGCGAGACGGTACAGCTCGACAAGAGCAAGGTCAGCGGCAGCATCGCGCTGGCGTCCGGCACCACCAAGACCACCGTGACACTGAAAGGCATCGACGACAAGGAATACAAGATCGAACTGGGCGCCAAGGCGGCCGGCACGGTGCCGTTCACCATCGATCCCGTCGCCCTGGGCTTGCCTGCTGGCACCTACAGCATGAAGGTCACCACCAATGGCACCGAAAAGCCGACGGTCGATATCGCGGGCAAGCTGAACAGCGTGCGCCTGTCGGCCGGCGGCAGCATGATTCTGAGCGTGTCGAACCTGGGCGAAGTCAACCCTGGCGCGATCACCGGCTTTAACGGTAAGACGGCCTGATCCGCTCTCCCCTTCGTTCCTGAACACTAATCTCCTCCTTCACTAAAGGAAGTCAACATGAGTTTCGACATCGCCCTGTCCGGTATCCAGTCCATCAACCAACAGTTGAACAGCACCAGTAACAATATCGCCAATGCCGGCACCTACGGTTTCAAGAGCAGCCGCGCCAACTTTTCGGCCATGTACGCCGGGTCGCGCGCCACGGGCACGGAAATCGGTTCGCTGACGCAAAGCATGTCGCTCAATGGCGGCGTGCTCAACACGGGCCGCGCGCTCGACGCGGCCATCGACGGCCGCGGCTACTTCGTCACGCGCGATGCACAGAACACCATGATCTACAGCCGCGTCGGCATCTTTTCGGCCAGCAATGATGGCAAGCTGATCGACTCGAACGGCCGCCTGGTGCAGGGCTACGCCGCCGTCAAGGGCAGCACCACTCTGGGCACCATGGGCGACATGAACATTCCGACGGGCCAGATTCCCGCCGTGGCAACGACCAAGCTGGCGTATGCCGCCAACATGTCGTCCGAATGGACCGTGAAAACCCCGCCGTTCAGCAAGACCAACGAACTGAGCTACAACAGCGCCAAGTCCTCGATCGTCTACGACTCGCTGGGCGCCAAGCACTCGCTGGGCCAGTACTTCGTCAAGACGGCAACGGGCGTGGACGTGCACTACACCTTCGACAACGCCGATGTGACGCCGGTGACCAGCATGACCTTCGACACGAACGGCAAGCTGTTGACGGGCACGACCGCGTCGCCAGTGCTGCCGACGCCGGCTGGCGCCGCGCCGATGACGGTCGCCATCGACTACGCGGGCACCACCCAGTTCGCCGGTGAAGCCACGACCTCGACCGACCGCGCCGACGGCTATGCCTCGGGCACCTACATGGGCGTGGAACTGGCCGATGACGGCTCCGTCGTGGCGAAATACACGAATGGCCAGAAACAAAGCATCGGCGTGATCGCCCTGGCAACCTTCCCCGACGAAGGCGCCTTGACGGCCGTCAACGATACCAGCTGGGTCGCCTCGACCACCTCCGGTACCGCCATGTATGACCGTCCGGGCGTGGGCATGGCCGGCAAACTGGTGACGAGCTCGCTGGAACAGTCGAACGTCGACATCACTTCCGAACTGGTGGGCCTGATGACGTCGCAGCGCAATTACCAGGCGAACTCGAAGGTCATTTCGACCGAGAACGCCATGCTGCAATCGCTGATGCAAGCGCTGTAATCCACGATACGCAAAGGTAAAGAGCAATGGATGCGCTGATTTATACCGCCATGAGCGGGGCCGACCGTGCCCTGCGGGCACAGCAGGTACACGCCAACAACCTGGCCAACATCGAAACGGGCGGCTTCCGCGCCAATCTCGAGGTATCGACGGCCCAGCCGTTGCAGAACGGCTATGGCTACGACGACCGCCACATGACGCAGACGCAGTCGAGCGCCGTCGGCACGCGCACCGGCGCCATCAAGGAGACGGGACGCGAGCTCGACGTGGCCATCACGGGCAACGGCTTTCTCGCGGTGCAGTGGCAAAACGGCGAAGCCTACACGCGCGCCGGCGCCATGGACCTCGATGAAACGGGCGCGCTGACCATCAACGGCCGGCCCGTGCTGGGCGAAGGCGGCCCCATCACGATTCCCGAACACACCAGCCTGTCGATCGGCGCCGATGGCACGATTTCCATCCAGGTGCCGGGCACCGCGCAAATGCAGACGGTCGACAAGCTCAAGCTGGTCAATGCCGAAGCGGGCGAGCTGACGAAGAACGAGGCGGGCCTGATCGTGGCGCGCGGCGGCGAAGACTTGCAGGCCGATCCGACGGTACGCCTGCGCGACCGCCACCTGGAAGGCAGCAACGTCTCTGCCGTCGAGGAAATGGTCGCCACCATGAGCCTGAACCGCAGTTTCGAGATGCAAATGAAAGTATTCAAGGCCAGCGATTCCATGACGGAATCGGGAAACCGCCTGCTGGGCGCCTAAGCCCCACGCCAACCAATTACCAGGAGTAAATCATGAATCCAGCAATGTGGATCAGCAAGACCGGCGTGCAGGCGCAAGATGCCAAACTGCAAGCCATCGCGAACAACCTGGCCAACGTCAATACCGTTGGTTTCAAGCGCGACCGCGTCGTCTTCGAAGACCTGTTCTACCAGGTCGAACAGCAGCCGGGCACGCAGCGCGCCGACAATACCCTGTCGCCGTCGGGCGTGCAGCTGGGTAACGGCACGCACATGGTGGGCACGCAAAAGGTGTTTACCACGGGCAGCCTGCAAACGACGAGCCGCGAATTCGACGTCGCCATCACCGGCAATGGCTTTTTGCAAGTGCTGCGCCCGAACGGCGAAGCGGCCTACACGCGCGCCGGCCAGCTGGGCATCAATGAAAACGGCGTGATGGTCAACGCCCAGGGCTTGCCGCTGGTGCCGCAGATCACCGTACCGAACAATGCCACGGCGATCACCATCGGCGAAAACGGCATGGTTACGGCCACCGTGCCGGGCAATGTCAACGGCACCCAGCTGGGCCAGCTGAACCTGACCAGCTTCGTCAATCCGACCGGCTTACTGGCACTCGGTGAAAACCTGTTCCAGGAAACGGCATCGAGCGGTACGCCGACGGAAGGCCGTCCTGGCGAAGGCGCACTGGGCAAGCTGAAACAGTTCGCGCTGGAAGGCTCGAACGTGCAGGTGGTGGAAGAGATGGTCGACATGATCGCTGCCCAGCGCACCTATGAAATGAACACCAAGGTGCTGTCGGCCGCCGACAATATGCTGCAATACCTGGCGCAAGCGGCACGCTGATGACGGTCGCCATGAAAGTCACGGCGGCTCTGCTGCTGGTGTCGATCGCCGGTTGCGCCAGCCAGCCGGCCGCGCCAGTGGCGCCCAGCTTTTCCGATACGCCGCTGCCCGTGGCGCCGCGCAGCGCTGCGCGCGGCGGCGTGGGCGGCGGCGTCTTCAATCCCGATGCGGGACTGGACCTGATTTCGGACAGCCGCGCCTTCCGCGTGGGCGACGTCGTCACGGTGGCCCTGCAGGAAACCACGCAAGCGAGCAAGAAGGCCGGCACGTCGTTCAACAAGGGTTCCTCCGTCGGCGTGAATGCGGCCAACATCCTCGGCAAGACCTTCCCCAAGACGGGCATCGACCTGTCGGCCGACCGCAACTTCGCCGGCGACTCGACCAGCACGCAGCAAAATGCGCTGTCCGGCGCCATCACCGTGATCGTGCAGGAAGTGCTGCCGAACGGCTTGCTGCGCGTACAGGGCGAAAAAACGCTGACCCTGAACCAGGGCGAGGAATTCGTGCGCCTGCGCGGCTACCTGCGCGCAGCCGACATCGATTCCAACAACCAGGTATCGTCCTTGCGCATCGCCAATGCGCAAATCGCCTATTCCGGCCAGGGCACCCTGGCCGAAGCCAATACACCAGGCTGGCTGACGCGCTTCTTCGTCGGCCCATGGATGCCGTTTTAAGGTGAGCTCATGAAATTTCGTTCCGCCCTGCCCCTGGCAGCCATGCTGGCCGTGCTCTCCGGCTTAGCCCTGCCCGCCAGCGCCGCGCAAGTGCTGCGCAACCTGGTCAGCATCGAGGGCGTGCGCGACAACCCGCTGGTCGGCTATGGCCTCGTCGTGGGCCTGAACGGCAGCGGCGACACCACCCAGGTGAAGTTTTCCAGCCAGTCCGTGGTCAACATGCTCAAGCAGTTCGGCGTGAAGATGCCGGACGGCGCCGAAGCGAAAAGCAAGAACGTCGCCACCGTCATGGTCAGCGCCGTGTTTCCGCCTGGATACCGCCGTGGCCAGTCCATCGACGTCACCGTCTCCTCGCTGGGCGATGCGAAAAGCTTGCGCGGCGGCACCTTGCTGCTGACGCAACTGCGCGCGGCCGACAATGAAACGTATGCGCTGGCGCAAGGCAACGTGGTCGTCGGCGGCCTCAACGCCACCGGCAAGAGCGGCTCGTCCGTCACCGTGAATACGCCCACCTCGGGCCGCATTCCCAACGGCGCCAACATCGAGCGCGAGATTCTCAGCGACTTTTCCACCAAGCCTTCCGTCACCCTGAACCTGCGCCACCCGCATTTCGAGACGGCCATCAATATCGTCGAAGCCGTGAACCGCCGCTTCGGCGCCGTCGCCACCACGCGCGACGCCACCAGCGTGGACGTGCTGGCGCCGGAAAACCCGACCCAGCGCGTGGCTTTCATGGCCAAGCTGGAAGCCTTGAGCGTCGATGTGGGCGTCGACACGCCGAAAGTGGTCTTCAATTCGCGCACAGGCACCGTGGTCATCGCCGAAGGCTTGCGCGTGAAAGCGGCCGCCGTCACGCACGGCTCGCTGAAAGTGGTCATTTCCGAGAGTTCGGCCGTCAGCCAGCCGGCGCCGTTCGGCCGCGGCCAGACCACCGTCACGCCGCAATCGAAGGTGTCCGTCGACCAGGGCAACGGCAATATGTTCAAATGGCCGGCCGGCGCCAAGCTGCAATCGATCATCGACGTGGTCAACAGCCTGGGCGCTTCGCCCGATGACATCATGGCAATTTTACAAGCCCTCGACCAGGCCGGGGCCATCGAAGGCGAACTGGTGGTTATCTGATGCTTAATATAAATGACAGCAGCAGCGCCCTGCCTTCGGCGCTCGACGACAAGACCCCCGCCGCCGCCACGCCGGCTGATCCCCGCTATGCGGCCAAGGCCACCGAGGCGGCCGTCAAGTTCGAAGCCTTCTTCATCTCGCACATGCTGCGCCAGATGCGTTCAGGCACGCGCGAGATGGCGGGCGAGGACAGCGTCTTCAAGGACCCCATCAACAGCGACATGCTGGAAATGGCCGACAACCTGGTGGCCGACAAGATGGCCGGCCAGCGCGCCTTCGGCATCGCCGACGCCATCCTGCGCCAGCTGCTGCCGGCGGCCGGCGCACCCGTTTCGGCCAACGTCACTGGCAAAAGCGCTGTCAAAACCGACAATATTGCAGCGTCGCTTAATAAATCGGCCTGAAGCGTCGCCTGTACAAGGTAACAACGATTCAATGCCTGCCCACCCGCATGCGCCACACTCTTCACGAAAGAAACTTGCCCAATGAGCATCATCAGCAATGCATTGTCAGGCAGCATCGCCGCCCAGGCCGCACTCAATGCGGCCAGCCAGAACATCGCCAACCTGCAAACGGCGGGCTATACCCGTCAAGGCGTGCTGTTGTCCTCGCTTGGCGCTAGCGCCGGCGTACGCTCGGCCGGCAATGGCGTGGAAGTGTCCGCCCTGCTGCGCTTTGCCGATGCTTATAAAAGCCAGCAAATGTGGCGTGCCGCGTCCGACCAGGGCGCCCGTTCGCAGACCCAGCCTTATCTGACGCAGCTCGAACGCGTGATGGGCGACGATGCCTCCAGCATCAGCAACGGCATCGACGGCTTTTTCGCCGCCCTCAACGCCTCGGCCGTCGACCCGACCTCGACGCCGCTGCGCCAGCAGATCATCACCTCCGCCGACGCCATGGCGCAGCGCTTCAACAGCATCAGCACCGTCATGGGCAACCAGTTGCTGTCGGTGCAGCAACAACGCGCAGCGATCGTGCCGCAAGCCAATACTGCCCTGGCCAATATCGCCGCACTGAACCAGCGCATCAGCGCCTCCACGGCCTCGGGCACGAACGTGTCGTCGCTGATGGATGCACGCGACCAGCTGATCGACGGCCTGGCCTCGCAAATGGGCATCGACGTGCTCGACCAGCCGGACGGCTCGCGCAATGTCTCGCTGAAGTCGGGCCAGCCGCTGGTCATCGGCAGCCTGGCCGGCACCTTGACCAGCACCATGACGAACTCGGGCGAGCAAACCCTGAGCCTTGATTTCGCCAAGTCGACGTACACCCTCGATCTGGCAGCCATCGGCGGGCAGATGGGCGGCCTGGGCGAATTCGAAAAAAATACCCTGAAACCGCTGCAACAGTCGCTGCAAGACATGGCCACCCAGCTGACCAGCAAGGTCAACGCACAGCTGGCACTGGGAAAAACCATGGCTGGTACCCCCGGTGGTCCACTGCTGGCCTACGCGAATGGCAAGCTGAGCATTACTCCAGGCTTCAACGCCAAGGATCTGGCCCTGTCGTTGACGGGCGCCGCCGGCGACAGCGGCAACTTGCAAAAATTGATCGATATCAAGAATCAGTCGATCAACGTCAGCTGGGTGGGTGATGTCTTGATGAGCGACGCGGATACGCAGCTGGTCGGCAAGCTGGGCATCTACAGCCAGCAGAACCAGGCCTTGCTGAAAACGGCCACCACGGTGCGCGCGCAAGCCATCGACGACTGGAAATCCACCAGCGGCGTAAACAAGGACGAGGAAGCGATGAACCTGGTCGAATTCCAGAATATGTATCAGGCAAACATGAAAGTCATTTCCGTGGCAAATACCTTGTTTGATGCCACTTTGCAAATGATGGGTTAAGGAGAAGATCATGCGTGTCGCCAGCAGCCAGTACCAATCGCTGATCAATATTTCGCTTCAGCAAAACCAGGAACGCATCAACTTCCTGACGCAGCAGATGTCGTCGGGCTTGCGCATCCAGCTGCCATCGGACGATCCGATCGGCAACGTGCGCATTTCGCGCCTGACGCGCGAGCAAGCCATGGTGACCCAGTACCAGGACAATATCGCCACGGTCAAAGTGCGCCTGCTGAAAAACGAAAACTACCTGTCGAGCATGGTCACCGACATGGGCGAGGCGCGCGACCTGCTGGTGTGGGCCGCCGACGGCAGCAACACGCCCGGCGACCTGAATGCGATGACGCAATCGCTGACCGCCATGCGCGACAGCGTGCTGTACACGGCCAACCTGAAGGACCAGGAAGGCCGCTACATGTTTTCCGGCACCGCTACCGACCAGCCCGCGATCAAATACGACTCGGCGGCAAACGCCGGTTCGCGCTACAGCTACATCGGCAATACCGACACGCAAACCGTGGTGGTGGGCAACGGCGTGTCGCAGGCGGCCAACGTCGACGTGAAGAACCTGGAGGTGTGGCTGAACAAGATCGATAAGGTCATCGCCACCCTCAGCGCGCCGGGCGTCAATCCCAACGACCCTGCCGTGCGCGCCATCGTCAGCGACGGCCTCGGCGGCACCGATGATGGCATGGATTTGCTTTCCGGCAAGATCGCCATCTTCGGCGGCGCGCAAAACATCCTCACTACGCTCTCCGGCAACCTGGCCAATGTCTCGCTGTCGAACAATTCGGCCCTGCTGGACCTGAAAAAGACCGACATGGGCGCGGCCGCCATCGACCTGACCGGCTACCAGACGGCCCTGCAGGCAACATACAAGGCTTACGCCAAGGTTGGCACCATTTCCCTGTTTGATCTTCTCTGACCATCATGCAAATCGTTCAGACCTCCTCCTCTTCCGGCGTTGCCGCCAAAGGCGCCGGCACCGCCCGCGTCGTCGATGACGCGTCCGCCGCGGTCAAAGGCAGCGCCAGCGCGCGCAGCGAGGCGCCGGCAGCGAGGAGTTCGACGGCGAGCCTGCAGCGTGGCCTGAGCAACTGGGATCACCAGTTGCAGGGGGAAATTTCCAACGCGCAACAAACCCTCGACTACCTGGAACGCAGCAGCAGCCAGCTGCAAGCGCTGAAAAGCGAACTGGCGGCCAAGCTGGCCGCGCGCCAGGGCCGCGAGGGGCAAGTCGAGGCAAGAGTACGCCAGTTCAGCAATACCTGGCGCCAGCGCGCCAGCGCCTCGGGCGGCACGCTCGACGCGCAGCTCAGCTATACCAGCCCGCAGGCGGCACAGCAGAACTTCAGCATCCGCGGCCTGACCATGGCCAGCCTGCAGGAAGGCCCGCAGGAAGTGCTGGCCTTTTCCGTCGGCGGCGCGAACCAGGCCTTGCGCTCGGTGAATATCGAACCTGGCCTGAGCGCGAACGACATCGTCTCCCGCTTCGACCGCGCACTGATGCCCTCAGGCATAGGCGTGAAGCTGGGCGAGAATGGCGAGCTGGTGTTCAGCACCTCGGAAGCCGCCTGGGCCAACGTGCGCGACAGCCTGTCCGTGCGCGGCAGCGGCATCCGCTATCCGACGGGCCAGATGAGCCGCGTGCGCACGGATGTGGAGCCGGCCGCCATCGCCCCGGAAGAATGGCATACGGGCGACACGGAAGCCCTGCGCGCCACCTTGCAGCAAGTGGTGCAGGCGCTGGCGCAGTTGCAGGCGGCGCGCAGCGCCGTCAGCCTGGCCCTGGCGCAAGCCACGGGAAGGGTTGCCCGCGCACAACCGGTGCAAGTGGCCGTCAGCATGGATACCCTGGCGGAAAACTTCACGGAAAAGGCCAGCCAGCCCGGCTATGAATCGCTGCTGGCGATCAGCTCGGCATTGGTAGGCATCAGCCGCGAACGAGTCGTCGCCCTGCTGGGCCTGGAATAAGCCTGGTCCGGCGGCGCAATTGCCGGACGCATGCGGCATCAATAGTTACGGCAGGAAATTTCATTTCACAAAAACAAGAAATTCAGTCAAGATAGCGCCACTTCCATTGCGCACCTATCCATGACCGACACCATCTCGCTAAGCCTCATTGTTCCTGCATACAATGTCCAAGACTATATTCGCGCCAGCATCGTGGCCATTGCCACGCAAATGCGGCCATGCCATGAGCTGATCGTCATTGATGATGGCTCCAGCGACAGTACGCTGGCAGAGCTGCGGCGCTTGCAGCAAGAGTTCGAACACTTGCGCATCACTATCTTCGAGCAAAGCAACCAGGGGGTCGCAGCGGCCCGCAATCAGGGCCTGGCGCTGGCACGCGGCGACTATATCGCCTTCGTCGACAGCGATGACATCCTGTTGCCCGCTTCCCTCGATGCCCTCGATGACGTGATACGTCAAGCGCGCCCCGATGTCATCGCCTGCGACCTGCAATTCTGGTATCCGCAACGCGAGTCGAAAAACAAGCGGATCACCACGGCCTTTGCGCCGCATGTCTTGACGACAAGTAAAGACGAAATACTCAATACCTATTTTGACGAATGTCATATGTTCGTCTGGTCGAAGATTTTCCGACGCGAAATTTACTTGCGGCAGACGGCCCCCGTCTTTCCACAAGGGCGCGTCTATGAAGATGTGACTGCGTTGCCGCAACTGCTCGACAGCTGCGACAACCTGTATTATTTGCCGCATTGCATTATCAACTACCGCCAGCGCGACGGCAGCATCAGCAAGACAAGCAGCGTCAAGTCGTTCCGCGAACTGTCCACCGCCCTGCTGCCGGCGCGCCGCCACTTTGCCGAGAGCGGCCTGAACGCCGGCAGCCGCCTGTATTTCGACGTGGCGCTGTGCCACGTCTTCATCGGGATCGTCAAGGACACCTACAATCTGCCATTGCTGCAGGGCCGCCGGCTGCGCAAGGAAATCCGGGCGACCTTGCTGGGGGCGCTCTTCCATCCGTGGCAGGACGTGCTGGCGGCCATGCCGCTTCCCCGGGACAGCCAGGGCGGGCGCGATGCCGCCGCGGCACAGGAACGCAGCGAGTTCCGCAAGAAGCAGGCAAGGCAATTGCGCCAGGTGCTGGGCGGCAGTATCGCCTTTGACGTGAAACAGACCGTCAGCCGCACCGTGCGTGCCTGGCGCAACAAGCTGAGGATGGGCCTGGGCCGCGCCGCCGTGTCCTGAGCATCCCCCGTGCCTTGAGCATCCCTTGTCAGGCCGCGATCAAGGCGGCCAGTTGCTGCGCCGGCAGCGCGCGGGAAAAGAAGTATCCCTGCGCATAATCGCAGCCGGCGGCGCGCAGCACATCGCGCTGCGGCGCCGTCTCCACGCCTTCGGCCACGACTTTCAGCCCCAGCCTATGCGCCAGTGCAATGATCGCTTCGCACAGCCCCTGCCCGGCGCCGTCGCGGCCCAGTTCGGCGACCAGCGAGCGGTCGATCTTGAGAAAGTCGATATCGGCCTTCTTGATGCACGCGAGCGACACCTGGCCGCTGCCGAAATCGTCGAGCGCCAGGGCCAGGCCCATGGCGCGGAACTGGCGCAGGCGGTCGGCCACCTGGCGCGCCTCGTCGAGCAGCACCGCTTCCGTGGTTTCGATGACGATGGCGCCCGGCGCCAGGCCCGCCCGCGCCAGGGCATTGCCCCAGTCCTGGTACAGCGCGGCATCGCAGCGGAACTCCACGGCCGACTTGTTGATCGATATCTGAAATACGGCGCCTAGCTCGTCCTGCCACTGCCGCGCCTGGCGCACGACCTGGCGAAACACCCATTCGCCGATATCGACGATCAGGCCGTTCGCCTCGGCAAAGGCGATGAAGTCGGCGGGCACCAGCAAGCCGCGCAGCGGATGGCGCCAGCGCAGCAGCGCTTCGGCCCGCTCGATGGCGCCATCGCGCAGACGGATGATGGGCTGGTAATGCACTTCGAACTGGTCTTGCGCCAGCGCCAGGCGCATCTCGCGCACCATGTTGCGGCGCAGTTCGGCAGCCTGCTGCAAGGCCGGCGTGAAATAGCTGTAGCCGTTGCGCCCGCCGCTCTTGACCGCATACATGGCCTGGTCGGCATGCCGCAGCAAGGCGTCCGGCGCCTCGGCGTCGGCCGGATACAGTGCCACGCCCACGCTGGCCGACACTTGCGCCGAGTCGCCGTCAAGCAGGAAAGGCAGGGCCAGCGCGGCCGTCAGCTCCTGCAGCACGCGCTCGATGCCGCCCAGCTGCCCCACGCCGGCCAGGATGACGGTGAATTCGTCGCCGCCCAGGCGCGCTACCGTATCGGTGACGCGCACGTGCTCGCTGATGCGCCGTGCCGCCTGGCGCAGCAGCATGTCGCCCTTCTCGTGGCCCAGGCGGTCATTCACCTGCTTGAAATGGTCGAGGTCGATGAACAGCAGGGCCAGGCACCCGCCCTCGCGTTTGGCATGGGCCGCCTCGTGCTGCAAGCGGTCGAGAAACATGTGGCGGTTCGGCAAGCCCGTCAGCTGGTCGAAATTGGCTTGCCGCCAGATGCGCTCGGACGCCGCGCGCTGCGCCGTGATGTCGCTGACCAGCGCCAGCGCGCCCAGATAGCTGCCGCCGGAGTCGAAGATGGGATTGGTGGCCAGGGTGGCCCACAAGGTGCTGCCGTCCCGCCGCAGGAACTTGAATTCGTGCCGCTCGACAATGCCATCCTGGCGCCGCGCAATGTTGCGCTCCAGGATGGCGCGCCCCTCCTCATCCATGAAGGCAGCCAACGGCTGGCCCAGCATATCCTCGATCCGGCAACCGAGCATGTGCGCCATCTTCGGATTGACAAAGCTGGTCAGCGCCTGCGCATCGATTTCCCAGATGCCTTCCTCGGCGCTGTGCACGATACGCCGGAAACGCTCTTCGCTGCGTTCGAGCACGGCCAGCTTGCCCTCGGCCTGCTCCAGCACCAGGCGCAGCGCCTGGCCATTCGGATCGGCGCTGCCCAGCAGGCTGACGGGCAAGCCGGCCTCGCGCGCGCCGGGACGCGGCGGCGGCAGCTGCACCTGCAGCTGGATGCGCTCGGGCTCGCTGCTATTGAGCACGCGCTGCACGAACCGCTCGTAATCGTGGCGGAAGGCTTCGTGCACATAGGAACGGAACAGCACGTGGCCAAGGCGCTCGCGCGCCAGGCCGAACAGCTCGGCCGCCACCAGGTTGACTTGCACGATCGCGCCATCGAGGCCGAGCACGAAATAGGCGACGGGCGCCAGCAGGTATAAATCGTTGAAATAGGCTTGCTCGCGTTCGGCCTTCACCCGCTCCGGGCTGAAGACGCCATCATCAAGCAGGGGCGCGGCATGCCGCGGCACGCCGTCGTGGACGCGCGGGGAGGAATCCGGAGCAGGTACCGCTAGCGGTGGTGTGTCCATGGCTGTCCTTTGCACCGCCGCCCAGGCAACAAGGTGGGTGCAGTAGCGAGACTAGCACGCGCCACGCGCAGTGTCGAGCCATGCCTGCCATGGATAACTGTTCTGCAACAAGCCGCTCAGCGGCCCAGCCCCATGCCGCGCCGGCGCAAGCCGAAATCATGGCCGACCACCAGCAAAGTGCTGGCGACCAGGCTGGACAGTCCCACGATGAGCTGAATCAGCTTATCGTCAGGCAATATCCACAGTGACGAGTCCGGCGTCTCGCAGCCCGTGGCCGCGCTGATCAGGGGAGCGACCCAGGCCGCGTCCGGCGTCACGTCGAGCACGACGGCGCCATCGGCGCTGGTCTGCATATAGATATCGCCCCCTTCGGCCAGGGTAAAGCAGATGCCCACGCCCGTTTCCGTGGCGCGGATATTGTCCTGCATGCTGCGGTTATGTTCCTCGATCCACACTTCCACGTCGTACGGCGTTTCCAGGTGTTCCCACGGACGGGGGCGGAAACGGGGACGTTCGTCCGCGCTGGCGGGGGTGTCGGGGATGTTGCTGTCTGCTGCGCCTTGCATGCTCGTTGCCTTTTCTGCGGTGATGTTCTGCGGTGATGTTCTGCGGTGATGCAGGGGAGCGTTCGCCCGCCAGCCGCCATTATCCCCCGTTCCTGGGCAACATGCGATTACGCGCATCAATGCATCAGAAAAACTGACAGCTATTAACTTTTAACATCAGCATGACTGACTTAAAATACGCGCCATCTCTTCTTTACAGGTTTTACATGCAAGGCATCAAACGCAAAATCGTCTACGTCACGGCCTTTGAAATCATCGGCATGGCCATTTCCACGGCCTGGCTGACCCTGCTTTCGGGCGAATCGCCCACCAGCACGGGCCCGCTGGCCATCATGATCACCACCATCGCCGTGATCTGGAACCTGCTCTACAACACGGCTTTCGAATATTGGGAAATCCGGCAAGTGTCGCGCACGCGCACGGTCTGGCGCCGCATCCTGCATGCGATCGGCTTCCAGATCACCCTCGTCATCTACCTGATCCCGCTGATCGCCTGGTGGCTCGACATCAGCCTGTGGCAAGCGTTCGTGCTGGATTTCGCGCTGATGCTGATCATTCCCTGCTACAGCTTCATCTTCAACTACTTCTTCGACGGCCTGTTCGGCGTGCCCCTGTCGGCGCAGCAGCCGAAGGAAGAGCCTGCTGACGTTCAAGCCGCTTCGCTGAGCAACTGAAGAAAGGACCGCGCCGCCATGCCCAGCGGCCGGTCCTTCATCCATACCAGGTGGATGGGCACGACCAGGCCATTGCCCGTATTCTTGAACGCCACGCGGCGCACCCGCCCCGCCGCCAGAGAATGGGCGATGGCCGAGGCGGCAAAGTTGCCCCAGCCCAAACCTGCTTCCACCATCGCCAGCGCCATCGGCAAGCTGTCCGTGCGCCAGTAGGACAGCCCCACCACGGGGCGCGCATCGGCCAGGTCGAGTTCGCGGCTGGCCACGATGATCTGGCGCAAATTCACCAATTCCTCGATATACAGGGGCCGGCCCGCCGCGTCGGGCGGATGCTGGGTGGAAATAATCGCCAGCAAGGCATCACTGCCCACCAGCTGGAACTGTTCCTCGTGATTGATGCGCCCGCCAGCGAAGGCCATGCAGGCGCTGATGCGGCCCCGGTGCAGCATGTCGAGCACGTCGTCCTGCGGCGCCGTCAGCACTTCGATGTCGAGCAGCGGATGGCGCTGCGACAGCGCCCGCACGGCAGCGAGGAAGGGCGTATGGTCGAGTTCGGCCGCGATGCCCAGCGAAATGCGGCTTTCCAGCCCCTGCGACAATTCCTGCACGTGCAGGTGCAACTGCTTCAGCTGCTCGGCGATCAGGCGCGCGTGGGGCAGCAGCGCCATCGCGGCCGGCGTGGGCACGGCTTCGCGCGCGCCCCGGTCGAACAGGGCGATACCCAGTTCCGCCTCGATGTTGGCCATCGCCATGCTGACGGCCGACGGCGCCCGGCGCAAGGCGCGCGCGGCGGCCGAGAACGAGCCGCCGTCGACGACGGCCAGGAACAGTTCGATGTTATGGCTGGAGAGTTTCATGGAAGAGAGCCCGGCACTTTTGCGTGCGCCAGAGGTCAAAAGCCAGGCCAGGCAAGAAAGGAGCAGCCATGCCGCATCGACTTCCCTACCGCCGCAGCGGTTATGTATCGGACTTTACGCGCTTTATCGACGGCTATCTGCAGGCGCACCCGGAGGTGCAGGCCAGCCAGCGCCTGGGCTGGCGCATTTTCTGGGAGCGCCCCGTGAATTTCGACGCATGGCGGCGCGCCGGCACCGATAGCGTGCCGGAGCCGCCCTACCACTACGACTAAAAAGTCTTAGCCTTTCCAGACGCGCTGCAATCCCGTATCGGCATGTATCCAGCCGCCACGGGGGCCGGAGCGGTAATAGAAGCCCACGCCGCCCTGCTTGAAGCTGCGCACGAGCGAACCGAGCACTTCCGCGTTCAGATTCGCCACGCGGATGTCGGCGGCGCGGCCCGAGATGTGCAGCGACTGGCGCGCGGCCGGCACGCCCGCTTCGCGCAGCTTGCCGTTCGATTCGGCCGTGCGGTAGCCCGACAGGATTTCCAGCGGCTGCTCGATGCCGTAGCGGGCCACGAACGCTTGCGTGCCCCACAGGGTTTCCAGCAGTTTCGGGTCGATGGGGGCCGTCTTCTTGCCGTTCACGTCGCGCAGCAAGTGGCACAGTTCCTGGTAGGCCGAATCGATGACTTCGCCATCTTTCCAGTACAGCAATTTCGCTTTTTCATTGCTGGCCGGGCGCACCACTTCCAGGGTGCGGGGCTTGAGCCAGAATTCCAGGTCCAGCGCCTGGGCATCGAAGATGTCGGGTGGCGGTTCCATTTCCGTGATCGCCTGGCGCGACTGCGAAGTGATCGAGCGGTCGACGCTGGCCAGCTGCGTGGGCTGGGGCGGCACGCCCGTGCGCGGAGCGCGCGGCTTGGCGCCGGCCGAAGCGGAGGCGGGAGCGGCCGTGCGCGAGGCGCAGCCGATGAGCGGGGTGGCTACCAGGCCCAGCGCGGCCAGGCCCATACCGTGGTGTAGAAAATTTCTGCGCGATGCCATAGTCAGTCCAATGTAACGATGGGAATACTATAGCGTATTGTGCTGCGAAGAAAAACCCTCAATGCCTATCGTGCCGCCCTCATTTCAGCATTGGACGCCCTAGGCGGCGGCCGCGCTGGCCACCGCGTCCCGATTTGCCTGCGCCAGCGCCGTCAAAGGCTTGTCGAGCAGATAACCCTGGGCCACGATGGGCAAGCCCGTGATGGCGGCGACGCGCTGCAGCGCGGCCAGCGCGGCCGGCGTGTCGAGGCGCTTGAAGACGACGCGGATCTTCGCCGCATGGCACACGGTGACGAAGCTGGCAACGGCTTGCTCGTCGCTGAGGTTGCCCGCGTCAAGCTTGAACGCATGCGGGTGCAGGCGCTCCAGCATGCCCGTGGCCTCCTGCACACTGGCCACGTTGATGGCCAGGCGGAAACCGTTGCGCCGGTAATTGTCGGCCACGTAGTTGAGCAGCCAGCCCTGGTTCGGCGTGACCGTCGGCAATTGCAGCACGATGCGCTCGATGGGCAAGCCCAGCGCGTCGAGGATGCGCTGGAAGGCGTGCCCGTGATTGCTGCTGACGGCACTGAGCAGGCGGTCGTGCACGTTCAGGTACAGGTCGGACTGCTCCGCTTCCGCCTGCCGGAAAAAATTAATGGCGTGCAACATGCGACACAGGCGGTCCAGCTCCACGGATTCGTCGTCGCTGGCCGCGTGATCGAGCAGGCGCCACAGCGACAAGCCCTCGTCCGCCTTCGACACGCTGCGCGCCAGCCCCTCGAACGCCACCAGCTTGCCGCTGTCGAGTTCGCGCAGCGGCTGGAAGGCGCTGGTCATGGTGCAATTGAAAAAACGCCCCAGCGCCCTGCCCTCGCCGTCGAGCCAGACGCTGGTGCCGGCCTGGGTTTGGTGCGACAAACGGGCCAGGTAGTTTTTCAGGACGGGAAATGGCATACGTGCTCCTTCATCGGGCTGCGCCGCCGGCTCTCGTGGGGCAGGCGGCGCCAAAGTGTGCAGACTAAGGCAGGTCGAACCAAAGGAGAACGAATGGTTTCACCATTTGATATGCGTCCAGCGAATAAGGTCACGGCAACGGCCAGCGCATATCAATAGTTGGAAACATTCGTTCCAGCGCCCTGCCCCGGCCTTTACTGTGGGCGTGTACCGATACCATCAGGAAGGGCCGCCATGTGCCAGTTACTCGCAATGAACAGCAGCAAGCCGGCCGCGCTGGGCTTTTCCTTTGCCGGCTTTGCCGAGCGGGGCGGACGCACGGACGAGCACCGCGACGGCTGGGGCATCGCCTATCATTCCAGTAGCGGCTGCACCTTGCTGACGGATCACCTGGCGGCCATCGATTCGCCGCTGGCCGCCACGGTGCAGCGGCATCCCGTGAAGGCGAAAAACATCGTCGCGCACATCCGCAAAGCCACGCAGGGCCGCATCGCCCCGGAAAACACCCACCCGTTCGCCCGCGACCTGTGGGGCAAGACCTGGTCCTTCGCCCACAATGGCGACCTGAAAACGTGGCGCGCCCCCGCCAATGCCCACTACCGCGCCAGCGGCGACACGGACAGCGAACAGGCCTTCTGCCACCTGCTGGCCCGCTTGCGCGCGCAGTTTCCCGCCGGCGAACCCGCGCGCGCCGCGCTGCGCGCCGCCATCGCCGAGGTCGCCACGGAAATCGCCGCGCACGGCACGTTCAATTTCATCCTGTCGGACGGCGAACTGCTGTTTGCCCACTGCTCCACGCATCTGCACTATGTGATACGCGAATACCCGTTTTCCGTGGCGCAACTGATCGACTGCGAGCGCAGCATCGATTTTCGCCAGCACAACCACCTGGACGACCGCATCGCCGTCATCGCCACGCATCCGCTGACGCAAAACGAGGACTGGCTGGCATTCGCGCCCGGCGAACTGAAACTGTTTGCGAACGGCACCTTGCTGCAGGCGAGCGATGGCGCGCAACAAGGCGTGTATATCCAGATCAGTTACTGAAGGGAAATATTCAAAGGAAGGAAATGGCCCGCCGCCGGATGGGCGGGCTGAAGTGCAGAAAAGCCGTCAGGCCGAATTGCAGTTGCAAAAACGCTTGCGCTTGGGGTCGCCGCTAGCGAGACCCGCGGGATCAATCTGTTTCCAGCAAAAAATCGTTTCCACGCCATACGGCGAGCGCACATTGCCCGCCTCGATATAGCCCTGCTTGACGAAAAAGGCCTGGCTGCTGGCCGTGCTGTGCAGTTGCAGGGCCTTGATGCCCCATTCGCGCGCCTGCGCTTCCAGCTGCGCCACCAGCGCCTTGCCGGCGCCACGGCCTTGCGCCTCGGGCAGCAGGTAGCACAGGGCCAGCTTGCCGGCGCGCGTCAGCAGGCCGACGCCGACGACGGCGCCCTGCTCGACTGCGACCAGCGAAAAATTGGTAGGCGACGCAAACCAGCACGCCACCATCTGCGGTGTTTTATTGCCCAGCCAGGCTTCCAGGATGGCCGGATCGTCCCGATGATCGAGGCTGCAGCATTCGACGATGGAGCGTCGTAATACATTGCACGCCTCGAAAGCGTCGGTCGATGTTGCAATACGAATTTCAAGACTCATGTACGCTCACAAAATATTCCAGTTGCCGATGCAGACGGTTTTACCCCTGTATCGCGCGATTCGACTATACACCAAGCGGCGCAATCGGGTTTTTTCGCGCCACGCCACGGGGCGGATTTGCCTATGGCGCCCTGCCTGCAGACTAAGTGCTGATGCGCATCTTGCCCACGAATGTTTCCAGAAATCGATATCTGTTTTTTAGCGCAAACGGGAATCGGATCTAAGCATATTACGAAAAATTCGTTTCTTTTCCGGCCGGAATTTTAGACTATGACTGTCTATTCTCACAACAAGAGTTCAACATGACCCATTCCAACGCCGTATCGACTGCCGCAGCGACACTCACCCAACGCTCGCGCCGCTGGTTCCTGGCCAGCGCCCTGGCCGCTTCCGCTGCCGCCATGAGCCTGCCGATGGCTGCCAGCGCCGCCGAACCCGTGGTCTTGCTGAATGCCTCGTACGACGTGATGCGCGAACTGTTCAAGGATGTGAATCCCGCATTTGTTGCTGATTGGAAAGCCAAGACGGGCGAAACCATTACCATCAAGCAATCGCACGGCGGTTCCAGCAAGCAGGCGCGCTCCGTCGCCGATGGCCTGGAAGCGTCCGTCGTGACCATGAACCAGGCGAATGACATCGACATCCTCGTCGACCGCGGCCTCGTGGTGGCCGACTGGGCCAAGAAATTCCCGAACAATGCGGCGCCGTTTTATTCGACCATGGTGTACCTGGTGCGCAAAGGCAACCCTAAACACATCAAGGATTGGGACGACCTGGCCAAGCCGGGCATCAAGGTCATCGTGCCGAACCCGAAAACCTCGGGCAACGGCCGCTACACCTACCTGGCGGCCTGGGGCTATGCCGTGAAAAAAGGCGGCAGCGAAGCGCAGGCGCGCGAGCTGGTGACCAAGCTGTTCAAGAACGTGCCCGTGCTCGACGGCGGCGGCCGCGGCGCCACCACCACTTTTACGCAGCGCGAAATCGGCGACGTGCTGGTGACGTTTGAAAACGAAGTGCAACTGGTGCGCGCCGAATTCGGCGATAACTTCGAAGTCGTGTATCCAAGCATCTCCATCCTGGCCGAGTCGCCCGTGGCCGTCGTCGACAAGGTGGTCGACCGCCGCGGCATCCGCAAGGAAGCCACGGCCTACCTGCAATACCTGTACTCGGAGCCAGGTCAGGAACTGGTCGCCAAGCACTATTTGCGCCCCCGTTCGGCCGCAGTAGCGAAGAAATACGCAGCCAGCTTCAAGCCGATCTCCCTGTTCACCATCGATGACGTCTTTGGCGGCTGGAAACAAGCGCAAAAGAAACATTTTGACGATGGCGGCGAGTTCGACAAGATTTATCAGAAATAAGCTTGCGCCACATCAATAAAAAACCGGGATGAGTCCCGGTTTTTTATTGCCGCCGCGTCACTGCTTTTTCAGCAGCAGCTTGAATTGCGGCAGCCAGCGCCCGTCCACCTGCATCTCGCTGGCCGCCTCGTAGGCATCGCCCGACGGCGTCCAGCGCACGCGGTAGGTCAGCGCCTTGCCGCTGGCACCCACGTATTGCGTGGCGGGAAAGTCGAGGCCGCCGTCCGCCGGCAACATCGTGCCACGGCTATGGCCGCCGCTGTTTTCCACATACAGAAAGGCTACCTTGCCTTCGGCGGCATCGTGGTAATACGTGGTTTCGCCCACGTAATCGGGCTTGCCGGGGCTGCGCACCGTGTGCACGTCGCGCAGCATCCGGCCGCCATACAGCCACTGGAAACAGTGCTCATCCGTCTGCTTGCCACCAGGGAACTCTCCCTTCCAGCAATGCCCGGCCAGGAAAGCCATCGGCTGCAGGGCAGCGACCGGTTGCGCCAGCACGGCAAATGAGGGCAACAGCAGCAGCAAGGGCAATGGGCGCATGGCAAACCTCCTGGTCAATGCCAACGAGTATAGGCGAATAATATGCTTGCGCCAGCGCTGCCGCACACTTTGCGCATATCGATATGCGCATCGATTCGTGGTCAAAACCACGCGCGCGCCGTACTCTGGCCATGTCGCGCCGCACGGCGTATTACGGGCACAAAGGAAATATCATGGCTATCTCGGAAGTGAATGTACGCAACCAGTTTCGCGGCAAGATCAAGGAAATCATCTTTGGCCCCGTCGTGTCCGAAGTGGACGTGGAAACGCCGCACGGCATCGTCACCTCGGTCATCACCTCGCGCTCGATCAAGGATCTGGACCTGAAAGTGGGCAGCGAAGTCATCGCGCTGGTCAAATCGACGGAAGTGTCGATCGCCAAGATCCAGTAGGCGCGGCGCCGCCTCCATCACCACCCCCGCCCCGCCCCCAGATGCGGGGCGTTTGCCTTGCGGGCTAGTCGCGAAACAAATGCGTAAACGTGCGGCTGACGGGCAGCTTTTCCGTGCTGCCGCGCAGCAGTACCTGCATGCGCTCGGCGTCGATGCGCTCGGCCGCTTCGATGGCTTTCACGTTGACCATGGTGCCGCGGTGAATTTGCCAGAACTGTTCCGGATCAAGTCCCCCCAATAAATCCTTCAGCGGCGTGCGCACCAGCGCTTCCGAGCCGGCCAGCACCACGCGCGTGTACTTGGTGTCCGCCTGGAAGAACAGCACATCGTCGATGTCGATCAGGCGGATCTGCTTGCCCACGCTGGCCTTGATCCATTTCAGTTTTTCGCGCGGCGGCGCCGGCAAGGCGGCGCGCAGCGACTGCAGCAAATGGGCCATGTCGGCCGGCTGGGCGCCGAGTTTGTCGCGCAGGCGGGCCAGCGCGCGCGCCAGCCGTTCGCCCTGCACGGGTTTCAACAGGTAGTCGACGGCGCCCGCGTCGAACGCGTCGACGGCGTACTGGTCGTAGGCCGTGACGAATACCACGTGGGCCCGCGTGCCGATGCGCTCGGCCACTTCCAGGCCCGACAGGCCCGGCATGCGGATGTCGAGGAAGACCACGTCCGGCTCATGCTCGAGGAAACCGTCCCAGGCATCGTTGCCGTTTTCCGCCACCAGCACGACGCGCGCCTCGGGCCAGGCTTGCGCCAGCAGCATTTGCAGGCGCTCGCGCATCAGCGGTTCGTCTTCGGCGATCAGGATGGTGGCGTTCATGCGGCGGAGTCTTTCAGGCTGGATGCAATTTTGATGGGCAACACTATTTCAGCGATCACGCCGCCCTCTTCGCCGCCGCGCAGGCTCAAGCTGGCGGACGGATCGGACAGCAACAGGCGGCTGCGCACGTTTTCCAGGCCCAGGCCGCCTCCGGGCGCGCTGCCCGCGCCGTCTTCCGGCAAGCCCATGCCGCTGTCCTGCACGCGCAGGCGCAGCCTGCCATCGCCGGCGAGCGCGGCCGACATAACGATCTCGCCGCCACGCAACGATGGCTCGATGCCGTGTTTGATGGCGTTTTCCGCCAGGGTCAGCAAGATCATGCTCGGTATCGTCGCCTGCGCCAGCTCTGCCGGCAAGTCCAGGCTGAAGCGCAAGCGCGAGCCCAGGCGCGCCTGCATCACGCGCAGGTAGGCGGCCACCATCTCGAATTCGCTTTGCAAGGGCACGTGCTCGCTGCGCATTTCCGCCAGACTGGCGCGCAGGAAGGCGATCAGGTCGGACGTCAGCGCCGCTGCCCTGGGCGCGCCCTGCTCGGCCAGCTGCTGCACGGCGCCCAGGGTGTTGAACAGGAAATGCGGCTCGATCTGCGCGCGCAGCAGGCGCAGCTGCGATTCGCTCAGTTCGCGCGCCAGGCGGTCGCGCTCGGCATCTTGCTGCAACTGCAGGGTCAGCGCTTCGTACTGGCGGTTGCGCCAGAGAACGACGATGGTCATCGGCACCATGTAGACCAGCCCTGTCGTCAGCGCGGCCCAGCCGCCCACGCGCACGCCGTGCTCCAGCGCCGGACCGATGGAACTATCACCTTCCAGCATGGCGCGCAGGACGCCAATCGCCACACCTGCCAGGGCGGGCACAAGCAGCAGTAACAGCACCTTGAATTTCTTTTGCGCCAGCTTGCGGTAATTGAACCAGACCCCCAGCACGCCCCAGGCCATCGCCAGGCCGAGAATATTGCTGAGCACCAAGGCCTTGCTCCAGCCTACCCTGTCCGGCAGCAGCAGGTGCAGCGCGACGCCGAGAATGCTAAACAACAGCACCAGCCTGACCGCAGCCAGGTAAAAGCCGGCGCCCCGGTACTTGAGCATGAAGGCGTGGAATTGCTGGCGCTCGATCGGCGTCAGCGTGGCCAGCCGCAACGCCACCCAGCGCCGCCAGCCCTGCGGCAACTGGGCCGCCGTGTCCGGATGCGCAAGCACCCTGAGGGTTTCATCGTCGTAACAGCGATACCATCCGGCAAATTTTTTCCACATGCTGCGTTCTCCTTGTCGTATCAATCAGGCATGAACGCAGTCTACGGCGCCCCGGTTGCGGGACCTAGCGCGGGGCGACGAAGCACGAAGCGGCAGGCATCAACGACGACGCGCGCCGTGCCTGCCCGGCCAAGGCTGCCAATCTTGCTGAAATCATACGAAGTTTCCAAGATGAAATCAACAATTGCGCAACAATTTTCACTACGGCAAGAATAGCCCCATTTATTTACCAAATTGGCCGCAACGCCGCCTGTGGCGCCCTGATTCCGTAGACATCGCTTGATCTTTAATGGTATTGTTTAAGCTTGGCAAATATTGCCTCCGAGATACACGCCGCGTCCCCGCGCGGCCCGCTTCCGGATTTGCGCGCAGCGCCCACGATGGCGCCCCAAAACTGCTTTCCCACATACAATCCCATGCTCAAAAAAATGTTCGCCGCGGTGCTGATGACGCTTTCGACAGCGGCCATCGCCGTGCCCTTCGGTTCCCAGTCGATTCTGGTGGTCGAAGACGGCACAGGCAAAGTCTTGCTTGAAAAAAATTCCAACGTGGTAGTGCCCATCGCCTCGCTGACCAAACTCATGACAGCCATGGTCGTGCTCGACTCCAAGGCGAATATGCAGGAAGAGATCAGCATCGACCGCGAGGACGTCGATACCTTGAAACACAGCACTTCGCGCGTGCCCGTGGGCGCGACCCTGAGCCGCCACGACGTGCTGCAACTGGCGCTGATGTCGTCCGACAACCGCGCCGCCGCCTCGCTGGCGCGCACCTTCCCCGGCGGCCCGACGGCGTTTGCCGTGGCCGTCAACGCCAAGATCAAGGCACTGGGCATGCGCCAGACCGTGATCGAAGAGCCGACGGGCTTATCGCCGAACAACCAGTCGACGGCGGCGGACCTCGTCAAGATGGCCGTGGCCGCCTCGCGCTACCCGGAAATCAGCCGCATCACCACCGATTCGAAGGACGTGATCCAGATCAAGGGCCGCGACGTGGAATACCACAACACGAACCGCCTGGTGGGCGCCAAGGGCTGGGACATCGGCCTGTCGAAGACGGGCTACACGAATGAAGCGGGCCGCTGCCTGATCATGCGCATCAAGTCGGCCGGCAAGTTCGCCACCATGATCCTGCTCAACGCGCGCGCCAATTCCGTGCGCGCCATGGATGCCGTCAACATCCGCCGCATGCTGGCGGCCGAAAACGGCATCGAAGAGCCGAAGGTGATGCGCGCTTCCGTCAGCCGGCACAAGAAGGCGCCGGCCAAGCCTTCGAAGCGCCGCCGCGCCAAATAATTATTTCGCTTGCCGGTTGGTCATCACCACGCCGGCAATCGTCACCGCGCCGCCCACCAGCATCGACGCCAGCACCGGTTCGCCCAGCAGCCCCGCCGCCAGCACGATGCCAAACACGGGCACGAGGTTGTTGAACACGGCCGTGCGCGACGGGCCCAGCGCCTTGACGCCTTCGTAATACCAGACAAAGCCGATCACCGTGCCGAACACGCCCAGGTAGCCGATGGCGGCCCACACTTGCCAGCCGAAGCTGTGCCACGGCACCGTCGGGAATTCCACCACCGCCCCCACCAGCAAGAAGGCCAGGCCCCACATCGACGCGTACGTGGTGGCGGCGATGGGCGAGAGGCCCTTCAGCGCCACTCTGCCGATCAGGGTATAGGCGGCCCAGCTGGAAATGCCGCAAAACATGAACACTTCGCCCATGCCGATGCCGCCGCCCGTGCCGTGCAGCACGCCGGCCAGATCGCCGCGCGTGATGACGATGGCCGTGCCGCAAAACGCCAGCATGATGCCCAGCCACTTGAACGATCCCAGCCGTTCGCGGAACAGCATGGCCGAGGCCAGCGCCGTGACGATGGGATTCAGGGCCACGAACAGGGCCGTGCGCCCCGCCGGCATGCGCGACAGGGCCGCCAGGAAGCACAGGTTGTATAAAAAGATGCCCGTCAGGCCCAGCGCGGCCGTCGTCGCCAGCTGCTTGCGGTCCAGGCGCGGCAAGCCCCCTTCCAGCTTCCACGCCAGCACGACGAGCAGCAGCACGGCCACGCCGAAGCGCCCGCTGGCGGCCGTCATGGGCGGCATCTGCTGCGCCAGCACGCGGCCCGCGATAAAGGTGCCGCCCCAGAACAGGGCGACGAAAATCAGTTTGAGGTAGACGAGCGGCGATTGCGCGGCAGGCAAGGCGGCAGAGGGCAAGGCGGATGAAGACATGGGATTTCCTGTGAGGCCGTTTGCGCGGCGGGGTGGTGTACACTTATATATTAATACTAATATTAACTCATGAAATAATGAGCAAAAACTCATAGCACAGGAAAACCACAGATGACCTTCACGCAACTGGAAATCTTTACCCTGGTGGCCGAGCTGCACGGCTTTTCCGCCGCCGCCGCGCAGCTGGGCATCAGCCAGTCGGCCGTCTCGCACGCGTTAAAAGCGCTGGAAAGGGAGATGGGCGTGGACCTGATCGTGCGCCACCAGGCGTCGGCCGAGCTGACGGATGTGGGCCGCCAGCTGCTGGTGCGGGCGCGCGAAATCCTGGGACTATCCGAAGCCATGCGCCAGGAAGCGGCCGACGTGCTGGGCCAGCGCCAGGGCAGCCTGCGCATCGGCTCCTTCGGCCCCACTTCGTCGTTGAATCTGCTGCCGGCCATCACGGCGCAGTTCCGCCTGCGCTATCCGGGCATCGCCCTGCGCATCGACGAAGGCGCCGACCATGAAGTGGTGCAGTGGATACGCGAACGCCGCGTGGATGTCGGCTTCGTCGTGCTGCCCGACGAGCGTTTCGATACGGCGCCGCTGGTGGAAGACCAGATGATGGCGCTGGTGCCGCGCAGCCACCCGCTGGCCAGCGAAACGGCCATCACCCTGGCGCAGCTGTGCGAAGGGCCGTTCATCATGTCCGAGGCGGGCTGCGCCTGCCTGATCGAACCGCTGTTCGCCAACGCGGGCCTGCAGCCCAATGTCCCCTACCGCATCAGCCAGGTGATTACCATCCTCGACATGGTCAGCCGCGGCGACGGCGTCTCCATCGTGGCCGAACTGGCCCTGCCGCAGCGCTTGCGCGAGCAGTATCCGGAGCTCGTCGCCCTGCCGCTCAATCCGCCCGTCAGCCGCAAGGTGGGCCTGGCCGTGCGCGACCGGCGCCAGAACACGCCGGCCACCAACGCCTTTTTCGAGGTGGCGAAGCAGATGGCGCCGACCCTGGCGCCCCGGCGCGCCTGAACGCTGCTTAAAAGGTTTCCCACTCCTCGCTCGCTTCCGGCTTGCGCTGCGCCGCGGCCCTGGAGGCTGGCGCCTGCGCGATGCGCGCCGGAGCCGGCGCGCGCGCCACGGGCCTTGCGGCATGCGGCACGGCCGCCGGAGCCTGCCCGTCATCGAGCTTGAACACGCCCACCACCTGCGCCAGGGTGCTGGCCTGGTCTTGCAGGCTTTCCGCCGCGGCGGCCGCCTCTTCCACCAGGGCCGCGTTCTGCTGCGTCACCTGGTCCATTTGCGCGATCGCCTGGTTCACCTGTTCGATGCCCGAGCTTTGCTCGACGCTGGCGGCCGTAATCTCGCCCATGATGTCGGTCACGCGGCGCACGCTGTCGACGATTTCCTGCATCGTCGCCCCCGCCTCGTCGACCAGGCGCGCGCCCGAATCGACCTTGCCCACCGAATCGTCGATCAGCAGCTTGATTTCCTTTGCCGCCCCCGCGGAGCGCTGGGCGAGGCTGCGCACTTCCGTCGCCACCACGGCAAAGCCGCGTCCCTGCTCGCCCGCGCGCGCCGCTTCCACGGCCGCATTCAGGGCCAGGATATTCGTCTGGAAGGCGATGCCATCGATGACGCTGATGATGTCGACGATCTTCTTCGACGAATCATTGATCGAGGCCATGGTGTCGACCACCTGCGCCACCACCTGCCCGCCCTTGCTGGCCACGCCGGACGCCGATTGCGCCATCTGGTTGGCCTGGCGCGCATTGTCCGCGTTCTGCTTCACGGTACTGGTCAACTCTTCCATCGAAGCGGCCGTTTCCTCCAGCGAGCTCGCCTGCTGTTCCGTACGCGACGACAGGTCCTGGTTGCCGGCGGCGATTTCCGACGACGATACCTTCACCGATTCGCTGGCCGTGCGGATTTTCACGAGCACGGCGGCGATCTTGTCGATGAAGCGGTTGAAGGCATCCGCGATCTGCGCCAGTTCATCCACGCCGGAAGCGTCGAGGCGGCGCGTCAGGTCGCCCTCGCCCGAGGCGATGTCGTCGAGCGCGTCGCGCACCAGTTCCAGGCGCTTGAGCATTTTAAAGACCAGCAGCGACAGCAGCACCGCGGCCAGCCCCGTCAGCAGCACGGCCGTGACGGTGGCCGTCGTCAGCATCGTCTGCAAGGCTTGCATGGCTTCCTGCTGGTCCAGCACCACGGCCAGCAGCCAGTCGGTACCGGCCACGCGCGTCACATACAGCATGCCGTCGCGGTCATTCAGGCGCACGGCCTCGCTCTGGCGCGCGCTTTCCAGGCGGTTCACCTGCGCGGCCGACAGCGCCGCATCGAGTTTCGCCACCGGCTGCAGGCTCAGTTCCTTGTCCGCATGGGCGATGATGGTGCCGCTCTGGTCGACGAGGAAGGCAAAGCTGTGCGGCGTCGGCTTGATCGCCACCACGTTGGCGATCACCGTATCGAGCAGCACGTCCGCGCCCGCCACGCCCAGCAGCGCCTCTTTCGGCCCGACGGGCGCCGTAAACGACACCACCAGCTTGTGACTGGCCGCGTCCACGTACGGCGGCGTGAGCATCGGCACGCCCGCCTTGACGGTATCCGTGTACCAGGCGCGCGCCGTGGGATCGAAATCGGCCGGACGGCCCGGATGGGTAAACACGGAGCGCTTGTCCGCGTAGCCGATGAACACTTCCGCAAAATCACCGGCCTTTTCCGCAATCTGGAAGGCGCGCAGCGGATCGGGCGTCTCGGCCGACATGACGACGGAGGCCATGACCTTTTTCTTGCCGTCGACCCATTGCGCCAGCACGGCCGACTGGCTTTGCAGCAGCTGCTGCATCTGCTGGTCGGCCGACGCCAGCATGCTGTTGCGCGTAGTGACGTAATTGGCGACCGACAAGGCCAGCATGGACAGGACGACGATGGAGACGCAAATCAGCACCAGACGCGTGCGCAACGATGAAAACATGGTGTACTCCTTTGTGGTGATTTTTATGGTGTGAACCAGCGGCCTAGCCACGCACACTCTGCCGCCATTTTCACACAAAAATTGGAACGATATTATTCAATATTCGGAATAATAAATGTTTATTACATCAAAGCAACACCATCAGACGTTGACGCCCTACAATGATTGCCTCATAGTCAATCTTTTTAAAGGAGCTTCCATGCGTTTGCACCACGTCGTCCTGGCCTGCGCCAGCTTCGCCATCAGCAGCGCCTTCGCCTCGCCGCAAGCGCCCGTGCCGGGCAAGGAATATCAGGTGCTGGCCACGCCGCAGCCCGTGCAGGCGGCGCCGGGCAAGGTGGAAGTGATCGAGTTTTTCATGTACCACTGCCCCGCCTGCAATGCACTGGAGCCGGGCCTGGCGCGCTGGCTCAAGGACAATGCCGCCACGGTGTCGTTCCGCCGCATCCATTTGCCGCACACGCCGGCAAACGATCCGGAAGCGCATCTGTTCCTGACCCTGGAAGCGCTGAAGAAGGAAGAGGCGCTGCACGCGCAAGTCATGCACACCTGGCATGTGGAGCGCAAACGCCTCGCCAGCGACAGCGATAACCTCGATTGGGCGCTGAAAAATGGCCTGGACAAGGCGACCTTCGAAGGCGCCTACCAGTCGTTTGGCGTGCAGACCAGGCTGAAAAATCTGCCCCGCCTGGCCGCCGGCTACCAGGTCGACAGCACGCCCACCCTGATCGTGGGCGGGCGCTACCTGACCAATCCATCGCTGGTCGCCGGCGCCAACCCGGGCTTGCCGCGCCAGGACGTGGAGCAAGCCACCCTGCAAGTGGTGCAGGCGCTGGTGGCCAGGGCAAAGCTGGCGAAGTAAATCAGCCGATCAAGCCCCGCAGCCCGCTGGCGCGCTGCGTGCGGCGCAGGATCGCGTCGAACAGCACGGCCTGCGTGGGCGAAACGAGGGTGAAGAAATCGCGCGCGCGCGTGATGCCCGTGTAGACCAGTTCGCGCGCCAGCATGGCGCCGCCTTCCTGCGGCAGCACCAGCACAGTATGGCGGAATTCCGAACCCTGCGACTTGTGCACCGTCATGGCGAACGCCGTCTCCACGTGGCGCAAACGCGTGGCCAGCACGCTGCGCACGTTCTCGCCTTCCAGGAAGTACACGCGCAATGATCCCGGCCGCACAGGGTCGTGCAAGGTCAGGCCGATGTCGCCATTGAACACGCCCGTGCCGTAGTCGTTGCGCGTGACCATCACGGGACGGCCCACATACCACTCGCTGCGGCGTATCAGCCCTTCCTTTTCCAGCCGCAGCTCGATGGCCGTGTTCAGGCCCGCCACGCCCCACTCGCCTTCGCGCACGGCACACAGGATGCGGAACGACTCGAAAGCGTGCAGTACGGCGCGCACCCAGTCGTCATGTTGCGCGTAACCTTCGCCGCCGGCATTCACCAGCGCCAGGTAGGGCTGGTAGCCGCCCGGCGCATCAGGACGTCCGCGCAAGGCCAGGCGCAGCACGTCTTCCTGCTGCGCCGGCACGCTCCACGCCAGCTGGCCGCCGCTATCGGCGGCAAAACACGCCTTGGCCAGATCGGGCCTGCCGCCATTCACGGCCAGCGCCAGTTCGCCGATCGGACCGCTGAAACGGTGGCTGTGGCGCAGCATCACCGTCTGCTGCGCCAGCGCGCCCGCCGCGCCCGCAAAGGCAGGTGGAATGGTCACGCCGCTGGCCGCCTGCGCATATGCGATGGTGGCGTCCGTGTAGCCGCCCGCCTGCGCGTCGTGGCACAAGTCGCCCAGCACGGCGCCCGCTTCCACGGACGCCAATTGATCCTTGTCGCCCAGCAGGATCAGGATCGCCGTGGGCGGCAAGGCGTCGAGCACGGACGCCATCATTTCCAGGTGCACCATCGACGCTTCATCGACGATCAGCACGTCGACGTCGAGCTGATTGCCCGCGTGGTGGGCAAAGGCGCGCGTGTCGGGCCGCGCGCCCAGCAAACTATGCAGGGTGCGCGCCGCGCCCATGCGCCGCGCCAGTTCCAGCAGGGGCAGCGCGCCGCCCGCCTTGGCCGCCAGGCCTTCGAGCGCCTTGTCGATCGACTGTTTTAATCGCGCGGCCGCCTTGCCCGTCGGCGCGGCCAGCGCGATGCGCAGCTGCTCCGGCTGCGGCGAGACGGCAAACAGCAAGGTCAGCAAACTGGCCACCGTGTACGTCTTGCCCGTGCCCGGGCCGCCCGTGATGATGGCCACCTTGCCGCGCAGGGCGACGGCGCACGCCACCTTTTGCCAGTCCGGGCCACCATCCTGCGTGGGCTGGTCGAACAGGATATCGAGCCATTGCCGCACCTGCGCCAGCGGCGGATTCGTCAAATCCTGCGCCCGCACGGCGATCTTTTCACCGACCAGTGTCTCGTCGCGCCAGTAGCGGCGCAGGTACAAACGGTCGCCGTCGAGCACCAGCGGCTGTTTCACGTCGGGCGCACCGACCCGCCACACCTGCGGCGCGCCGGCCAACAGCGCGCGCCAGCCGGCGGCGCTGTCCGGCAGCGGGCCGGAAACGGCCAGCACGCCATGCCACAATTCCTCGCTCCAGCCCAGCAGCTGCGACGGTTCGCTGGCAAGGTCCGCCAGCATCAGGCAGCTGTGGCCCCGCCCTTCCAGCTCGGACAGCACCACGCACGCGACGGCGACGGCGGGCGCATGCGGCGCCCCCTCGTCCAGGCTGGCGATGAAGCGGGCAAAGGCGGCGCTCAGGCGGCGCAGATGGCCATCCCCGGCGATGCCGTCGACATGGGTAAACAAAGCGTCCATCTGCGCGTCATGCTGCATGGTGTTCCGTTTCTTCTAACAGTTGATCGAGGCCGTCCAGCAGTTCCAGCTGCGGCGCCAGCCAGTAGCAGCCGTGCGTGTCCGCGTTCGCTATGCCGCGCAGGAACAGGAAAATGGCGCCGCCCAGGTGTTCGGCCGGGTCGTAGGCGTCGCCAAGCCGGCTTTTCAGCAGCCGGTGCAAGGCCAGCATGTAGATGGCGCCCTGGATGTCGTAGCGGTGCTGCGCCATGCCGGCCGCCAGCGCCTGCGTGTGGTAGGCGGCGTCGCTGGCGCCCAGCGCGTTCGACTTGTAGTCGAGCACCCAGTAGCGCCCCTCCCTTTCGATGACCAGGTCGGCAAAGCCTTTCAGCATGCCGTGCAGCTGGCGCCGCGGCAGCACGGGACGCGGCGCGCCGTCGAGCAGCAAGCGCGTGCACAGCTGGTCGAGCGCGCCCGTGGACAAATGCTCGCTGGGGAACCAGAACTCCATCTCGGACAGGGTGCTGTCCAGTTGCGACAGCGATGCATCGAGCAGCGGCAGCGGCGTGACGGCGATTTCCCGGAGCCAGGCGATGGCGTCTTCCTGGCGGTGGCCCCAGCCCGCCCGCTCGCAGCGCGCGGCCAGGCGCGTGTCGAAATTGGCATCGTGGACGCTGTCAAAGCCTTCGCTGCCCATCCACTCGAGCTGTTCGTGCAGGAAATTGCCGGGCACGGAACCGCGCGGGAAGCGGTGCCAGGGCGCGTCGCCCATAGGCGTCGGCGCGGCCACTGCCACTGCCGTGCCATCTTCCAGCAGGGTCTCTTCCAGCGCCCGCTGCGGCACGTGCGCGGCCGCCACGGCGCCGATCTGGCGCGTCAGCGAGGTAAAGCTGCCCACCGACCAGTCGCGCTCGAATTCGCCCGTGAACACGGGCGCGGGACGCAGCTCGGGGCGCCGCTCGATGCGGTCGAGCACCGTGCAGGCATCGGGCTGCGCCAGGGAACTCACGTAGATGGCGTCGCAATCGCCCGCCACCTGCTGCCAGCGCAGCAGCAGCTGCTCCGCCGGCAGCTTGTCGCCGCCCGTCAGCAAATAGCCGAGCGCCGATTCGTGCAGGGTGTTCTCGCCCGCCTTGCGCGCCGCCTGGGCGGCCACGCCCAGCCACAAAAAGTGGCGCGCGCGCGTCAGGGCCACGTACAGCAGGCGCAGGTCTTCCTCGATGCGCGCCTCTTCGACCGCCGCCATGGCTTCGTCGGACAAGGACAGGTCGAGGCGGCGTTCGCCATCCTCGCCCGCATACTCGAAGAAGCTGCGGTTGCGTTTATCCACCTTGCGCGCCGTGACGGCGAACGGCAGATACACGAGCGGGTATTCGAGACCCTTGGATTTGTGCACGGTGATGACCTTGACCAGCTCCGCATCGCTTTCCAGGCGCAGCACGCGCTCGTCGCCGCCCTCGCCTTCGCCGGCGATCTGCTCGGCCAGCCAGCGTATCAGCGCCTGCTCGCCATCGAGCTGGCGGCTGGCCGATTGCAGCAATTCGGCCAGGTGCAGCAGATTCGTCAGCCGCCGTTCACCGCCCGTCTGCTGCAGCAGCATGGCGGGCAATTGCAGTTCGTGGATGAAGCGGCGCAGCATGGCCAGCACGCCCTGGAGCTGCCAGATCAGGTGCAGGGCCTTCAATTGCTCGACCCGGCGCTCCCACTCCAGTTCATCGCTCGACAGGCGCGCCAGCTCGCCCAGCGACAGGCCGATGGTGCGCGTGGCAAACGCGGCGCGCGCCAGGCCGCCGTCGAGCGGGTTGGCCAGCGCCGCCAGCCAGCGCAGCACGTCTTGCGCTTCCTCGCTGTCGACGACGGAATCCTTGTCGGACAGGTAGACGCTGGCAACCCGGCGGCGCGCCAGCGCGCGGCGGATGGCGGCAGCCTCCTTGCGGTCGCGCACGAGGATGGCGACGTCGGCCGGCTGCAGGCGCGTAAAACCGTCGGGACCGTCGAAACCCGCTTGCGCATCGCCCAGCATGGCGACGATGTGCTCCGCGCAATGCTGCGCGAAATACTCGCGGTAGCTGTCGCCGCGCAGCCCTTCATCGCTGGCGCAGGCGGCCAGCAGGGCCGGCAGCGGGCCGCCGGCGTTCACCAGCCATTCGTCGCGGCCCTTGGCGTCGACGGCCTCGAACGGCAGCGGATTCTCGCCGTTTTTGCGGTAGCGGAAGGCGCCGGCCGGCACTTCGGCGCGCTCGGCATGCAGGAACAGCTGGTTGACGGCCGCCACCAGGGGCGCCGTCGAGCGGTAATTGGTGCCCAGCTGGTAGTGGCGACCCGTGGTGGCGCGCCGCGCCGCCAGGTAGCTCTGGATATCGGCGCCGCGAAAGCCGTAGATCGACTGTTTCGGATCGCCGATCAGGAACAATCCTTGCGCGGGATCATTCTCCGCAATGCGGTACAGCAAATTGAAGATCTGATACTGTGCAGGGGCCGTATCCTGGAATTCATCGACCATGGCCAGCGGGTACTGGTCGACGATGCGCTGGCGCAGCGCCGCGCCATTCTCGCCGGCCAGCGCATCGTGCAGCCGTTGCAGCATGTCGGCAAAGCCGAACTGGCGCGACTGGCGTTTTAACTGATCCATGCGCCGCGCGATGGCCGCCGCCGCATGCAGATGCAGCTTGTGCGCCAGCGGCGTGATGGCCGCCAGGGCCGTCCCCAGCGCTTCCGTATGTTCGAAGCACTCGGGCACTTGCGCCGTGAAACTCTTGGCGAACGCATCCTCGATGCCGAACGGCGTCAGGCGCTCCCACGCCTTGGCCGTGATGGCGGGCAGCAGCAACAGCGGATCCTGCGCCCAGCGGCGCAAGCCGTCGAACCACTTTGCCAGGTTCTCCGGCTTCATCTTGACGCCGTTAAAACACTTGGGATTGGCGGCGCGGTGGTCGTTGATCCACACGGCCATCTGCTCCGTGCGCTCGACCCAGCCCGCCTTCAGGGTGGCCAGCTGCGCGGCCAGCGCCCGCTGTTCGCGCGCGATCAGGACCGATAAGGGCTCATCGTCGGCCATCTGCATGCTGCCGGCGCGGCGCGCCAGTTCGCGCACGCCCTTCTTCAACGCCCCGACGTCGGGCCAGCAGGCCAGCAGCACGTCGAGCGCCTGCGGCGGCAAGGGATAGACTTGCTGGCGCCAGTAATCGTGGGCCGCATCCTCGAACAGGGCTTGCTCGTCGCTGACCAGTTCTTCGTCGAACAGGCTGCCGCTGTCGAACGCGTGCTCGCGCAGCATGCGCTGGCACCAGGCGTCGATGGTGAAGATGGCCGCTTCATCCATCGTCTCGGCGGCCAGCATCAGCCGGTGCGCGGCCTTTTGCCGTTCGCTTTCGTCCGGATAGGACTCGAGCAAGGCGTCGAGAAACGGGTCGCTGCCGCCGGGTTCCATGCCAGATTCGTGGCGAAAATACGCGGCCGCCTCGATCAGGCGTTCGCGCACGCGGTTCGACAATTCGCGCGTGGCGGCGCGGGTAAACGTCATCACGAGGATGTCGGCCGGCAGCAGCGGCCGCGTAAAACGGCTGTCGTCGTTGCCGTGTCCCAGCACGAGGCGCACATACAGTGCGGCGATGGTCCAGGTCTTGCCCGTGCCGGCGGACGCCTCGATCAGGCGCGAGCCGTGCAGGGGGAACACCAGGGGGTTGAGCAGATGGCTCGTCATTGTTCTTCTCCCGCGCCGTCATCGGGCGCGCTGATCGGGTCGATCGTAATGTGTTGTTGCAGCCAGTCGGCCAGCGGGCCATACAGCTCGCGCGTGCAGTCTTCCCATGCTTCCTCAAGCGCCAGCGCGGAAAACTCGGGCCACAGGCGCGCCAGGCACAATTCTGCGCGCTCACCAGACAGTTCAAAACCGCCATCGTAGACGGCGCGCGGGTCGCCCTGCTGCACCAGCGCCAGCCCCGTCTTGCACGCCGTGGGCAGCGGATGGTTCATGCCTTCGCGCCACAGCGCCAGCAGGGTCGCCAGCGCGTCGCGCGAACTGGCCGGATCGAGCGGCGCCATGCTGACGATGGCGTCGCGCGCCACCAGATAGCCGGTGACGGGAAAACCGAGGGCGGCGGCGGCCAGCTGGCGCAGCCACATCAGCATCAGCTTGTCGCCGCGCGCCAGGCCGCCCTTGTCCGTCACTTTCGAGGAAATCTGCATCAGCCAGGCCGTCTCCTGCCCGTTGCTGCGCAATTTGTCGAGCCAGTCGTCGACCTGCAGCTCGCCAAACGGCAAGTTGATGGCGCGCTTGTCGGCCGCGTACGGGAACGAGGCGCGCAGCGACAGCCACGCGCTACGCACGGGCACCAGCGCCTCGACCAGCTGCGCCTGCACCTGCCGGCCGATCAGGCCGATGGGCAGCACGCCTTCGCGCGCCAGTTTCCCTGCCCGCGCTTCCAGGCTGGCGCGCACGTCGTCCAGCGCTTCGACGGCACCGCCGTCATCGAGCATGGTGTCTTCCAGCAGATAGCGCTCGAGCGCATTCAGGCCGAACGGCTCCTCATCCTCGCCCAGCATGGCCGCGTCGGCAAAATACACGCTCAGGCGGCGGCGAAAGAAGTACTTGACGGGCTGGCGCAAAAAGCTGGCCAGTTCGCCCAGTTTCAGGCGCGTGCCGGGATCGAGTTCGTAAGGGCCCAGCGGCAGCGCGGCGGCCTGCATGTCCGCATCCGCCGCATCGGCATCGGTATGGACTACGCGCCATTCGCGCGCATAGGTGAGCAGGCCGCCCGCCTCGAAATAGCGGCGGCTGAACGGCTGCAGCGCGTGTTCCGTGGTGAGCGACGCCAGGTGCCGATCCAGCGACCAGCCGGCGGCCAGGTAGTCGCGCAGCTGCGACACCAGCACGGACGGCGGCTGTTCGGAATTGTCGCGCACATTGCGCCCCACCCAGCTCACGTACAGTTTGTCGCGCGCGGCCAGCAAGGCTTCGAGCATCAGGTAGCGGTCGTCGTCGCGGCGCGAGCGGTCGCCCGGGCGGGCCATGCCGGGTAGCGCCAGCAAGTCGAAATCGGCCTTTGGCGCGCGGCGCGGGAAGTCGCCATCGTTCATGCCCAGCAGGCACACCACGCGGAACGGCACGGCGCGCATCGGCATCAGCGTGCAGAAGGTCACGCCGCCGGAGACGAATTGATGGTTCAGGGTCGGCTCGTCCAGCGCGCCCAGCCACGCCACGCGCAGCACGGACAGCGGCACCTGCTCGACAAAGCCCGCGTGTTCGCAGGTTTCCAGCCAGCCTTGCAAGGCGCCTTCCAGCTGCGCCAGGGTCAAACGGTCGCCCTCGTCGTCGGCGTCAAAGAAGGCCGCCAGCAGCGCGCGCGCCTGTTCACCCCATTCGGCCGGCGTGCGCGCGCCGGCCAGCACGGTGCGCCAGTGCAGCAGCGCCTCGACCAGCTGCGCCAAAGACCCTGCCAGCGCCGCATCGAGGCCGCCCACTTCCGCATACGGCTCGATGCCGCCAAAGCTGGCGCCATCGCCGCTGGCATAGCCGAGCAGCATGCGCCGCACGCCGAAGATCCACGCATTCTGTTCCCCGGCCGCGCCCAGCCCCAGGCCGGCGCGGTGTTCCTGGTCCAGGCCCCAGCGCACGCCCGCCCCTTCGATCCAGGCGCCCAGGGTAGCCAGGTCGTCCGGCTGCAGGCCAAAGCGGACGGCCAGCGCCGGCACGTCGAGCAGGTCGCGCACTTCGCTCTGGCGGCAGCGCTGCTGCGGCAGCTGCAGCAGCCACTCGAGCGCGACGAGCAGCGGGTTGACGCTGCGGTCCTTCACGTCGCCGATCTCGAACGGGATGAAACGCTCGTCGTTGCGCCGGTACTGGCCGAAGACGGCGTGGATGGCGGCCGTAAAGGTGTCGATGTCGGGTACCATCACCACCACGTCGCGCGGACGCAAGCCCGTCTCGGCGCTGTGCGCGAACATGGCCAGCAGCTGGTCGTGCAGCACCTCCACTTCGCGCTGCACGCTGTGTGCCACGTGAAATTCGATCGAGCGGTCGCCGGCGCCGGCGTCGGGCGGCGTTTGCTCGTGTTCGGCCAGCGGACGCAGTTCGCGGATGGCCACCTGCACCTGCTGCAGCAGGGTTTCCCCCGTTTCCTCGCCAAACAGGTCGATGCGCAGGCTGTCGTCGCGCCCTTCGGCTTGCGCGTGTTCGTCGAATTCGTCGAGCATGCGGATGAAATCGCGCCCTTGCCTGCCCCAGCTGGCCAGCAGCGGATGGCTGTGCGCATGCAGTTCTTCCAGCGGAATCTGCGCCAGGTCGGTGCCGTTGCGCTGCCGCTGGCGCTTGTTTTCCGCGCGCAGCAGGTCGCGCCCGTCGATGATGTCGCCCCAGTAAAACTGGCACGGATTCGGCACGGCCAGCACCACCTGGGTGTGGCGCGCCAGCGCGGCGAGCGCCTGCAAGGTCTGGTACGGCAGGGCCGACACGCCGAACAGCACCACCCTGCGCGGCAGCTTGCCAGCGGGTGCATCGCCGGCGGCGATCGCCGCCAGGAAGGCGTCGTGGATGTCGGCGCGGCCCGTGTCGCGCTCGAAAGCCTCGACATCGGCCGCCACGGCGCGCCACAACTGCGCCTGCCAGCGCTGGTCTTCCTTCAGTGCGATGGCTTCATTGCGGGCCGTGCGCAGCTGGTCGCGCCCGGCCGCCCAGTCGGCCAGCCAGTCGGCGCGGTAGACCTGGTACTGGTCGAACAAATCGGCCAGGCGCTCGGCCAGCTGCAGCCGGCGTTCGCTATCGCCATCGGCCAGGAAGTAGCGCAGCGGCGCAAAGACGGGGTCGGCCAGCAAAGATGGCAGCAAGCGCATCAAACGCCACGTCAGCGGGGATTTATCGAACGGCGACACGCGCGGGACGCGCTCGCGCCCCAGCATGCCCCGGTAGCTTTCCCACAGCAGGCGCGCCGGCAGCGCGATGCGCGTGGCGGCGCATACGCCCATTTCCTCGGCCAGGGCGATCTTCAGCCACTCGGCCACGCCGTTCGACTGCACCAGGAAGATATCCGTTTCCAGCGGTGCCAGCGGGTGCTGGCGCAGCCACTGGAAGACGGCGGCGCGCAGCTGTTCCAGCTGGTTGCCATGCAGGATGAGGAGGCCGGGCGTGACGGGAGTATGCATGCTGATCCGATGGGTTGCCGCGTCTGCGGCCGGGTGGCCGCAGACGTCAAACGCCTATTATCGCCGCTGCCTGCGTCAGGGAGCGTCGCTGGCGGCAAATTCCATGGAAATTTGTTCCGCCACCTGCGCCAGCGCCGGCCCGAGCGCCGTCAGCAAGGCGCGCGCCTGCTGCAGGTCGCCGCCCCGGCGCAAGCCTTCGATCGACGTGCACAGGCCGGCAAAGGCATGGGCGCCCACGGCCAGCGCCGACGATTTGCTGCGGTGGCCCAGGTCGGCCAGCCGTCCCAGGTCTTCCAGCGCCATGGCTTGCTCCATTTCGGCGATGCCGTCGCGCGCCGTGTCGAGAAACAGCTGGGTGTACTTGCGCATCTTCACTGCATCATTGCTGAACGTGAGCGCCAGCGTGGCCAGGTCGAGGATGGCTGTGTCGCGCGGCTCCGGCGAAGCGTCCGACGGCGGCGTTTTCGGCACGGCCACCAGCCTGTCGCCCGCGCGCGCATGGCCTATGCCTCCACGCAAGCGGAACCATTTCGCCAGCAGGTGGAACAGCAGATTCGGGGCGATCGGCTTGGTCACGAATTCATCCATGCCCGCCGCCAGGCAGCGGGCGCGGTCTTCGCTGCCCGCATTGGCCGTCATGGCGATCACCAGCAGGCCGGCTAGCTGCGGGTCGGCGCGGATACGGCGCGTCGCCTCGAAGCCATCCATCTCCGGCATCTGCACGTCCATCAGCACGCAATCGTAGCGCCGATGGGCCAGCAATTCCAGCGCTTCGCGGCCATTGCAGGCGACGCAAACGGTGGCGCCGGCGTCTTCCAGCAATTCGCAGCCCACCTGCTGGCTGAAGACGTTGTCTTCCACCAGCAGGATGGACGCGCCGCGTATCACCCCCAGCACTTCCGGCTCCACCTCGGCGATGCGCTCGTCGCTGGCCTGCGCGCTTTTCTCCAGGCGCGCCGTGAACCAGAAGGTGCTGCCCAGGCCCGGCTGGCTGTACACGCCCACCTTGCCGCCCATCAACTCCACCAGCTGCTTGCTGATCACCAGCCCCAGGCCGCTGCCGCCATACTTGCGCGTGGTCGACGGGTCGGCCTGGTGGAAGGAACGGAACAGCTGCGCCACCTCTTCCTGGTTCATGCCGATGCCCCGGTCCTGCACCTCGAAGCGCAGCATGCTGTGGCTGGCGCGCTCCTCGGACTGGCGCACGCGCACGAAGATGCTGCCATTGTCGGAAAACTTGATGGCGTTGCTGGCCAGGTTCAGCAAGACCTGTTCCAGGCGCAGCGGGTCGCCGCGCCAGCGCTGCGGCAGCTCCGGCGCGATATCGAACTGCAGCGCCAGGCCCTTGACGGCGGCCGCATCGCCGAGCTGGCTGGCGATGTTCGCCAGCAGGGTGTCGAGACGGAAGTCCAGCACCTCCAGCTCCAGCTTGCCCGCCTCGATCTTGGAAAAATCGAGGATGTCGTTGATCAGGCCCAGCAAATGCTGGCCCGAATGGAAGATTTTCTGCAGGTAGTCGCGCTGGCGCGCATCGGCCACCGATTTCAGCGCCAGGTGCGCCATGCCGATGATGCTGTTCATCGGCGTGCGGATTTCATGGCTCATGTTCGACAGGAAGTCGCTCTTGGCCTGGCTGGCCGCGTCGGCCTGCTCCTTCAGGCGGTGCAGTTCCGTCACGTCGGTGGACAGGCCGATCAGGCCCGTGACGGGACCGGGCAAGCCCAGCGGCACCTTCACGCTCCACAGGTGATGCACCTGGCCCTGCGCATCGACGAAGCGCTCCTCGCCGACGAACTTGGCGCCGCTGTCGAACACCTGGCGCTCCGTCAGCTGCGCGGCGGCGGCGGCATCGCCGAGCATCAATTCACCATCCTGGCGGCCGATCAGCTGCTCCGCCGGGCGGCCCAGTATCTTCGCCGTGCGCGCATTCACGTAGCGGTAGCGCAGGTCGGCATCCTTCATGTAGACATAGGCGTCGACGCTGTCGAGCACCGTGTCGAGCAGGGTGCGCTGCGCCACCGCGCTGCGGCGCGAACGGTACAGGGTAAAGATATAGCCATAACCGAGCAGCGTGCCGGCCACGCCGACGGCCAGCGCCAGCCACGGGAAATAGCGGTCGAAAGGGCTGTACAGCTCCGCCTTGCGCACGCGGAAATGGGCTTTCCACAGGCCGCCCTGGTAAGCCACGGGCAGCACCTGGTCGAAATACGCGGCATCGCTGCCCGGTTGCGGCGGCGGCGCCGCCAGGTCGCCATCGTCGTTGAACAGCAGCCGGTCCTGCGGCGTAATGGTCAGGGTCCCGCTGGCCGGCAACGGGTCTGCGGCGCTGTACAGGGTCAGGTGCAGCGGTTCCAGGGCGCTGCGTTCGAGCGCGCTGTGCACCAGCTGCGCCACGCCGAAGCCGATGCCGACGGAGCCCTGGTAGGCGGCGCGGCGCTCGGCCACGCTGCCCTGCGGCATGCCGTTGCGGTACACGGGCAGGCGCATGCCCAGGCCGATATGCGCGGGCGGCCCCTTGATCATGATCACCTGCCCCGACGCGCTGACCTCGCCGCTGTCGCGCGCCTGCGCCAGGGACTGGGCCACCAGCGGGTTGGCGCCGATATCGACGCCCATGCGCTCGCCCAGCAGGGAATCGGGCTCCAGGTAAGTGAGCACCGTGTATTCGGGCCGCTCGCCGGGCGGGCGGAGGGTGAAATCGGGATAGCCGCGCGGTGCCAGACTGGTGTCGCGGCGCACGGCCTCGATGAAGGCGGCGCGCTGCGCCGATGGGACGGCCACCGCGTAGTTGACCGATTCGATGGCGGGAAACTGGCGCGCGATATCGAGGCCGGCCACGTAATCGTGGAACTGGCGGCGCGTCAGATGCTCGCTGGTACGGAACAGGGCTTCGAGGCCGCGCAGCAGGTCGGAATAGCTTTTTACGCGCGTGATCAGGCTATGCTGGGCGCCATGCGTGAGATTGTCGAAACGCTGTTCGGCGTCGTCATTGACCGTGCGCGCCGCGCCCGCATACAGCGCGCCGCCCACCGCCAAGGCCAGCAGCAAGCCACCCGCCCAGATTCTGATACCCGCTGCCGTCCCGCCCTTGCTCAAAGTGTGCATTGTCGATCGCTTATTCCGGTTTCCTCGAATGTGCGGCGCCCCGCCGCCCAGCAAGTACGAGGATACTATCAAAGCTCATGCCCGACGCATCTGTGCATGAAAAAAAGGGCGCATGATAGTTACCCTGGAAAACACCTGGCGCCTAGGCCCCCTGCAGCGCCCCGGCCAGGAAGTCGCAGAAAGCGCGCACCTTTTCCTGCACGTGGCGTCCATCGGGCATCAAGGCATACACGCCGCGCCTGGCCATGGCGTGCGACGGCAGCACGCGCACCAGGGCGCCGCTGGCCAGCAGCGGCGCGGCGACGAACGACGGCAGCGCACCGACGCCGATGCCGGCCACCAGCATGTCGGCCAGCAACAGGCTGCTGTCGGCGGAAAAGCGCACGGGCAGCACGATGCTGCTCGCCCCTTCCGGCCCGGCCAGCTGCCAGACGCCGGGACTGTCGGCCAGCCGGTAGGCCAGGCAGTCGTGGCCGTGCAGATCCTGCGCCTGGCCTGGCGTGCCACGCCGGACGAGGTAGGCCGGCGCTGCGCAGATCATTTGCTCGACGTCGCCCAGGCGGCGCGCCACCAGGGTCGAATCGGCCAGCGCGGCGCGGATGCGCAGCGACACGTCGTAGCCTTCGCCCACCACGTCGCGCAGGCGGTCGTCCAGGGTCATCTCGATCTTGACGTCCGGATAACGGGTCATGAAGTCCGGCAGCAGCGGCGACAGCACCTTCAGGCCAAACGACAGCGGCGCATTCACGCGCAACCGCCCCGCCACCTTGCCGGCGCAGCCGCGCGTGGCCAATTCCAGCGCGTCGATTTCATCGAGCAGGCGGCAGCATTCAAGATAGTAGGCACGCCCGCCGTCCGACAGGCTCATGCGCCGCGTCGTGCGCACCAGCAGCACGGTACCCAGGCGCGCTTCGAGCTGGCGCACCTGCTTGCTGATGGCGGCCGCCGACTGGTGCAAGTCCAGCGCCGCCTTGCTGAAGCTGTCGCGCTCGACCACCTTGCGAAACACGCGCATGTGCGCGAGAACATCCATCATTCTTTCCTTCCAGTTGAATATCTTATTATTTTATCGCTGATTATCATTGAAATGAAAAACAATATGATGGTTGCTTCTTTCTTTCGCTGATACAAGGAGCACACCATGTTCAAACCATCCGCCACCCTGACCGCCCTGCTGCTGGCGCTGCTGGCAGGAACGACGCAAGCCGCCGCCCTGCCCGAAGTGGGCATCAGCCCCTGGGGTCCGAAAGACGAGATCGGCCGCCTGAACCTGATGACGCCAGCCTCGCGCGCCGCCATCCTGGCCCGCATCGACGGCGGCAAGAGCTACGACCTGGCCGTCGATTTCTATGTCGGCATGCCCAGCTGGCAGGCGGCAGGCGACCCGCCCTATCAGATGTGGATGACGCACACACCGAAGGGCAATGTGGTGGCCGACTCGATGCAGGTGGGCGACGCCATGAACCGCCACGTCAGTTACACGGGCTCGGCCGTGTCCATGTATGCGCACATGGGCACGCATATCGACGCCCTCAACCATTTCGGCTTGAACGGCAAGATCTGGAACGGTTTTACGGAGGAACAATACCTGGGCGACCGGGGCTGGACCGTGACGGGGGCTGAAAAACTGCCGCCCATCGTGGCGCGCGGCGTGCTGATCGACGTGGCCGTGGCCAAGGGCTTGTCGCAACTGCCCGACAATTACCGGGTGACGCGGCAAGACTTGCGCGCGGCGCTGGCAAAACAGAAGGTCACGCTGGAAAAAGGCGACGTGGTGCTGATACGCACGGGCCGCATGCAGCATTATGAGCAGGCGCAAGCGTACATGGCCAATCCGCCCGGCCTGTCGCTCGATGCGGCGAAATTCCTCGTGGAAGATGGCGGCGCCATGGTGGTGGGCGCGGACAACCTCAGTTTCGAGGCGTTTCCGTCCGAAGTGGCGAACAATTACCTGCCTGTGCACACCTATCTGCTGGCGCAGCAGGGCACGCCCATCCTGGAACTGGTCGACCTGGAAGCGTTGTCGCGCGACAAGGTGTACCAGTTCGCCTTCATCGGCGCGTCGCTGAAATTCCGTGGCGGCGACGCGGCGCCCATCCGCCCCGTGGCCCTGCCGATCCGCTAGGCGCCAGCAGGCTCAGACGCAGGCGGCCAGCAAGGTGCCGGCGCCATGGTCATCCCAGGCATCGGCGCAGCGCACCACGTCGCCCACGACGATGATGCTGGGGCTGCCCAGGCCGCTGGCCTGCAAGTGGTCGGGCAGCTCCTGCAAGGTGCTCAGCAACTGGCGCTGCGCCGGCAGGCTGGCCGATTGCACCACGGCCACGGGCGTGCCGGGCGCCATGCCGCCGGCCAGCAAGCCCGCCTGGATGGCGGCCACCCTGGCCACGCCCATGTAGATGACCAGGGTCAAGCCGCTTTGCGCCAGCGCAAGCCAGTTCGGCTCCGAGGCGCTATCCTTGCCATGACCGGTAACGAAGATCGCGCCCTGGCTCCAGCTGCGGTGCGTCAGCGGCACGCCGATGCTGGACGGTGCGGCAAGGCCGCTGCTGATGCCGGGGATCACGTCGACGGCCACGCCGTGGCTGCGCAGGTAGGCGCGCTCTTCGCCGCCGCGCCCGAACAAATACGGATCGCCCCCTTTCAGGCGCACCACGTGCAGGCCGGCGCGGGCCTCGGCCAGCATCAGGCGTTCGATGAACGCTTGCGGCGTGGAAGCGCAGCCGCCCCGCTTGCCCACCTCGACCACGCGCACGCCTTGCGCCGCATGCGCGAGAATGGCCGGGTTGACGAGGTCGTCGATCAGCACCACGTCGGCCCGCGCGATGGCCTTCACCGCCTTGATCGTCAGCAAGTCCGGGTCCCCGGGACCGGCGCCGACCAGGGTTACGCTTCCTTGTTGTGCCATGACAAACTCTCCAATCAGAAAAAATGGCCGATGGCAAACGATGCCGCGTACGCTTCCGGCGCGCTGCCGTCCCACACGACGCCATCGCACAGGGTCGAGCTGCGCATGGGGGACGCTGGCAATGGCGTGGCCGTCATTTCCGCCGCCTGGCGGTACAGGTCGATGCGGTTGACTTGCCTTGCCACCGCCAGGTAATCGGGTTCGTCGCGCAGCAAGCCCCAGCGCCGGTGCTGGGTCATGAACCACATGCCGTCGGACAGATACGGAAAATTGACGGCGCCTTCGCCGTAAAACTGCAAGCCGTGCGCCTCGTCCCAGGTCTTGCCCAGGCCATCCTGGTAATGGCCGAGAACACGCGGCGCCAGCATTTCCTGCGGCGTATGCAGATAAGCGGGCTCGGCCAGGGTGGCCGCCATGGCCAGCCGGTTGGCATCGCTGGCGTCGATCCAGCGCCCCGCCTCGAGCACGGCAGCGATCAGGGCGCGGCAGCTGTTCGGATGCGCGTGCGCAAACGCGGCGCTGGTGCCCAGCACCTTGCCCGGATGGTCGGGCCAGATGGCGCCGCTGGTGGTGGCCGTCACGCCCACGCCATCGACGATGGCCTTGTAGCCCCACGGCTCGCCCGCGCAAAAGCCATCCATCTGGCCCGCGCGCAAGGCCGCCACCATCTGCGACGGCGGCACCGTCATCACGCGCGCGTCGCGCAGCGGATCGATGCCCTGCGCGGCCAGCCAGTATTGCAGCAGCATCGCGTGATTGCCGGTCGGAAAAGTATGCGCAAACGCAAACGGACGCGCCGCGCCGCGCAGGTGGCGCGCCAGCGAATCGCCATCGTGGGCGCCCTCGCGCGCCAGCGCCGCCGACAGGGTCACGGCCTGGCCGCTGTGATTGAGATTCATCAATACGGCCATGTCATGCCGCTGCCCGCCGATGCCCATCTGCACGCCATATACGAGACCATACAGCACGTGCGCAGCGTCGAGTTCGCCACTGTTCAGCTTGTCGCGCACGCCGGCCCACGACATTTCGCGGCTCAGTTCGATCTTGATGCCGTATTTTTCATCCAGGCCCATCTTCGACGCCATCACCAGCGAGCCGCAATCGGTTAGCGGCAGGTAGCCGATGCGTATCGTCTGTTTTTCTGGCTGCAGGGTCCGCAACACCTGGACGCCCTGCCCTGTCTCTTTGCCCATTTGCTCTGTCATACCATTCCTTGCTGATAAGTACTGTTTTGCCGCGCCGCCATGGGCAAGGTCATGCTGTTCCAGCAGCAAGGACCGTGCCCGTGCATGCCCGGTTGATGGCGGCGGGAAACGCACCGCGATGGTGCGATGCACCAGCATGTATCAGGAAATGAACGATTCATCCCAGCAAGTCTTCCACGTCGAGGATGCGCTGGGCGATATCGGCCAGCTTGAGTTTCTTGTTCATGGCCATGCTGCGCAGGCGCTGGTAGGCCTGCTCTTCCGTCAAGCCGTGATGCGTCATCAACAAGCCCTTGGCCCGTTCGATCACCTTGCGCTCCAGCAATTTATGGCGCGACTCGATCAATTCGGCGCGGAGTTTTTCTTCCTGGCGGAAGCGCGCCAGCGCCACGTTGAGCACCGGTTGAATGCGCTCGGCCTGCAAGCCGGCCACGATATAGGCGGATACGCCGGCCGCCATGGCCGCGTCGATGCTGGCCGTGGCGCCGTCTTCCGTGAACAGGACGATGGGGCGGCGCTCGTCGCGCGTGGCGATGACAATGTGTTCGAGCACGTCGCGCGCATCCGATTCCGCGTCGATGATGATGAGGTCAGGCTGCAGTTGCGCGATGCGCTCGGGAAGGTAGAGGTCGGCTGGAAGCGAGGCGACGATGTCGTACCCCGATTCCAGCAAGCCGATGCGCAAGGCATTGCCGCGCTGCACCTGGGCAGCCAAGGCCGCATTCTCGTGCACGCCATGCTCGACAATAGTGTTGACGACAACGATGCGCAAAGGCTGGGTACGGCTGGACGTCATGGGAGCGATCTGCAATGGCTAAATAGTTAACCATTGCATCAAGCAAGAAGCGAACCAGCGGGTTTTACAGCGGGATTACTTCAGGGTCGGCATGGCAAACTCGGCCCCGGCCGCCGTCGAGGCCGGCCAGCGCTGCGTCACGGCCTTCTGCTTCGTATAGAAACGCACCGATTCGGGGCCGTGCGCATGGTGGTCGCCGAACAGGCTGCGCTTCCAGCCGCCGAAGCTGTGGAAAGCCATCGGCACGGGGATCGGCACGTTCACGCCCACCATCCCCACCTGCACGCGGTGCGTATATTCGCGCGCCGTGTTGCCGTCGCGCGTGTAGATGGCCGTGCCGTTGCCGTATTCATGCGCATTGACGAGATCCAGCGCGGTGGCAAAATCGGGCACGCGCACGATGCACAGCACGGGGCCGAAGATTTCTTCCTTATAAATCGTCAT
>NZ_JBWKYD010000024.1:0-100758 GCF_059423585.1 Janthinobacterium sp. GW460-12-1-14-LB5 | reverse complement strand
CCCCCAAGCTGCGCCCGTTTCCCCTCGCCGCCGCCATCCAGGCCCTGTTACTGGCAGGTACCGCCTTTGGCACCGTGGCCGTCACTGCCCCTGCCGCCCGCGCCCAGGCGCTTGAGAATGCGCAAGCCAAGCGCCAGTACGCGGTTCCCGCCGGCCCGCTGGAGCGGACCCTGACCGCGTTCGCCAGCGCGGCCGGCGTGGAACTATCAGCCGATGCGGCGCTCTTGCAGGGCAAGCGCAGCGCCGGCCTGGCGGGCAGCTACACGGTGCGCCAGGGCTTCGAGGAACTGCTGCGCGGCCACGGCGTGCGCCTGGTGGCGGGCGCCAACGGCGCGTATGCGCTGCGGGCAGAGACAGCACCTGCAGCAGCCGGCGCCCAGGCCAGCGCCACCCTGCCCGCCATCACCATCCATGCCAGCAGCGAACGCGAAACGGCGACAGGCCCCGTGCGCGGCTATGTGGCGCGGCGCTCCGCCTCGGCCACCAAGACCGATACGGCGCTGAACGAGAACCCGCAATCCGTCTCGGTGGTCACGGCCGATGAAATCAGCGACCGCAATGCCGAATCGCTCGACGAAACCCTGCGCTACACGGCTGGCGTGACGCCGAACCAGCGCCCGCTGGGCAGCGACGATTCCTCGCTGCTGCGCGGCTTCACCATCGAGACGAACGGCATCCTGCAGGACGGCTTGCGCAATTCGGGCCGCACCTTTGGCGCCTCGATCGAGCCGTATGGCCTGGAACGCCTGGAAGTGCTGCGCGGCCCCGCGTCCGTGCTGTACGGGCAGATTCCACCGGGCGGCATGGTCAACGCCGTCAGCAAGCGCCCCAGCGCGGATGCCGTGCGTGAAGTGGGGATTGAGTACGGCAGCTACCAGCGCCGCCAGCTGAAAGCCGACGTGGGCGGCGCCCTCGACGCGCCAGGCGCCTGGACGTACCGGGTCGTCATGCTGGGCCGCGAAGCCCATACGCGGCTAGCCCACGACCGCGACAACCGGCTGTACTTCGCGCCTTCGCTCACCTGGCAGGCAGGCCCCGCCACGCGTCTGACCCTGCTGGCCCGCTACGAGCAGGACAACCAGCAGTACGCGTTTCCCAACCAGCTGCTGCAGCCTGGCCCGCGGGGCCAGGTCGACCCAAGCGTCAACCTGATGGGCGACGATAACCGCTTCAAGCGCCGCAATACCATGCTGGGCTACGAATTCGAGCACAGCTTCAACGACACCTGGTCGCTGCGCCAGAACCTGCGCTATACGCGCCTGAAGAACGACCGCACGGACATGTTTCCCCTGGGTCTGAATGACGACGGCACGGTGGAGCGCTATTTCATGCCCGTCGATACGGCGTCGAAGAGCCTGTTCGCCGATACCCAGCTGCAGGCGCGGTTTGCCACCGGCGGCCTGGCGCACCAGGTGCTGCTGGGCGCCGATTACGCGAACATCCGCAACACGGACGATTACTGGCATCAAAAAGGCTTTATCGCGCCGATCGACCTGTACCAGCCCGTGTACGGCAAGCAGCCGCTGGTGCCATCGAAGGCGCCCACGCGCGCCGATGCGCCGTCGCGCCAGCTGGGCCTGTATGCGCAGGATCAATTGAAATGGGACCGCTGGGTCGTGACGGCCGGCCTGCGCCGCGACAAGGCCACGCAGTCGCGCGACGTCACCGACCTCCATAGCGGCGCCGTCAAACCCGACTTCCACCAGTCGCCATCGGCCACCACGGGCCGCGTGGGCGCCGTCTACCTGTTCGATGGCGGCTGGGCGCCGTACGTCAGCTACGCCACCTCGTTTTCGCCCGAACTGGGCATCACGGCCACCGGCGACGCCCTGAAACCGTCGCGCGGCAAGCAGTTCGAAGCGGGCGTGCGCTATGAACCCGCGGGCCAGCGCGCCAGCTACACGGCGGCCGTCTTCGACCTGGTGCGCGACAACGTCACCACCTCCGACATCGGCAACCCGGGCCGCCTGCAGCAAACGGGCCAGGTGGGCTCGCGCGGCGTGGAACTGGAAGCGCGCACGGAGTTCGCCAGCCGCCTGAGCCTGATCGCGCAATACACCTACCTCGATACGGAAGTCAGGAAGAGCAATAACGGCGACCTGGGCTTGCAGCAAGCGGGCGCGCCGCGCCACAGCGCCTCGGCCTGGGCCCGCCAAGCGTTCAACCTGGGCACGGCGCTGCCCGCATATGCGGCGCTGGGCATGCGTTTTCTCGGCGCCATGCGCTCGAACTCCGACGGCGAGAACCTGAACATCCGCAATGGCGGCATCACGCAGTGGGATGCGGCGCTGGGCGTGTCGCGCGGACCGTGGCAGTTTGCCCTCAACGTCAACAATGTGCTCAACAAGCAGACCCTGTATGACTGCGGCTACCTGCCCAACCTGTGCTATCGCAATGCCGAACGCACGGCCAACGTCAGCGCCATGTACCGGTTCTGATGCCATCGCTGCAGATACGGCCGGCATTGGCGGCCATGCACCGCTACGCCGGCCTGCTGATGGCCGGCTTCCTCATCGTGGCCGGCGTCACGGGCAGCGCGCTCGCGTGGAAGGATGAACTGGAGGCGGCCCTGCTGCCCGCCGTCTTCCGCGCGGCGCCGCCAACGCCGCGCGCCGCGCCGCTCGACGCCCTGCTGCTGCGCGAGTCCGTCGCCGCGCGCTTCCCGCAGGCGCAGGTCAGCTACGCGCCGCTGTCGGCGCCAACAGGCCGCAGCATGGTGTTTTACCTGCGCCCGGGCGACGAATCACCGCTGGCCAGCGATGAAGTGTTCATCGATCCGTACACGGGCGCGCTACTGGGCCAGCGGAAATGGGGCGAGATCGGCCAGGGCGCCATCAACCTGCTGCCCTTCATCGAGCGCCTGCACTATGCGCTGGCGCTGGGCGACACGGGCTTGCTGATTTTCGGCCTGATTGCCATCGTCTGGACCATCGACTGCTTCATCGGCGCCGCCCTCACCTTCCCCGCGCGCCTGAAAAAACGCTCGCCGGGCAGCAAACCGTGGCTGCTGCGCTGGCGCCCGTCGTGGCTGCTGCGCCGCCATGGCGGCAGCTATAAACTGGTGTTCGACCTGCACCGCGCGGGCGGCCTGTGGCTGTGGGCCATGCTGCTGGTCTTCGCCTGGAGCGGTGTCGCCTTCAATCTGTACGGCGCGTATGCGGCCGTGATGCATCCGCTATTTCCCCATCAGCCAGCCGAGGAAGTGGTGGCGCGGCACACGCCGTCGCCGGGGCCGCGGCTGGACTGGCCAGCGGCGCGCGCGCAGGGCCGCAGCCTGATGGCGCAACTGGCGCGCAGCGGGCACTTTGCCATCCTCGAGGAAAATGCGCTGGCCTACGAGCGCGGACTGGGTGTCTACAGCTACAGCGTGCGCAGCAGCCGCGACGTGCGCGCCCACAAGGGCCTGACCACCGTCTTCTTTGACGCGGCCAGCGGCCGGCAACTGGCCGTCTGGCTGCCCACGGGCGAGGCCAGCGGCGACACGATCCGCAGCTGGATCAGCGCCCTGCACATGGCCTCCATGTGGGGCTGGCCCTTCAAACTGTTCATCTGCGCCATGGGGATGCTGGTAGCGGGCCTGAGCGTGACGGGGGTGCTGATCTGGCGCCGCAAGCGCCAGGGCAAGGCCAAGATTCATTAGCATGACTTATAAGACCATGCCGATTACAACGGCTTATCAAGGAGTGGATGTCGCCGTAAAGTAGCTCCTGTCAATTACCGAAGGAGCCAGCCATGCATCGCGTCACCCTGAACAACGGCATCAGCATGCCCGTCGCCGGCTACGGCGTCTTCCAGATACCCGACCCGGCCGAGTGCGAACGCGCCGTGATCGACGCCATCGCCGCCGGCTACCGCCTGATCGATACGGCTGCGTCCTATCTGAACGAAGCGGCCGTCGGCCAGGGCATCCGCCACAGCGGCGTGGCGCGCGAACAGCTGTTCGTCACCAGCAAGCTGTGGGTGCAGGACACGGGCTACGAGCGCACGCGCGACGCCATTGAGCAGTCGCTGCGGCGCCTGCGGCTCGACTATCTGGACCTGTTCCTCATCCACCAGCCATTCGGCGACGTGCACGGCTCCTGGCGCGCCATGCAGGATGCGTATCGCGGCGGCAAGCTGCGCGCCATCGGCGTGAGCAATTTCCAGCCCGACCGCCTGATGGACATCATCGCCTTCAACGACATCGCGCCCGCCGTCAACCAGGTCGAAGTGAACCCTTTCCACCAGCAGGCCGACAGCGTGGCCTTCATGCTCGAGCACGGCGTGCAGCCGCAGGCGTGGGCGCCGTTCGCCGAAGGCCGCAACAAGCTGTTCACGAACGAATTGCTGCTGGGCATCGCCGGCAAGCATGGCAAGTCCGTGGGCCAGGTCGTCCTGCGCTGGCTCACGCACCGGGGCATCGCCGTGCTGGCCAAGACCGTGCGCCGCGAGCGCATGGCGGAAAACCTGGCAATTGACGATTTTGACCTCGACGAAGCGGACATGGCTGCCATCGCCACCCTGGAAACGGGCGCCAGCAGCTTCTTTTCGCACCGCGATCCCGCCATCGTCAAGTGGATGGCCGAACGCAAGCTTGATATTTAAGGGAAAACACACATGCCAACAAAAGATACAAGCACGGGCCGCCGCGGTTTCCTGCTGGCGGCGGGCAGCCTGGCCTCCATGCCATTGATCAGCTCGGCACAGAGCCAGGCGGTGCGCGCTACGGTGGCGGGCCGCCGCAAGCTGGGCCAGCTGGAAGTATCGAGCATCGGCCTGGGCGTGCAAAACATGAGCCGCACCTACCAGACGACGGTGCCCAGCCGTCCCGAAATGCATAAAATTATCCGCACGGCCTGGGAACGGGGCGTCACCCTGTTCGACGCGGCCGAAGCCTACGGCCCGCACGAGGTGGAGAGGATACTGGGCGAAGGCGTGGCGCCATTCCGCAATGACATCGTCATCGCCACCAAGTTCGGCTGGAATATCGACCAGCAGACGGGCGAGCGCCGTCCCGGCACCAACAGCCGCCCCGATCACGTCAAGCTGGTCGTCGACGGCATGCTCAAGCGCCTGCGCACGGACCGCATCGACTTGCTGTACCAGCACCGCGTGGACCCGCACGTGCCCATCGAGGACGTGGCCGGCGCCGTGCAGGACCTGATGCGCGAAGGCAAAGTGCTGCACTGGGGCTTGTCCGAGATGGGCGCCAATACTTTGCGGCGCGCCCATGCAGCCCTGCCCGTTTCCGCCGTGCAGAGCGAATACTCGATGCTGTGGCGCGGGCCGGAAGACGGCGTGCTGGCCCTGTGCGATGAGCTGGGCATCGGCTTCGTGCCGTGGAGCCCGCTGGGCGTGGGCTTCCTGGCGGGCGCCATCGACATCAAGACCCGCTTTGCCGAGGGCGACATCCGCCAGGTGGAATCGCGCTTTGCACCGGAAAACCTGCCGCACAACCTGGCGCTGGTGGCATTGGTAAAAAACTGGGCGGCGCGCAAGCAGGCGACACCGGCGCAGATCGCCCTGGCCTGGCTGCAGGCGCAGCGGCCGTGGATCGTGCCCATCCCCGGCACGACGCAGATGGCGCACCTGGAAGACAACCTGGGCGCGGCTGGCGTGCGTTTTACCCCGGCGGAACTGGCCGAGCTGGACCAGGCCGTCGCCGCCATCGCCATCCGGGGCGCGCGCCTGCCCGATGCCGTGCTGGCCTACTCGGGCGTGGAAGCGGCAGTGCGGCCTATCCTCAGGGAAAACCGATAAACGCCTGCGGCACGGCCTGCGTCAGCCACACGCCGTTGTCCGACACATAAAACACGTGGCCCTGCGCCTGCATGGCGGCCGCATCGACCGTCAGCACGACGGGCTTGCCATGGCGCACGCCCACGGCCACGGCCGTTTCGCGGCTGCCCGACAGGTGCACGTGATTGCGCGCTCCCGGCAACAGGCCTGCCGCGCGGATCGCCTCGACAAAGCGGCTGGCCGTGCCGTGGAACAGTATGGCCGGCGGCGTGGCGGGCGGCAAGGCGATATCGACGGCGGCCAAGGAATGCCCCTGGTTGGCGCGGATGCGCAAGCCGTCGCCGCTGATGGCGTAGCGCGACTTGCTGTCGCGCGCCACCACGTCATCCAATTGTTCACGCGAAAGGCGGCGGCCATGCCGGGCTGCCAGCGCCAGCAGCTGGCCGATATCGGCCCAGCCCTGGGCATCGAGTGCGAGGCCGATTTTTTCAGGCGCGTGGCGCAGGATGAGGGAAAGGAATTTGCTGGTATTTACTAAATGATCTGTCATGCCCCAGTTTAACGTTGTCAGAACGCATATGACAAGGTCAGGCGCGCGGAACGCGGTTCCACCGGATGAAAATGCCGGTCGTTCACCCCGTCCGCCCCCTCCCCGGGCAAGCGCGACGCATAGTAGTAATCGATGTCGCTGGCGCGTTTATTCAACAGGTTGAAGACGTCGAGCGACAGCCGCGTCTTGCGGTTGAGCTGGTACGCAAGGCGCGCATACGCGAGCGTCGTCGAGGCGGAGCGCACGCTATTGTCCTCGATCAAGGGACGGGGGCCGAAATAGCGCAGCTGCAAGGCACCCGACCACGGCCCCCGGTCCGTCACCGTCACGCCGAACGACGCCACCTTGCCGATCGCGCCGGGAATGAAGTTGCCGGCCGGATCGTTCTGCGTGTAGCGCGAGCGCGAGGCGGCCAGGTCCAGGTCGAATTGCAGCCACGGCGCGGCAACATAATGGTTGTTCCACTCGATGCCATGGCGGCGGCTGGCGCGGCTGGGCTGCGTTTCGCCCGCGTCGCCCACGAACAGCAGTTCCGACGCGAGATCAAGCCGCCACAGGGCCAGCGAGCTTTGCAGGCCCGGCAGCCATTCCGTGCGCGCGCCCAGTTCCATGCCCCTGGTCGGCACCAGGGGCGTGACGGGAGCCGAAGGCGTGCCATCGGGCAAGCGCGTCTGCGTCGTGCCCCGCGCATCGTTGCTATGGAAACCCTTGCCGTAGTTCACAAAAAATTCCGTCTGGCGCCACGGACCGAGTATCAGGGACAGCTTGGGCGACACCACGTGATCCTGCGCCGTACCGCTGTTGCCGGCTATGCTGCTGGCCACCTTGAAACGGTAGGCGTCGTAGCGCAGGCCCGACACGGAACGCAGCCAGGGCAGCCATTGCGTCGTGTTTTCGCCGTACAGGCCGATGCTGGCCTCGCGCACCTTGTCTTCGCGCACCGTGCTTTGCCGCACTCTGTCCACCGTGTTGTACAGGCCCACGGGCGACAGGCGGTCATGGCGCGCCTGCACGCCGAGCTTGTTGCGCATGGAAAACCCCGCCAGCTCGGTGGTCCAGCTTTCGCTGGCGTTCACGCCCGCCACCGTGCGGCGCTCGCTTTGCCGGAACTGGTCGCCGGTGGCCGGGCTGGCCAGGAAATACGTGAAATCGCTGTTGAGTTCCAGCTGCGAGCGGATCAGGTAGGCGTCCAGCTCGAACACCCGGTTTTCCGTGCGCCGGCGCATGGCGTACGACAGGCTGGCGCGCGACGTATCTCCCCCGTCGCTGGGCGCCAGACTGCCGAAACGGCCGATCTGGCCGGACGCTATGGCGCGCAGCGGCACCTGGTCGGTGGCGTTCCAGCTGTTGCGATACGCCATGCCCGTCACGCTGAACCCGTCGTCCGGCGTGCCTTGGCTGTAGCGCAGCACGCCGCTGTATTTGCGCACGTTTTCCGGCACGTCCCAGGGACCGTTGTTGCGGTTCACTTCCAGGCCGTACAGCAAGGTGCCGGGCCCGGCAGCGGCCGAATCGGCCACGACGGCGCGCACATAGCCGTGCTGGCCCACGGACACGCTGGCCTGGCCTTGCGGCAATCTGTCGGCCAGGCGGATGCGCGCCGCGCCCGCCGAGGCGAAATCGCCTTCGCCGGCGAAATACGGCCCCTTCTTGTAGTCGATGCGCTGCACCAGCTCGGGAATGAGGAAATTGAGGTCGGAATAGCCTTGCCCATGCGCATGCGTGCGCATGTTGACGGGCATGCCGTCGACGTAGGTGGCGAAATCCGTGCCGTGGTCGAGGTTAAAGCCGCGCAGGAAATACTGGTTGGCCTTGCCGTCGCCGCTGTGCTGGGTGACGATCAGTCCCGGCACGAATTCCAGCAATTCGCCCGTGCGCAAGGCGGGCCGGTTGACGATCAGGTCCCGGGTGATGACGCCCTGGCTGGCCGCGTCCGAGGTGCCGACGGCGTTGTCGTAATGGCCCGTCACGCGCACGGTGCGCGACGCATCCGTGGACGATGCGGCCTCCGGTGCAGCCGCCTTGCCGGCGCCGGCCAGCAGCAACAAGGCACAAGCTGCCATCTGTTTGCGTTTTATCAATTGCATCGCGCCTCCCCTTTTTATGATGTCAGTACAGGCTCCTACGGGATATATACGCGGCAGGCCGGCTGCCTGGATTCAGTCTTTTTCAAGGAGCGACCGTGGACCTGAACGACAGCGCCGACAAGGCGGGCAAAACGGCCACGGCGGCCGTGCGCAAGCGCGACGTGCTGCCGTATATCCTGCTGTTCATCCTGCTGGCGGGCTTGCTGGCCGTGCTGGCGGGCGCCCTGCTGCCGCCGTATTACCATGCCGTGCCAGCCCTGTTGTGGAGCCTGGGCTTTTGCGTCAGCGGCATGCTGCTGGGCTTTTTGTTCGGCATACCGCGCAGCCTGCCGTCGGGCACCGTCAATGCCGCGCCGCCCGACGAGCGGGCCAATGGCAAGGGCCGCTCCGCGGACGAACCGCCCGCCGCCGGAGCCGAGGCGGCGGCCGGCAACCCCAGCAATACCTTGTTCCTGGGCACGCCTACGCCCATGGAAATCAATTCGAACCTGGTGGAAGTGTCGGACTGGCTGACGAAAATCATCGTCGGCGTGGGTTTGATCGAGCTCAAAAGCCTGCCCGGCAGCGCGCGCAGCATGGCCGCCTTCATCGCGCCCAGCCTGGCCACGGACACGCCCACGGCCATGGCCATCGTCGGCGGCATCATGCTGTTCTTTTCCGTGCACGGTTTTTTGATCGGCTACCTGCTCACGCGCATTTACCTGTCCATCATGATCAAGCGCGCCGACAGCCTCGTCAAAAACGAATCCGTGCGCCTGGAAAGCGGCAAGGAAATCGAAGTGACGGAACTGAGCCGTTTGCAGCAAAAGTCGCTCGACGACATGCAGGAAGCCGTCACCCAGCTGCTGCTGGCCCATCCGCCGGACGGCGGCGCCACCGTCACGGCCCTGGCCGGCATGCCGACGGCGGAAAAGCCGTCCAGTCTAGTGCTGTGGCTGGACGACCACCCGCGCAACAATACCTTGCTGGTGGAACAGCTGGAACGGGAAAACATCAAGGTGGACCAGGCCGTCTCGACGCGGCAGGCTCTGACCATGCTGCAACAGAAGCCCTATGCGCTGCTCATCACGGACATGGCGCGGGTGGAAAATCGCCGGCGCATCAAGGATGCGGGCGTGCGCACGGTGCGCGAAGTGCGGCAGGCACAGCCTGCATTACCGATCATCGTGTATTGCAGCAAGGATACGTTGGCCAGCTACGGCACGGAAGCGGAAGCGGCCGGCGCCCGCTTCATCACCACCTCGGGCACCAGCCTGCTGGCCAGCGTCAACAAGCTATTGCACGAAGAACGCGGGAATGGGGGTCAACCGTCTAGCTCGTAATGGTAGCTGCCCACATAATGCAGCGAGCTGCGCTGCGGGTGCGCCAGTTGATTGGGCGCAAACACGCACACGGCCGTGTCGGCCAGCACTTTCTGCCCATCCGCGTCCGCGCTGGCCTGCGCCAGCCAGCTATCGCCATACGACGCGCCGTCGAGCAACGCTGCCAGCGGCGCGGGCGCGGCCAGCAGCGCGCTCTCGATGCAGGCCGGCTCATACTGCGTGAGGCCCGTTTCCAGGAAGAATGGCGACGGCACGGCGTCGCCATCTTCCGTGTAGGCGGGCGCCAGGTAGGCCTGCAGCGCTTCCCAGCTGGCAAAGCGGCCGCTGCAGGCAAACACGTGGACGGTGGACACGCTTACAGCTTTTCCATCTTTTGCCGCACGGCCGGCGCCGTCGAGGCCGTCGGCGCCAGTTCCAGATAGGTTTTATACGCCGCTTTCGCCTTGGCGGCATCGCCGGCCTTGGCATAGGCGTCACCCAAGTTCAAATAGGCAATGGCGCGCGACGGGTCCATCTTGACCGTGTTTTCAAACCAGCGGGCCGCTTCGCGGTATTTTTCCTGCTTGTAGAAGACAAAGCCCAGGTTGTTGGCGGCCAGCGCGAAGTCGGGGCGCAATTTCAGCGCTTCCGTAAATTGCGCTTCCGCCTGCGCGTACTGTTTCTCTTTGTACAACTGCAAGCCCCGGTCATTGGCCCGCTGCGCCAGCTGGCGCGTCGAGGTCGGTACGGCGCCCGGCGTGACGATCTTCTGTTCGCCGCCCTGCAAATCCTTCACCGTCACGCTGGCCGCTTGCGGCTTGGCGTCGAGCTTGCTGTTCAGCGCGATGGCTTCCGTCGACAGCTGCGTCGTGTTCGGGCTGAGGAATTCCGTCTCGCCCGGCAATTCGAAGACGAAATCGCCCCCTTCCGAACCGGGCAAGCTGCCGAACGCGGGCGTCTGGTTCGATACGCTGGACACGGCCGGCGCCACGTAGGCCGCCAGTTCCGTGGCCGTGATGAGGCCGTCGCCGTTCAGGTCGCCTTTGCCCGCCAGGCCTTGCAGCAGGGTCCATGTAAACACGGAATGCCCGTTCGGCCCGCCATCGGCCACCAGCTGGTCGCCGCCGCCCGCCGTCAGCATTTGCCGGCCGATGCGCTTGGCGTTGTCGCGCAGGAAAGAGCTGGAACCGGCGCCGCGCGTCAAGCCCAGGCCGCTGTAGCAGGCGTCCATGACGAAGAACGCATGCTTGGCCGTCAGACTTTCCGCGATATTCTGGATTTCCGTCATCGGAATCGCATCCGTGGCGAACTGCGCCGGGTCGGAATCGACGGGAACGATGTAGCCGAGGTCGCGCCCGGAACTGAGTTTGCGCGTGGCGCCGTGGCCGGCGAAGAAGACGAAGATGCGGTCATTCTTTTGCACGCCGCCATGGGCCAGCTTGTCGTGGAAAGCGGCCAGGATATTGTTGCGCGTCGCTTCGCCATTCTTCAGGGTCACGACGCGCTCGGGCGCGAACGCGAATTTCTCGATCAGCGTTTCGCGGATGCCTTGCGCATCGCGCACCGCATATTGCAATTTCGGCCACTTGGCGTAATCGTCGATGCCGATCACGACGGCCCAGGAATTGGCGTAGCCGGTGGTGACGGGCACTTTCTCGGGCGCGGGCGCCGTGCTTTTCGCCACCTGGAAACTCGTGCCATCCCAGCCCGCGAATTGATAGCCTTCGGCGATCAGCTTGTCGAGCACGGCCGGCAAGGCTTTCACCGTGCGTTCGTGGATGTCGTGGAACAGGACGATGCCGCGCCCCGCCTTGTCGACGGACGCCAGCACGCGGTTCGTGATCGAGCTGGGCACGGGGTCGGCCCAGTCCAGCGAATCGATATTCCACATCACGGATTTCAGATGCGCATCGGCCAGCGCGGCCATGCCTTCGCTGTTGCGTGCGCCATACGGAAAGCGGAACAGCGCGGCCCGCTCGGGGCTGATGGCTTTTAGTAAGGTGTCGGTGCCGAGGATTTCGCCTTTCAGCTTGTCGCCCGTCTGCTTCGATAACTGTGCATGACTGAAACTGTGGTTGCCCACGGCATAGCCCTCTTTCATCAGCTTGCGGCTCACTTCCGCGCCCGCGTTCAGCTTGGCGCGGCCTTCCGCGTCCAGGCTTCCTAGGTTGCGGCCCACGTTGAAGAACACGGCCGGCACGCCATACTGTTTCAGGATGGCGCTGATTTCTTCCGTGTAGCGGCGGTGCGGGCCGTCGTCGAAGGTCAGCACGATGGTTTTCTTCGGCAAACCGAGGCCGAAGATTTCCGCTTCATCCTTCTTGGGCACGGGCTTGGCTTCCGGCACGGAGCCGGCCGGCGGTACTGCCGAAGGTGCCACATAAGGCACGACGATGCCGTTTTCCTTCAGAATCTGTTCGCGGCTGTACATTTTTTTCAGCTGCGCCACATAATCGTCCCACCGTTCGCGCTTGAGTTCGATGGCGCGCTGGCCCAGGTTGCCGAAGATTTGCCGGATTTCCTTCTCGTAATTGCGCTCGATCTCGCCCAAGGCATCGAGGTCTTCGGAAATGCGCTTGTGCAGCTTGATTGCCGGCAAGGACGAATCCTTGGCCACGTCGGCCAGCATGCTTTGCAGCAGTTCGCGGAAAGCCAGGCGGTCCGCGTCGTACAGGCCGGGATCGGATTCGATATACGTCAATAAACTGTCGAGTGCTTCGAAGCGCCCCGGATTCGTGGGCGCCGTCAATTGATCCAGCGCAGCATCGAGCCTGGCGATGCGTTCCTGGTTTTCATGGAACAGCGCCTGCCCCACTTTACGGGCTTCGTCGCGCGCGCCTTCCGGCAAGCTTTGCTCGTCGGCCAGCAGCACGATGATCTTGCGGAAATTGCCCAGCAAATCGCGGAACTGGGCGGCCACGGCGGCCGTATCGACGGTGGATTGGGGCGCGGCGGCCGGGCTGCCCGAGGCCGGGGCGCCCGGCGTGGCGGTGGCGGCGGGACGGGTGTAGCTATAAATGCCGGCCCCAGCGGCGAGAGCCACGACAACGGTGGCGGCAATCTTGATCGGCTTGGAAGTCACAGGCTTGTCATTCCCTTCACATACTATGCATACAATTCAGATGGCGCGGATGCGCTCGATGCATAATTGTAAAGCACGCCTGGCACAAGCCCGGCCCGCACGGTGAATTTCGGCAATAATATCGCTGCACACCTTCATAGATAGTGAAAACGGAAAAGACGATGCACAAGAAACTCTGCGCCGCGGCGCTGATGCTGGGCGTGGCCCTGATGCTGCTGCAACTGCGCGCGCATGCGGGCGATGGCACGGACAAGGTCGTGGCCGGGCGCGTGTGCCTGCCGCACTGAGCCACGCCCAAGCTTCCGCTACACTTTCGCAGGCTCCCAGTAATTGGCCAGGCCCAGCTTTTTCAAGCCGGCCGCCACGAAACGCGGTTCCAGCAATTCTTCCGCCGTCAACGGTAGTCGGATCAGCTTTTGTTCCTGCGCAAACGCCAGCACCCGGCGGTAATGGCGGTACACGGCGTCGTCGTACAGGGGCGACCAGCGCTCCTTCCACTGCAGGCCCGGATCGTCGTAGCTGCGCCGCACCACGCTGTCCGGCGTGCCGTTGCGCGTGCCATCCTTGATGATCGCTTCGCGGTTGCCATCGAGCGCCGCCCAGTGCTGGGCCCGCAGCCAGGCCGTGGCGACCAGTTCGGCGATGTCGGGATGGGCTTGCGTAAAGTCGCGCCGCGCCCACAGCTCCGCCCGCATCTTGCGTTCCGGCAAGCCCTTGCTGGACCAGATGATGCGGCCGATGCCCTTGTCTTCCAGCGGGTAGCCATTGATCATGAACAAGGCGTCGACGGCCCCTGTGGCCAGTGCGGCCGTGCCCGGTTTCAAGTCCATATTAATCAGGCGAAAATCCGTGGGCGACATGCGCTGGTCGGCGATCAGCTGGCGCAAGCCCAGTTCCCACGGCCGGCCCCGGTGCACGCTGATGCGCTTGCCCTTCAGGTCGGCCAGGGACGTGGCACGCGAACCGGTGGGCACCAGCAGGAACTGGTCCGTGCCCCGCCCCGCCGGCACGATCACCTGCGTGCGCACGCCGCCCGCGTTGAGTATGACGGACGGCAAGTCGCCATACGCGGCCATGTCGATGCGCCCGCTGGCGAACGCCTCGTTCATGGTCGCGCCCGTGTCACCCGTGACGGGCAGCCATTCCAGCCGCACGCCCCGCTGCCTGAGCTCGCGGGCCAGCCAGCCTTCCTGCTGCACGCGGTAGGCGATGCCGCCCAGTTCCGCCTTGCCGTTTTCCGCAAAGCCCGTCGAGGCGATGCGCAGGGCCGCCGGCGGCGCCCCCGCCGCTTTCGCCGCCGAGGCCGCCTTTCCTGCCAGGGGCAGCAAGGCCAGCCCGCCCATCACCGTGCGTCGCCGCATCGCATTCTCCTCATCATCGAACATGGCCACCGTTGACGTGCTTCCCGCTCAGGCCGCGCGGCGCGTCTGCGCCAGCGCCGCGTCGAAAGGACGGGGATCGATCCACGCGCGCACGTCGACCTTGCTGGGCAGGAAGTTCCAGCGGAACAAAAAGTCGCTGAAATCCTGCAAGCCGGCGACCGACGTTTCCGCCAGGTCCGTGTCCAGGCGCAGGTGGGCATCCTTGCCGTAGGCCACTTGCACCCAGTGCTCGCTGGCATTCGATTCGCGCGCCAGGAAACGGCGCGTCTCGTCCGCATTGCCGCGCGCCCACGCTTCGGCCCGCAGCACTTGCTCGACCAGGGTGACGGCCGAGCTGAAATGGTGGTCGAGCAGGTGCGCATCGACGCTCAGGGTGCGCGGCGTGCCGTTATTGGCGCGGATCAAGGGTTCCGGATGGCTGCCCGTGTCGATCACCGTGTGCAAGCCGAATTGCTGGGCCAGCTGGGCGGCAGAGGCGCCTTTCAGGAAGATGGCGTCCACCTCGCGCCGCAGCAAGCCCAGCAGCTCGGGACTTTGCCCGCCGCGCCGCGCGCCGCTGAACAGATTCGTTGCCGCGCCCCGCTCCGGCGCCGTTTCGCTCTGGCCCGCCTGAATGACATAATCGACCAGTTCCACGTCGGCAACCGTCAAGCCTTCCAGGCTCAGCGCGTTTTCCAGCCCCCGCAAGGCTTGCGCGCGCGCAAAGTCGATCTGCGCCCTGGCCCACAGGGGCAAGCCGAAGCGCCGGCCCTTCAAGTCGCGCACCGTCTGAATGCCGCTGTCTGGCAGGGTCAGGATCAGCTGCGTCTCGTCCGACCACGACAGGCCGATCACGCGCGTGTCGCGTCCCGCCGCGCGCGCCCACAGGGCGGGAATATTGCCGCCGTGGCGGACGGAATTCTGCAGGGTATGGTCGAAATGCGATTCGCGCACGGCTTCCTGGTCCGACTCGCGCAAGGAGCGCAAGCTGGTGCCGTCGGCGCGCAAGGCCTCTTCCAGCCAGCCTTGCTGCAAAGCTATCCCCAGGCCCGTCGGGACGGGGCAGCGCGTGTACCACAGGGTGTCGAGTGCGTTGCTATTGCTCATCTTGTATCTCCAGGTTGATGGATATCAAAAAAACTACAGCGCCATCCTGCGCGCCCATTCATTGCCATCCCACAAGCTGCTGGGGTGTTCTTCCTGCGCCACGGGCGCATGCGTGTCGTCCAGGTCGCTGAAATCCGCATGCAAGCCGTCGCGGATGGCAACGAAACCTGGCGAACCGCGCTGGCGCGGGTGGGCCAGCGGCACGTCCTGCACGCGGCGCACCTTGCCCGGACGGGCATCGAGCACGACGATGCGGTCGGCCAGGTAGACGGCTTCATCGATGTCATGCGTGACCATGACCATGGTGATGCCCTCGTCCTGCCACAGGCGGCGCAGCTCTTGCTGCAGGCGCAAGCGGGTCAGCGCGTCGAGCGCACCGAGCGGTTCGTCCAGCAGCAGCACGTCGGGCCGCCCGACGAGGGCGCGGGCGATGGCCGCCCGTTGCGACATGCCGCCCGATAATTGATGCGGGTACGCATCCGCATAGCCGTCGAGGCCCACGCGCGCGATTTCCGCCGCCACGCGGGCGTCGCGCTCGGCCTGCGGCACACGGGTATTGCTGAAGGCCACGGCCACGTTCTGCTGCACCGTCAGCCACGGAAACAATCGGTGATCCTGGAACACGAGGCCCCGGCGCAAATCCGTGCCGCGGATCGGCACGCCGTCGTGCAGCAGCAAGCCCGTGTAATCCGTATCGAGGCCAGCCAGCAGGCGCAGCAGGGTCGATTTACCGCAACCGGACGCGCCGACGATGGCGACGAATTCACCGGGCGCGATGGTCAGCGAAATATCGTCGAGCACGGGCAGCGGCGCGCCTTTCAGGGAAAACGACTTGCTCACGTGCTGCACTTCCAAGCCGCCGCTCAGCTGCTGCTGTTGCGGCGACAAGGCCGAAGGGGAAACAAAATCATTCATGGCGCACTCTCTGCGGTGGGGGCGAGGGAAGGAATGGCGGCGGGCGGCGCCCGGCGCAGCCAGCGGCTGCCGTGGAAAACCAGCCAGGCGGCCAGCCAGGGAGCCAGCCAGATCAGGAACACATTGCGCAAGCCCGTCAGGTCGGCCAGGCGGCCCGCCGCCAGCGCGCCGGCCGTGCCGCCCACCATGCCGAACAGGGTCAAGTGGGCGGAAACGCGGGCCTTGTCGACGGGGGCGCGGGCGATATTGTCCGTATTGACGAGGTTATTCACGCCCAGGCCCAATCCCAGCAGCACGGAGGCAGCAAGGTAAGCGATGCTGGAGGGCCACAGACCCAGGATCAGCAAGGCCCCCATGATGGCCAGGTGCGCGCCGCCATACAGCTGCTCGCGGTAGCGGCTGGCCAGCACGAAACGCCCCAGGAACAGCAGTACAAGCACGCAGCTGAGTCCCTGCACGGCCATCAGCCAGACGGAGTGGTGCGCAGGCCAGTGCAGCACGCGGATGGCCAGCAGGATGGAAAACACGCCCACGCTGGATGCCGTGAAGCTGGCAAGGATTTCAAACAGGTAAGTGACGCGCACAACGGGCAGGCGCAGCAGTTCGCGCAGGCTGGCCGCACCGGGCAGCGCACCCTGTCCCGCCTGCTTGCGGGGCGCCGTATTGTCAGGCAACACTTGCCAGCCCAGCACCGCCAGGATGGCGAACATCAGGGCGGAAATCAAAAAGCCCGCCTTCAAGCCCAGCTGCGCGATCAGGTAATTGCCGCACAAAGGCCCCAGGAACTGCATGCCGAGGATTAATGTGCCCTTGTACCAGCCCGCCTTGCCCTGCCCCAGTTCCGGCAGGCGCACGAGAAACACCGTGCTCATGGCCACGATGCGCAGCGAGATGCACAGTCCCACGAGAAACATCAGCAGGGCCACCCATTGCCAGCCGGGCAGCCACGGCAGCACGCAAAAGGCCAGCGCCAGGCTCAGACTCACGCCCGCGTACAGGTGCTTCGGATTGCCGCGCGACAAGATATAGCCGGCAGGAATGGTGCCCAGCGCCATGGCCAGGGTTTCCGCGCTGCTGATCGCGGCCAGCTGGAAATTGCTCACGTGCAAATGCAAGCCCAGCAAGGTGGCCAGCACCTTGTTCATGCCGATGGTCACGCCCGACAGCAGGGTCAGGCCGATAAAGCGCAGCAGGAAGGCGCGCAGCTCCCCTTCGCGGGCACTGACGGCCGCGTCTGGCTGGAATGGCAGGGATTTACTCACTGCTGCGCCCCTTCACCAGCAAACGCGCCAGACGCGCAAACGCCACGTTCATCGCTTGCGCCAGCAAGGCGATCACCAGCACGGCCAGCAGGACGACGTCCATGCGGCCCGACACTTCGCCATTGAGCAGCAAGGAACCCATCCCGGGACCGGCCGCAAACAGCAGTTCGCCGCCCAGGCACGCCAGCCAGGCGAACGCCAGCGCATGCGTGACACCGGTGACGATGGCCGGCATGGCGCCTGGCAACAGAATCTGACGCAAGGTCTGCCAGCGCGTCAGGGTCAGCACCTGTCCCACCTCGCGCAAGCGCCCCTCCACCTGGCGCATGCCCGCATACGTGTTGAGCACGGCAGGATAGAAGGCGGCGATGGCGATCACCAGCAACTTGGCGCCGTCGCCATTGCCCACCCACAAGCCCAGCAAGGGAATCAGCCCCAGCAGGGGTACCTGGCGGATGCTGTGGAACAGCGGGCCGATGAGGCGGTCCGCCAGCGGCGACTGCGCCATCAGCGCACCCGTGACGATGCCGGCGCTGCCGCCCAGCAACAGTCCGGCCAGCGTGCGTCCCAGGCTGGCGCGCAGATGCACCCACAGTTCGCCCGTCAAGACCAGGTCGCGCAGGCTGTGCGCCAGATCGCCCAGCGAGACGAAGATGTAGGCGGCGGCCGCGCCCTGGCCCGATGCCCATTGCCAGGCGCCCAGCAAGGCCAGCGGCAGCAGCGCGCCCTTGATGATTAACACTAAACGCTGCCTCATGCGGCGCCTCCCTTACCATCCCCATTACGCTTCCAGCGCATCAATCTTGCCTCCACCGCATGGCAAAGCCGGTCCAGGCCGAAGCCGATCACGCCCGTCAGCACCACGCCCACCATCACCACGTCGAGGCGGAACATTTGCCGGCCCATTTCCATCATCTGGCCCAGGCCGCTGTCGGCAGCCAGCAATTCCGCGCCCACCAGCACCATCCACGAGCGCGACAGGGCGATGCGCATGCCCGTCAGCGCGGCCGGCACGATGGCGGGCAGGACGATGAAACGGATGCGCTGCCAGCGCGAAAAGCAATACACTTGCGCCACCTCAAAGTAGCGCTGCGACAGGTTGCGGATGGCGTCATGCACGGCCAGCGCCACGATGAAAAAACTGGCCTTGGCCACGATAAACACCTTGAAACTCTCGCCTATGCCGAACAGCAAGATAAACAAAGGGATCAGGGCCACGGTCGGCAGCTGGCGCAGGATATTGAACGTGGGGTCGACATAGCTGCGCAAGCCCGGCGACAGGCCCAGCACGACGCCGAAAGCCAGGCCGGCGCTGGCGCCCAGGCCGAAACCGGCCAGCAGGCGGAACAGGCTGATGCCCAGGTGCTGGCCCAGTTCGCCGCTCTCGGCCAGGTCGCGCGCCGTCAGCAGCACTTGCCACGGCGACATCAGGATGTGCGCGGGCATCCATTCGAAGGTGGTGGCGGCCGTCCACAGCAGCAGCAAGGCCAGCGGCGACGCCCACACGGACCAGCGCGAGCGCACAAAGCGCCGCAGCCAGGGAATGGACGCCGCATGCGCTGGCGCTGGCGCTGGCGCGGGAGCGCGCGGCAAGGCGATAGTGAGGGAAGTCATGGCGACCAGTACGCTTGCAATTTCAGCTGCGCCAGCGCCTGGTTGACGAACTGGGGCGCGAACAGGCTGTCGACTTGCAGGGGACGCCCGATCAGCCCCGCGCTCTTCGCATACGCCGCCTCGCCCACGTAATGCTGGCGCAGGCTGGCCGTAAACAGGGGCGACCAGCGCGCCTGCCATGGCGTATGGTCGCCCGCCAGTTCGCGCCGCACCACGCTTTCCACCTGGCCGGCGGATGCCTCCGTGCGCACGTACTCGTCTTCGCCACCGGCGCCGGCGGCCCGGTGGTGCTCGCGCACATACGCCGTCACCACCAGCTGGGCCAGCTGCGGCCAGCGTTGCAGGAAGCCGCTGTCGGCCCACAGTTCGGCGCGCATCTTCCAGTCCTGCGGCGGCGCCTTGCTGGACCAGATGATCTTGCCCACCTTTTTATCTTCCAGCAGGAAAGCATCGCTGAGGGTGAAGAAGGCATCGGCGCCGCCCGTCGCCACGGCCGCCGCGCCCGCCTGCGGGTTCAGATTGAGGATCTTGACGTCGCGCAAGGTCATGCCATTCGCTTCGAGCAGGCGCGCGAATGGGTATTCCCACGGCCGGCCCCGGTGCAGGGCGATCTTCTTGCCCTTCAAGTCCTTGATCGAGCGGGCCGTCGAGCCGTTCGGCACCACCAGATAGGTGTTGCTGAAGCTGCCGCCAGGCAAAATCAGCCGCGTCTGCAAGCCCGAGGCATTGGCGATGATCGATGGCAGGTCGCCATACTGGGCCAGGTCGATCGAACGGTTGGCAAACGCCTCGTTGACTTGCGTCGCCACGGAATTGGTGGTGACGGGCACCCATTCCAGCTTCACGCCCAGCTTGCCCAGTTCGGCCGCCAGCCAGCCTTGCGCGGCCACCTGGGCGGCAGAACCGGCAAACACGGTCTTGCCGGACGGTGCCGTGCGCGCCACGACGGCGATGCGCACGGCGGCCGGCAGCGGATCGGCCGCCGACGCGATGGCTGGCGCCAGCACGCTGGCCGCCAGGGCGGTAGCGAGTACCTTGCGCCAGCTCAAACGTAAGAATTTCAATGACATTGCGAGCCTGTTCTTGTAAGGGTTACACCAGGTCGGTGGCAGGCAACAAGGACAGCGCGCGCGCCGTGTCGATCAGCTTGCTCATCTTCCATTGCTGCAGCAGCACGCCGGGACCGAAGTCGCGCGAACCGCCGATGGCTTCGGCCGCGATCTGGATCTGCGCGCCCTCTTCCAGCAGCAGGATGAATTCGGCCAGCTGCAGCAAGCCCTGCTTGCCCCACACGGTGGCGCCGCCGTTCGCTTCCAGGATGGCCGTGGCATGCGTATTGCGGGCGATTTCGCCGAGGATGAAATCGACTTCCGGCTGGCGGCGGTCGATATAGATGGGGATTTCGCGCACCAGCTGGTAGCGCTGCACGGGCACGTAGCGGATCGGCAGGGTGCGGTGCGTCTGCGCCCACGCGCCCAGCGATGGCGAGTGCACGTGCGAGATCGACGTGACCTCGGGCCGCTCGCGGAACAGCTTTAAATAGCGTGCGCCGCCGTTGTTGGCGTCGCCGAGCAGCACCGTGCCGTCCAGCGCCAGCACGGCCGCCTTCAGGGGCTGGCCGCGGCGGAACGGGCCGGGATCGTTGACCACCACCACCTTGTCGCCAGCGGGCGTGCGCTCGACAAAGCCCACCGTGCCGTTGGCCGTCAGACTGCCCGTCTCGCGCAAGCCGTCGAAGGCGGTCTGCGCATCGCGCCGCACCTGCTCCACGAAGGCCAGTTCGGCCGCCGTCAACTCCTGGGTTTGTACTTGCTCTGGTGCTTGTGCTTGTGCCACGTCCGTCATGTCATGCTCCATTCGGTAAAGAGGTTGAGACCGGGTTTCGTCTACCGTCTACTTTCGCAAGACGCGTGCCAGCGCCGGGGCCGCAAAAATGGCGGAGCGCTGCTGCCTGCGCAACAGCGGCTGCTGGCGCGGCAGCAGCGTTGTGCGCAGCGGCTGTCGGCAAGCCAGCAAGCGGCGCGGGCACGTTTCCTGCACGATTACAGGCTCCACCCACCACGAAAGAATCCCATGACTACCGCAACCGCCCCCGCCGTCGATACCGTCTGGTTCACCCGCTGTCCCGTGCCCACGGCCACGGGCCTGGCCTACAAGCTTGGCTGGCTGGACGAGGAATTCGCCCGCGACGGCATCGCGTTAAAGACGCTGCAGGAAGTGGGCGGCGAGCTGGCGCGCCACCACTACGACCATGGCTTGTCCACGCTCGTGCGCGAAGGGGGCAACCTGCTGGCCCTGCCCGCGCGCGCGCAAGGGGCGCCCACGCGTCTGATCGGCCTGACCTGGATCGACGAATGGCAAGCCATCCTCGTGCGCCCCGGTTCCGGCATCGCCACGCCCGCGCAGCTGCAGGGCAAGCGCCTGGCGCTGCCCGTGTTCCGCGCCGAAGACTTGCGCGAGAACCGGCGCGGGCGCAGCATCGCGCGCGGCATGAGCCTGGCCGGCTACAAGGGCGTGCTGGCATCGGCCGGCCTCACGCTCGACGACGTGCGGCTGGTGGAAGTGGGTGCCGACGCCCAGGCATCGGCCAATCTGGGCGCGGGCCTGTGGCAAGGCATAGGCCCGCTCTTGCGCGGCGAAGTCGACGCCGTCTACGTGAAAGGCGCGGCGGCGGCCGAGGCGGCCCGCGCGGCGGGGCTGGAAGTGGGCATAGCCATCGACGCCCTGCCCGACCGGCGCTTCCGCGTCAACAACGGCACGCCGCGCCCGATCACCGTGCATGCATCCATGCTGGAACAGCATTTCGAGCTGGTCGTGCGCTTCCTGACGCAGACCTTGCGCGCCGCGCACTGGGCGCGCAGCCACAAAGAAGATGTGCTGGCCATCCTGCAGGGCGAGACGCGGGCCGGCGCCGACGCCGTGGCCGAAGCCTACCGCGACGGTTTTCACCTGACCCTGGCGCCCGACCTGTCCGACGACAAGGTGGCGCTGTTCCGCCAGCAGAAGGATTTTCAATTGCAGCACGGTTTTCTCGACCGCGACGTCGACATCGACAGCTGGATCGACCGCCGGCCATTGGAAGAGGCGCAGCGCAGGCTCGACGCGCTGCTGCGGCAGGCGGCATAAGGAAATGGGGCCAGCCCATGGCAACATGTGCTGGCCCCACAGGCACTATCGATTCACGGCAGGCCGGCTGCTAGGCTGCCAGCGCCGCCTGCGGCGCGCTGGCCGGTTGCGCCAGCCGCTGCAGCGAATGGATGGTGGCGGCGCAGGCCGTCGCCAGTTCCACGCCCTTGACCTTGAAGTGCTGGAAGTAGAATGCCTGGTGCTCCTGGCCCGCATGGAAGTGGTGCGGGGTCAGCACGGCCGACAGCACGGGCACGCCCGTCGCCAGCTGCACCTGCATCATGCCGGAAATGACGGCATCGGCGACGAAATCATGGCGGTAGATGCCGCCGTCCACCACCAGGGCGGAAGCGGCAATCGCCGCGTACCGGCCGCTTTTGGCCAGCACTTGCGCATGCAGGGGGATTTCAAAGGCGCCGGCGACGTCGATGACGTCGATATCGCTCTCGGCGAAGCCCAGCGCGGCCATTTCCGCGATAAACGACAGCCTGCATTGCGCGACGATGTCGCGGTGCCAGCCCGCCTGGATGAAGGCGATGCGTTTGGCTGGTGTTGCGTGTGATGCTTGTGACATATAAAAGACTCCTGTTTTCAAGAATAATAAAAACAGGGCATCGGATCGAAGGGGATATGACGGGCGCATGAAAGCCACGCCCAACTGCGCATGCAGGCACGCGCGCAGACGCACCGACGGCAAACGCAGGCCGTCCATGCGCCGGGCGGATGCCGGCGTCGACACAATGATGCCATCCCGCTCTCTCTTTATCCGGACTATACCGTCGGCCCCGGAATCACACCAGGTCTGCTGACCTTGCCGTCATGGCCCGAAGACCGTGCCGGCAAGCGCTCGCGGGCTAGGCACGCATGCCATTACCGCCGGTGGGGAATCGCACCCCGCCCTGAGAACGTTGCATGGCCAGCGCAGCGGGTGCGGCAGCCATGCCCGGCGACTATAGCATATCGCCCCTGCCTCTGCCCTGCGCGGTCAGAACTGCAGCGTGTACGACGCGCCCACTGTGCGGCCCTGGCCGATGATCACCGTGTCGCCGTTGACGGCGCCGGGCACGAAGCTGGTAAGCGTGTGGTTGCGGTAGACCTTGTCGGCCAGGTTGTTCGCATACGCCGTGATGCGCTGCTTGCCGCCCGGGAGCACGTACGACAGGCGGGCGTTGGCCAGCGCGAAGCCGCCCTGGTTCAGCAGGTTGCGCGCGGCATTTTGCGGGTCGACATAGTAGTACTGCTTCGACGTGTAGCGCACGTCGCCGCTGAAGACCAGTTGCGCGCCATTGCCCAGCGGGTAGCGGTAATCGGCCGCCAGCAGGGCCGTCACGTGGGGCGAGCGCACGAATTCGTTGCCGGAGCGGTCGCCGCCATTGTTCTGGATGGCGAAATCGTCGAATTCCGTGCGCAGCAGGCCCAGGTTGGCATTGACGTGCAGGTTGTCCGTCGGCTGCGCCTCGATCTCGAATTCCGCGCCGTTGACGTGGGCCTTGCGCACGTTCTGCAGGTAATTGACGCTTTGCGTGGGGTCGCCGTTGTACACGCCCGTGATATTCACCTGCACGTTCTTGTAATCATAGTGAAAAACGTTGGCGTTGAAATTCAAACGCCCGTCCAGCCATTCGGACTTGATGCCCGCCTCGAACGAGTTCAGGGTTTCCGGCTTCACCGTGTTCAGCGCGCGCACGTCCGTGGCGCTGGTGTTGTAGCCGCCGGACTTGATGCCGTGCGCGTACTTCAGGTAGCCGCGCAGGGTGCGGCTGAAGCGGTATTCGGGCGTCACGTCATACGTCAGCGCGTTCCACGTGGTCGATGGATTCGACGTGAAATTGTTGTTGGCCACGGAGGCGGCCGTGTAATTGCCGCCCCGGACCGTGTTCCACCAGTTGGCCGCATCGCCGAACGTCACCGTGTTCGAGACGGCCTGCACGCGCTGCAAGTCCAGGTCCTTGGTTTCCGTCGTCCAGCGCAAGCCGAACGTGGACAGCAGCTGCTCGCTGAAGTTGACGGTGGTGCTGCCGAAGATGGCCGCGCTGCGCGCCTTGTGCTGGTAGATGGTGCGGTTGTAGCCGACGGGCTGCGTGCTGCCCGCCAGCGCCGGCACGGTGCCGTTGGGCAGGCGCGCGCCGGCCGAATCGGCATCGATCTTTTCATTGAAGTAGAACAGACCCGCCACCCAGCTCACGGCGCCGTTCTGCGGAGACGTCAGGCGCAGCTCCTGCGACACTTGCCGGCTGCTGGCCTTGGAACGGCTGCGGCCCACTTCCAGCGGCGTATTGTCGCTGTCGCCCGTGGCTTCGTTCCTGAAATTTTCATAGCCCGTGATGGAAGTGAGGGTCACTTCGCCCAGCGCATATTCGAGGTTCAGCTGGGCGCCGCCCTGTTGCACGTCGCTGTCGGCCGGCGCATTCGTGCTGACGTCGTCGGGATTCGTGCTGGGGACGTAGCCGTTGCGGTACACGCCATTGGCGCCATAGCTGGCCACGGTCGTGGTGGCGCCCTTGGTCGTGTAGTCGCGGTAATGCAGGTTCAGATTCGCCGTCAGGTCGCGCCCGATCAGGGCCTTGAGCTGGCCGCGGATGGCGCTGTCCTTGAGTTTTCCATCGCGTTCGCCCGTAAACTGGTTGTGGAAGCGGCCCTTGTCCTGCTGCTCCGTATGGAAGGACAGCCGCCCCGCCAGCACCTCGTCGATCAGCGCGCCGCCGATGGCGCCTTCGGCCACGGTGGTGTCGTAGCTGCCGTAGTCAAGCTTGGCGTAGCCGCTGGATTTGAACGAGGGTTTGCGCGAGATCACGTTGATGGCGCCGCCCGTCGTGTTCTTGCCCCACAGGGTGCCTTGCGGGCCGCGCAGCACTTCCACCCGGTCCAGGTCGAACAGGGGAAAGCCCGTGGCGCTGGAATTGCTGATGTAGACGTCATCAAGGTAGAAGCCGACGGGATTCGGAAAGTCCACCTGCTGCTGGCCCGCGCCCACGCCGCGTATCCACCAGCGCGGGCGGCCGTGCTGCTGCGTGCCGGCCGAGGCATTCGGCACGTAATTGAGGATTTCGCTGGCCGAGCGGCCGATGCCCGTGTCGAGCAGCTCCTTGCCGCCTAACACCGTGATCGCGCTGGGCACCTTCTGTGCCGATTCCTCGCGCTTTTGCGCCGTCACCGTCACCGATTGCAGCGAGGCGCCCTCGCCCGAGCCATTGGCGTCGGCCGCGGCAATGACATCGGCGCCAGGCGTTTCCGCATGGGCCAGACCTGGGGCGAGCATCAGGCCGCCGATGGCGAAGGCCGAGCGCAGCGCGCGGCGCACTGGCGTCAGGTGGAAAGGAAATGGGGAAGAGTCGGCGGGAGCAGTCGAACGGCGCATGGGTGATTATCCTTGAGTAAAGTCAAAACGCGAGATGGTGATGACCAGTATTGCAAGGCGCATGCCCGCTGCCGCAGCGCAGCAAAACAGAACGTAAGTATTTGATTTCAAAGGAAGAGTATCGTCATGATAGCGCTGTTGATTTGGCAGCAGCGCCGGTGCCGCGTGCTGCCTGCGCGACAGCAGGCGGTGGCGCTGCTGTCGCGGCAACAGGGGAAAGGATCAGGCGGCGCGCAGCAGTGCCGCCGTGTGGCCGCGCACGAGGGGCAGCACTTCCTCGCCCACGCGGTACGCTTCTTCCAGGTGCGGCGTGCTGGCCAGGATGAAGGCGTCGGCGCCCAGCTGCACCAGTTCATCGAGGCGTTCGGCCACCTGCTGGTAGCTGCCGACGATGCCCTGCGTCTGCCCGCCGCGCAGCAGATTAAAACCGGACCAGATGTTCGGCGCCGTGATCAAGTCCTTGTAGCTGTTCAAGGTGGCCGGGCGGTTGCCGCGCTGGCGCGCCGCGCCCACGGAATCGCCGCCATCGGCACCGAGGAACTGGCGCAGGGTGGCCGCGTCGACGGCGTCAAACCCCTTGCGCACCTCGTCCCACGCCTCTTCCTCCGTGGCGCGGGCGACGATGTCGACGCGCACGGCGCACTTGATCTTGCGCCCCAGCAGCGCCGTCCTTTCATGCACACGGGCGAATTTTTCGCGCAGCTGCTCGAACGGTTCCAGCCACGTCAGGTAGTAATCGGCGTGCTTCGAGGCCGAACCGAGGGCCGCGTCGGAGGAACCGGAAAAATAGATCTCGGGGAAGTCCTGCTCCGACAACGGCGTGGCCAGGCCCGCGTCTTCCACCTGGTAGAACTTGCCCTGGTAGGAAAACGGCCCGCCGCGCCACACGCCGCGCACCACGTCGAGGAATTCCGTCGTGCGCGTGTAGCGGTCGTCGTGGCCGGCCGCATCGCCCCACCACAGCTGCGCCGGGCCGCCGCCGCCCGTGATGACGTTGTACAGGGCGCGCCCGCCCGTGGCCCGCTGCAGGCTGGCCGTCATGCGCGCGGCCACCACGGGGTTCAGAAAGCCGGGCTGGAACGGGATCATGAAGCGGAAGGTGCGCGTCTCGCGCGCCAGCAGTGCGGAAATGGCCCATGGTTCATCCGTCATGGGAAAGGACGGAATCAGGCCGCCCTGGAAGCCCGATAGTTCGGCCGCTCGGGCGATCTCCGCCAGGTAGTCGATATACGTAAAACCGTCGGCGCCGCCGCCACCGAGACCGGCCTGGCGCAGGTTGTCATTGCCGGGGAACCAGTCGCCGCGAAACGGCGTGCGGGCGCGGTGCGAACCCGGTTCGCCATGCGTGGGGATGCGCCAGAAAAAATCGATTGCCATCAGGGGTACTCCTTCAAATAATGTGGATTCAAGCCGCTTGCAGCGCGGATGCCGTCAACGATGCGCGCAAGGCTGGCAATACGTGTTCGCCGATGCGGTAGGCCTCCTCGAAATGGGGGATGGCCGCCAGCACGAAGCTCGACACGCCCGCCTGCGCGTACGCTTGCAGCGCGGCGGCCACCTGCGCATAACTGCCCACCAGGGCCCCGTGGGCACCCGTCTGCGCTTGCGCAAAGCCGGGCCAGAAGGCGGCGGCACGGTCATCGAAGGGCGCATCGTCAGGTAGCCCGGCGCCGCTGCGGTAGCGCCGGGCGTCGCGCAAGGCTTCGTCGAACGTTTCACGGGCCAGCACGTCGATGCGCAAACCCGCCGCCACGGCGCGGCCCAGCTGGCGCGCCTGCGCTTGCAGGCTGCCGATGGAAGGCTGCAAGTCCGCCACGGGCGCCGCATCGAAGACGTGCACGTCGGCCTGGCGCGCCGACAAGGCCAGCGCCTCGGGGCTGTCGCCCGTCAGGTAGATGCCGTTGACACGGTGGTTCGCCAGCGGACCCTTGAAGCCGCCATCCTGCACTTCGAAGAACCTGCCCTTGAAGCTGAACGGCGACGTACTTTGCACGCCGCGCGCCACCGTGATGAATTCATCGATGCGGGGCAGGATCTCGGCGTCGGGCGCCGCATCGCCCTGGCGCCGGCGCGCTGCCGCATCGCCGCCATGGCCGATCTGCCAGGCGAAGCGTCCGCCCGTGAAGCGCTGGAAGCTGACGGCGTTCTTTGCCGCATACACGGCCGAACCCCAGGCCGCGTCGAATTCGGCGATCAGTTTCAGATGGCGCGTGCTGCGGGCCAAATACCCCGCGACGATCCAGCTTTCATCGCCCTGCGTATCGTGGCGTATCTGGATGCCGTCGAAGCCGGAAAGGTCGGCCGCGCGGGCGATCTGGTGCAGGTAGTCGAAGTAATTGAAGGGCGGACGCGCGCCGCGCGGGTCGCTCACGCCCGCCTGCAGGGGGCTGGGCGCGCCAGCGGCCCGTTCGCCCCTGCGCGTGATGCCGGGCGCCGCATAACGGCCGTCGCCGCTGGTGGGCAATTGCCAGATGAATTCGATGGTCATGCATGGACTCCTGTCGTGGGTCGAAGAAAACACCGCTGCACATTGGCGCAGCGGCCTGCCCTTCCCTCCTCGCAGAAAACATGCCATGCCCCGTGGGTCCGCCGGCGCCATTCTTTGTTGATTTGGCAGCAATCAGCTGCATCCATGGCAGCAGATTGCTGCGCGCGCAGCAGCCATGAAAAAAGCCGGAGCCGCAGCGCTGCGGGTCCGGCTTCAGGATTGAAGTGCAGGATTAGTCGATGGCGCCCGCCTTTTTCAGGAAAGTGCGCAGGATGTTGCGGCTCAGGTTCAGGTGTTTCGCCGTGCGCACCTGGTTGCGCTCATTGCGCTCCCACGCGGCGCGCACCAGTTCCTGCTGTATCGCTTCGAATTCCACGGCCTCGCCCGAGTCAAGCAAGGCTTGCCAGGCGCGGGCAAAGCGCTCGGCGGCCAATAAATCGTCCTGGCCCGCTGCGCCGTGGGCCGCGTAGGCGATGTCGGCGCCGCCGGCCCAGGCGTCCGGCACGGGTACAGGGGCGGACGCGGGCGCCGGAGCGCGGTGCCAGCCCGACAAGCTCAGGTCCTCGGCGCGCACGACGCCGCTGCGGCAGACGAGCAGCGCGCGGTGGATGACGTTTTCCAGTTCGCGGATATTTCCCGGCCATGGATAGGCCAGCAAGGCTTGTTGCGCATCAAGGTCCAGCTCGACCTCGCCCAGGTGCAGGCGCTGCGCATAGATGGCCATGAAGTGGCGCGTCAGCGGCATGATGTCGCCCGGGCGTTCGCGCAGGGGCCGCAGCGGCAGGCCGATCACCTGCAGCCGGTAATACAGGTCTTCGCGGAAGCGCCCGGCCCGTACGGCTTCGGCCAGGTCCACGTTGGTGGCGGCGATCAGGCGCACGTCGATGGGGATGGCGCGCCGCGCGCCCAGGCGCACCACTTCGCGCTCCTGCAGCACGCGCAGCAGCTTGACCTGCATCGCCAGCGGCAAGTCGCCGATCTCGTCGAGGAACAGGGTGCCGCCGCTGGCCGTCTCGAACCAGCCCGGTTTGCCCTGCTGCGCGCCCGTAAATGCGCCCTTTTCATAGCCAAACAGTTCGCTCTCGACGAGGGTTTCGGAAAACGCGCCGCAGTTGATCGCCACGAAAGTCTGCTCGGCGCGCCCGCTCAAGCCGTGCACGTGGCGCGCAATCAGCTCTTTTCCCGTCCCCGTCTCGCCCGTGATCAGCACCGTCGCCTCGCTGGGCGCGATGCGTTCGATCAGTTCATGCAACTGGCGCGAACGGGGGTCGGCAAAGACAAAGGCCGTGGCGCGCACCAGCAAGCTCATTTGCTGCGGGTCGCGGAAGGCGACGAGCGCACCATCATCGTCGGCGCTGGCGCCACGGGCAAGGTGGGCGCTGCGCGCGAAATCGCTGCTGAAGTTGTGGGCTAAGAGTTCCATGGGCCGACTATACCGCGCGCCATCTGCCGGCGTGAACGAATGGTGCCGCGCTAGCTTATCCGGATTTTGCATATGCGGGCGCTGGCCCCTTGCTGGCCCGAAGCTTGCATCGGCATTGACGCAGATCATGTCGCCAACCCACCACGGAGCTTCCCCCATGCCAGCACGCCAGCTCGTCCTGAACGTTTTTTTGCAGCGCCACGGCCACCATCCGGCCGCCTGGCGCCATCCATCCGCCAGCGCCAGCGGACGGCCCGACCTGGCCTGGTGGCTGCGCGCCGCCAGGCTGGCCGAGGCGGCCAGGTTCGACAGCTTTTTCATCGCCGACTTCATCGGCCGCTCGGGCGACGTCACGCCGGACACGGGCCGCGCCGCCATCGGCCTGCCGTTCGAACCCTTCACGCTGCTGTCGGCGATTGCCGCCGTCACCAGCCACATCGGTCTGATCGCCACCGTCAACACGAATTACGAGCACCCGTATCACGTGGCGCGCAAATTCAGTTCGCTCGACCACCTGAGCGGCGGGCGCGCGGGCTGGAACGTCGTTTCCTCATTCGCCGAGCATACGGCGCGCAATTTCGGCATCGATGCGCCGCGCAACCACGCGCAGCGCTATGCGCGCGCCGATGAATTCGTCGCCCTGTCCAAGGCCCTGTGGGACAGCTGGGACGACGATGCCTTCGACCGGCCAGACCGCGCCGGCGGCCAGTTCTACCAGCCGGCCGCGGGCCATGCGCTCGATTTCCGGGGCGAGTATTTCGCCTCGCAAGGCTTGCTGGACTTGCCCCGCCCCGTGCAGGGCCACCCCGTGCTGGTCCAGGCGGGCAATTCCGAGACGGGCCGCGAATTTGCCGCGCGGCTGGCCGAAATGGTGTACTGCTCCGCCACCTCGCTGCCCGTGGCGCAGGCGTATTACGCGGACGTGAAAGGCCGCATGGCGAAATATGGCCGCGCCGAAGATCAATTGAAAGTCACTCCAGGCCTGTCCGTCGTGGTGGCGGAGTCGGACCAGGAGGCGCAGGACCAGTTTGGCGAGCTGCAGGCGCTGGTCGACTTCAGCAAGCTGGAATTTGGCGGCTTCGACTTGTCCGGCTATCCGCTCGACGGCCCCCTGCCCGACCTGCCCTACCAGGCGGGCGACAACGGCAAGGGACGTTTTCAACAGCAGCTGGAGCTGGCCCGCCGCGAGCACCTGACCTTGCGCCAGCTGGTGCTGCGCTTTCGCGTGGCGCGCGGCCACCTGCAAGCGATCGGCTCCGTCAAGACGGTGGCCGACGTGATGGAGCAGTGGTTCGTGGAACGGGGCGCGGACGGCTTCAACGTCGTGCCGCCCCTGCTGCCGCAAGGCTTCGAGGACTTTACGCGGCTGGTGGTGCCGGAACTGCAGCGGCGCGGCCTGTTCCGCACCGAGTATGCGGCCAGCACCCTGCGCGGCCACCTGAGACTGGCGCGGCCCGCCAACCCGCATACGCTGGGGCGGGAGCGGGCCGCCTGACCAAGGCTAGACTAGGCTTGATCCGGATCAAAATGCTTGCGCAAGCCTTGCCAGCACTCGAAATAGTCGCTTTGCAGCAAGCCGCCGTCCAGCGCGAACGGCGTGGGCTTGAGGATGGTGCGCGTCTCGAACATGAAAGCCATGGTGTCGCCCACTTTCACGGGCGCGGACGTGTCGCTGTGCGAGGCCTTCTCGAACGTTTGCGCATCGGGGCCGTGGCCGGACATGCAGTTGTGCAGGCTGGCGCCGCCCGGCACGAAACCGGCCGCCTTGGCGTCGTACACGCCATGGATCAGCCCCATGAATTCGCTGGCCACGTTGCGGTGGAACCAGGGCGGGCGGAACGTGTGTTCGGCTGCCAGCCAGCGCGGCGGGAAGATGGCGAAGTCGATGGCGCCGAACAGCGGATTTTCGCTCGGCGCCTGCAGCACGAGGAAGATCGACGGGTCGGGATGGTCGTAGCTGATCGAGCCGATGACATTAAAACGGCGCAAATCGTATTTATACGGCGCATAATTGCCGTGCCAGGCCACCACGTCCAGCGGCGAATGGTCGAGCGTGGTGCGCCACAGGTGGCCGCCGAACTTGGCCAGCAGTTCGCATTCGCCGTCGATATCTTCATACGCCGCGTGCGGCGTGAGGAAGTCGCGGCTGTTGGCCAGGCCGTTCGAGCCGATCGGCCCCATGTCCGGCAAGCGGAAAGCCGTGCCGAAGTTTTCGCACACATAGCCGCGCGCCGCGCCGTCCGGCAGGGTCACGCGGAAGCGCACGCCACGGGGAATCACGGCGATTTCCTGCGGCTCCAGCTCGATCAGTCCCAGTTCCGTGGCAATCGCCAGCCTTCCCTCCTGCGGCACGACCAGCAATTCGCCGTCGGCCGAGTAAAAGAAGCGCTGCATGGAGCGGTTGGCCGCGTACACGTGGATGGCGCAGCCGCTCATCGCTTCGGCGCTGCCATTGCCGGCCATCGTTTGCCAGCCGTCGATGAAGTCCACCGCCGTGGCACTGTCGGGCAGCGGCAGCGGGTCCCAGCGCAACTGGTTCGGCGGCGTGGGGGGCATGGCGTGAAAATCGCTGACGATGCGGGTATTCTGCAGCAAAGTGAATGGCGGATGCTGGCTGGCCGGGCGGATGCGGTACAGCCACGAGCGCCGGTTCTGCGCGCGCGGCGCCGTGAAGGCCGTGCCCGACAATTGTTCCGCGTACAGGCCCAGCGGCGCCCGCTGCGGCGAATTCTGCCCCTGCGGCAAGGCGCCGGCGATGGCTTCCGTGGCAAATTCGTTGCCGAAGCCGCTTTGGTAGCCGGCGCCTATCATGCGCCCTCCGCCAAGCCGTCGGCCGCGTCGCGCAGCAAGCCCTGCACCACATCGGCCCGGCCGATGGTGCCCATGGCCAGCAAGGCGAAGCGGGCGAGGAACAAGGGCGAGCGCTGTTCGCCCAGGCCGCCCATGGTGTGGCACAGCTCCGTGTACAAATTATCTAGTTCGATATCGGTCATGTTGTCTCCTTGTTACTTTGATTGGGCGATGCCGACCGCCGCCAGCGCTGCCGCCACCTGCCCCGCCCGCACTTGCCGCCAGCGCCCCAGCACGTGCCCATCCGGGCGCACGAGATAAAACGTGCCGGGCTGCGCGTCGAATAGCGAGCATACTTGCGCCGTATGATCCCAGGCGCTCCCTTGCTCCCCGCTGCCGGCGATCGCCACGGTCGTCAACGGCAAGCTGTCGCCCAGCGCCAGCAGTTCGGCCGGTACGGCGCCATCGTCGCTGAAGTACAGTCCCGTAAAATGGCCATCCGCACGTTTCAGCAAATCGGTAATATACCGCGCTTTTTGCCCGCCGTTGTGCGGCAGCGCCAGCGGGCACTCGGGCAAGACCGTGCCCGGCGCGGGGCCGGCGGCAAACGTCTCGCTATCGGGCGCATTCAAGGCTGATTGCGAATACGCGATGGCGCTGGTCTGGCGCGGGTTGATCAGCGAGCGCACATGCGCATGCCTGCCCGCCAGGCCCAGCACGGCCGTGCGCATCAGCTCGAAAGCGAACGTGGGCGGCGCCATGAATTCCGTGCTTTTGGTGCCGTGGCGCAGGTTTTCACGGGCGGCGAATACGCGCTCGTCCGAATAGCTGTCGAGCAAGCTATCCGGCGCCTGGCCCTTGACGACGTAGGCGAGCTTCCAGGCCAGGTTGTCCGCGTCGTCGATGCCGGAATTGGCGCCGCGCACGCCGAAGATGGGCACCAGGTGGGCCGCATCGCCCGCGAACAGCACGGCGCCGTGCCGGTATTTGTCCAGGGTCAAGGCGTTGGCTTTATAAATGGTGATCCACACGGGATGCCACGGGGCAGTCTCCCCCATCATGGCCAGCAGGCTGTCCACGCGGGGCGCCACGTTTTCCAGCAGCACGGCCGCCTGCGCATCCTCGTCGTCGCGCAGCTGGTAATCGATGCGCCAGATATCGTCGGGCTGCTTGTGCACCAGCACGGTCGAGCCGGGGTTCGACGGCGGGTCGAAATATGCGAGGCGCTCCGTCGGACGCCCGCTTTTCAGGTGGATATCGACGATGACATAACGGCCTTCATAGCTGGTGCCCTGGAGTTTCAAGCCCAGCGCCTCGCGCACGGCGCTGCGCCCGCCATCGGCCGCCACCAGCCAGTCCGCGTCGATGGTGTAGGTTTCATCGGGCGTGGCCACCGTGACCGTGGCGCCGTCGGCGCGCTGCTGCACGCCCGTGACGCGCGTCTGCCAGCGGATATCGATCAATTCCGGCTGGCGCTCGGCCGCATCGAGCAGGAATTGCTCGATATGGTATTGCGCCAGGTTGACCATCGGCGGCAATTTCTGGTTCGCGTCTTGCGGCATCGTAAAGTGCAGCACTTCCTCGTCGCGGTAAAAGCTGCGCCCGCCCGCCCACGCCAAGCCTTTACTCAAAAAACCGTCGAGCGCACCGAGGCGGTCGATGATTTCCAGGCTGCGCCGCGAAATGCAGATGGCGCGGCTGCCCGTGCAGACGCCGTCGTCCGCCTCGATCAGCACCGAGCGCACGCCGTGGCGCGCCAGGCCCAGGGCCGTGGCCAGGCCCACGGGACCGCCGCCGACGATCAGCACGGGCACGTGCTGCGTGCCGGTGCCGACAGGCTTGCCGGACGGATACACTTTCGGCACATGGGGATAAGGGTGGAATGTATCGCTCATGATGTTTCCTCTTCAACAATATTATTTGCTGCTGCGCGCAATCGGCAGGGTCAGCACGATGGCCGCGCCCGCCACCAGCAGCACGCTGGCGTACAGCAAGCCCGTGGCAAAGCTGTGCGTGACATCCTTCAGCCAGCCCACGACGACGGGGTTCAGGGCCGAGCCGATATTGCCCGTGGCATTGATGACGGCGATGCCGATGGCGCGCGCGCCCAGGCTCAGCGCACGATCCGGCGTGGTCCAGAAGACGGACATGGCGGTATAAGCGCCCGTCGAGGCCATGCACACGCCCAGCAGTTGCACGATGGGGTTGGCGGCATACGCGGTGAACAGCCAGCCGGCCGCCGACAGCAGCATGGGCCAGACGATGTGCCAGCGGCGTTCCTGCAGGCGGTCCGAGCGGCGGCCCCAGGCGATCATGCCGATCACGGTGCACACTTGCGGGATGGCGGCCAGCAAGCCGATCTGCGTGTTGCTGGCGTTGCTATTGAAACTTTTCACGATCAGCGGCGTCCACACGGCCACCATCGCCAGGGTATTCACCAGGCAAAAATAGGCGACGCCGAATTTCAATACCGTGGGCGACAGCATTTCCGCCAGCACCGACGTTTTTTGCTGCGGCGCAACAGGTTTCTGCTCGGCTGCCAGCATGCGCGCCAGCACCTGCTGCTCCAGCCTGGTGAGCCAGCTCGCCTTGCCCGGTGCGTCGTCGAGGTAGCCATACACGGCCAGGCCCAGCAGCACGGAAGGCATGCCTTCGAGCAAGAATAGCCATTGCCAGCCCTTCAAACCCCAGTGGCCGTCCAGCCCCAGGATCAGGCCGGACAAGGCCGAACCAATGGCGGCCGTCACGGGCATGGCGATCATGAACAGGGCATTGGCGCGCGCCCGGTAGGCGCTGGGAAACCAGTACGTGAGGTACAGCAGCATGCCGGGCAGAAAGCCCGCTTCCGTCACGCCGACCAAAAAGCGCAGCGCATACAGGCTGGCCGGGCCGCTGGCGAACAGGGTCGCCGTCGAGGCCAGGCCCCAGGCGATCATCATGGAGCCGATCCATTTACGGGCGCCGATGCGGGCCAGCACGATGTTGCTGGGGATGCTGCAAGCGATGTAGGCGATGTAAAACAGCGTGGTGGCAAAGCCGAACTGGGTGCCGGACAGGCCCAGGTCTTGCATCATGGTCAGGCCGGCGAAGCCGATGTTGATGCGGTCAAGAAAGGAAAACACGAACAGCAGGAACAGAAAACCCAGCAGATGGCGCGATACCTTGCGCATCACCTGCTGTTCCATTTGGTCGGTGGCCGCGTCGAGGACGGGCGCAGTGGTGGCTTGTGTGGCGGGGGGCATGCTTGTCTCCATAAGGTGTCGCCCTCCCCTTGTTGATTTTATTGGGTGAGAGCGGCCGGGTGATCCCGGCTTGCAACACAGTATGCAGACGACGATGCCGGCGGCTGTCCCCATTTTGGGGACGTTTCGCGGCTAAAACTGTCAAAAAGGCGGAGCCATCCCTACGTCCAAGGGATTAGACAGGCGCTGGCGCCATGCACAGCGCAAACAGTTGCCGCTGGCTGGAAATGCCCAGGCGCTTATAGGCGCGCTTCTGGTACGTGATCACGCTGGACGGTTGCACGCCCATGGTCTCGGCGATTTCCACGGCCGTCAGCCCCTCGAGCACGCCGCGCAGCACGTCGAGTTCGCGCTTGCTCAGTTGCGGGCCATGCAGGCGCAGCCGGGCCAGCAGCATGGGCGCGACGCCCTGCGTGGCTTGCCCCTTCAAGCTGTAATGATGCTTGACGGCATGGGCAAACAGCGGCGACAGGGTTTCGATGCCGGCGATCTCGGCGGGCTGGAACTGGCCCTGGCTGCTGTCGCGGTAGAAATTGACGGACAGCCAGATATCGCCGGCCGGCTGCACCAGCAGCGACAGCCGGTCCGAGACATTCGGCTTTTGATAACAGACGGCGCGGTAGCCGGGATGGCGGATCTCGTCGCTCGCTTGCTGGTGCAGCACGATGGCGGGGTCCAGCTTCGGCTGGCGGGCCGGCGCGATGACGCTCTGGTTGCCGTCGAGTGCATAGTAATGGCGCGCGTAGCTGTCGGCGATATCCTGCAAGAAACGCCCGCCCCGCCGGTCGGCCACGGCCACCGTGCGGGGCCGGTTGCCGAATTCATAAGCAAAGATCGTGCACTGGGCGATGGAAGCGGCCGTGCCGGCCGTTTTCAGGATGGCGCCCGCCATGGCATTCACGTCGGCATGGCCGATGGCCGCCACCAGATCGAGGGCGCGCCCCAGGTCCAGCTGCCCTTCCGCCTGCCGCCGTTCCACCTGCCAATAGCGCATGGCCGTCTCCCCCGGCGCTTATTGTTGACGCTGCGGCAAGACCCAGTCCGGCCGGATGTAATGGCAGGTGTAGCCGTGCGGCAAGCGCTGCAGATAATCCTGGTGCTCGGGTTCCGCTTCCCAGAACGGGCCGGCCGGCGCCACTTCCGTCACCACCTTGCCGGGCCACAGGCCGGACGCGTCGACGTCGCGGATAGTCTCTTCTGCCACGCGCTTTTGCTCATCGCTGGTGTAGAAGATGGCCGAACGGTAGCTGGTGCCGCGGTCGTTGCCCTGGCGGTTCTCCGTGCTGGGGTCGTGGATCTGGAAGAAGAATTCCAGGATCTTGCGGTAGCTGATGGCGGTCGGGTCGAAAATGATCTCGATCGCTTCCGCATGCGTGCCATGGTTGCGGTAGGTGGCGTTGGCGACGTCGCCGCCGCTGTAGCCCACGCGCGTGGCGATCACGCCCGGATAGCGGCGCAGCAAGTCTTGCACGCCCCAGAAGCAGCCGCCGGCCAGGATCGCGGTTTCGTTGTTTTGTGTCATGTTGATCATTCCTTGAGCTGAGATACTGGTATGTATCGTCCATCTTACCCTGTCGCGGCGTTTTCTTCAGCGGGCCAGCAAGCGCTTCAGCTGCGCCGCCTGGTAGGCGCCGATGGCGTCGTTGAACAGGCAGCGGATCAGGGGGTCGTCGACGATATCGGCCTCTTCCAGTGCGGCCCGCGCGGCCGCGTCGAAAGGACCATCATTGATGCGCATGTACATCGACGTCAGCGATTCACCGAGCACCAGCGCCGCGTGGCATTTCACCAGCGGCACTTCGGTGGTCCAGCCGGGCGCTTCGCCGGTGGCGGGCACCAGGTCGATCAGGTCGCCATGCGTGCGGTAATGCAGGATGGTGGCGGCGCCGTCATGGCCGTACAGCGACAATCGCCACAGGCGCGGTTGCTGGAAGTAGCTGTCGTCGGGCAGTTCCATGTCGCGGTAGCGCTCAAGCAAACCATTGCGGCAGAAGTCGAGCACCAGCGCCGTGTCGGCGGCGCTCAAGGGGGCGAAACGGCGCGCGATGTCCGCCGTGGCGGGCGCAAGCGCGTCGGGGCGGTAGTCGAAATCCACGTCCTGCGGGCCCACGGGGAGCACCCAGGGCAAGGTTTCGGCGCTGCTCACCCCGTGCGCATCGAGCAGCACGGACGTCGACGGGTCGAGGCGGAAGATGTGCGCATCGGGCAGCGCGGCGCCGATTTCATCGGCAAAGCGGCGGTAAGTAATCGGGAACATCGCGTGGTTGTACCAGGACCAGTCTTCCTGCACGAACTGGCAGGAACTGGGCACCAGGTAACGGGGCGCCAGCGCGCGCAGCTGCGGCACCCAGTCGTCGGGCAGCTCGACCGGGCCAGGCTGCGCCTGCGACGGCGCGATGACGGCGATCTCGCGCATGGTCTGGAACGGCCACAAGACCATGTCCCAGGGCGCGAACGCGGCCAGCTGTTCCAATGTTTCGGGGCCGATCCAGGAGTCGACGACGTTGAGCACATTCAGGCCGGCGGCGCGCACCTGGAACAGCGAATCGACGTCATCGTCCAGCGCCCGGCGCGGGATCACCTCGATGGCGCCCACCCGCACGGGCACGTCGACCTGCAGCCGCTCGACGGACGTAAAACCGAGCGCGCGGAGCATCGCGAACAATTCGTCGAAGACGCAATACAGATAAATGGGCGTGGCGCGGTCCAGCGCATCGAGGCTGTCGAGCGAGCAGTGGTCGTCGTGGAAGTGCGAAATGAAGACGGCATCCCAGCGCAGCCGGCGCACGGCGTCGAGGTCGAAGCGCACGGACGGAAAGGCGTGGCAGTTGCGGCTGAACGGATTTTCGACGATGGGATCGAAGGCGATGGCCGTGCCTTCGCATTCGAAGACATAGCCGGCGTGCAGGATGCGGGAGATTTTCAGGGGCATGGGAAATCGGAAAGAACCCAACGGCGGAAATGCCGGGGTCGGACCCTGAGGGTCCCACCCCAGACTTTGCCTTTGGGGTAAAAAAGGACGCTAGCTGTGCGCCAGAGACAAGGCTCAATACGGATTATTCAGCACATCCATCGCAAAATACGTAAAGATCATGTCCGCGCCCGCGCGCTTGATGGCGCCCAGGGTTTCCTGCACCACGCGGCGCTCGTCGATGGCGCCGGCTTGCGCGGCGAACTTGATCATCGCATATTCGCCGCTGACCTGGTAGGCGCCGATCGGCAGGCGCGTCACTTCGCGCAGGTCGCGGATGATGTCCAGGTAAGCGCCGGCCGGCTTGACCATCAGCGCGTCCGCGCCTTCGGCTTCGTCGATCAAGGATTCGCGCACCGCTTCGCGGCGGTTCATCGGATCCATCTGGTAGGTCTTGCGGTCGCCCTTCAGTGTGCTGCCGGCCGCGTCGCGGAATGGGCCGTACAGGCCCGAGGCGAACTTGGTCGAATACGCCATCACGGGCGTGTCGTGGAAACCGGCCGCATCGAGCGCGCTGCGGATGGCCGCCACCTGGCCATCCATGGCCGCCGATGGCGCGATGATGTCGGCGCCCGCCTGGGCCGCGATGACGGCTTGCTTGCCCAGGTTCAGCACCGTGCTGTCATTGTCGACCGTGTCGCCATGCAGGATGCCGCAATGGCCGTGGTCCGTGTATTCGCAGAAGCAGGTGTCGGACATGACCACCATTTCCGGCACGGCGTCCTTGATGATGCGCGACATGCGGGCCACCAGGCCGTCCGGGTTCAGGGTGTCCGTGCCGTGGCTGTCCTTGTGGTGCGAAATGCCGAAGGTCATGACGGAGCGCAAACCGGCGCGCGCATAGCGCTCGATTTCCTGCGCCAGCTTCGCTTCGGGAATGCGGCGCACGCCGGGCATGGACTTGATGTCGATGAAATCGCTGCTGCCTTCGTCGACGAAGATCGGCAGGACCAGGTCGCGCGGATTGATCTCGGTTTCGCGGAACAGCTCGCGCAGTTGCGGGGTCGCGCGCAGGCGGCGCATGCGCGAAGTGGGGAATTGTGCTGGCATGGGGTGACTGGCTTCAGGTTAACAACGCCGATAAGTATACGCCGATCGCGCCGCTTGCGCCGGGCTGGCCGGCAAAAAAGCCGCGCAGGTCAAAAAATGCCGCCCTGCGCTTTCATTGCGGCAGCAACAGGGCCGCCACTTGCCAGCGCATGTCCGCCGCCAGCTGCACCAGCATGGCGCCGCGGCGGCGCGCGTCCGCCCGCTTTTTCGACGGCACCAGCTCCAGGTCGGGCATGCGGCAAGGGCCGCACGGCAGGCGGAAATTGCCGTCGCCGGTGGGCAGCGCATGCAGTTCGCGCCACGCCAGGTCGTAGTCGCACGAGATATGGCGGCGCCGGCGCCAGTTCAGCGCGATGCGGTTGGCGTTGCTGACCAGGTCCAGGTGGCCGCAGCCGAAAAAATCGCCCAGGTCGCGCAAGGCGGCGACCATCAGGTTTTTCGGCCGGCAGCCGTGCAGCGCCCGCGTGGCTTCCTTCACCGCCAGCGCGCCGGCGGGAGAGCGCAAGCCCTGCAAGGCACCCAGCTGGATGGCGCCGCCGCCGGGCTGGGGACGGAACAGGAAACTGGCCAGGTACAGCGAGACGCCGTCGCGCGTCAGGCGCAGGCACAGCTCCCCTTCGCGGTGGCTGTCGTGGATGGCCGTCAGCTGCAGGCGGTAGGTGGCGCCATCCTTGCCCTCGATGGCGGCCAGCACCAGCGCGCGGCGCGCCGCGTATTCCACCAGCGGCCGCGCGCCCGCCTGCCACAGGAAGCGGTAATGCCCGCGCAGCAGCTCCACGCGCGCCGCGCAAGCGAGCTGGCGGCTGGCGTAGGGGCGGTAAATCTTGTACAGCAGGCTGGGATGGGCTTGCGCCAGCGCAGCCAGTCCCGGCGTGCCGGCGATGTAGGCTTGCCAGCGCGCGCGCTGCAGCGGGAAGACCAGCGCGCCCAGCGCGGCCTTGAGGCGGTGGCCATGCTGGCGCGGTGCTGCCTGTTGCGGCGCGGCGTTGTCGCCGGTGGCGGTAAAAGTAGGCATGAAAACGGCTCTGCGACGGATCGGAACAGACAAACCGCGGCAGGCCGCGGGCAGCCCGGAACAGGCGGCCGCGCACGCAGCCGCTCTACGCCGGGTAGAGGGGATGATAGGGGGAGGCGAAAACGAAGGGGGTTACAAGTTGGTAATGTGCCGTCCGGCTACACTAGCGCGGCAGCCGCAAACGCAGGCGCAAGCCCGGCGCCGCATCCTCGATCTCCAGGCTGCCGCCGTGCAGGGCCGCGATGGCGGCCACGATGGACAGGCCCAGGCCATTGCCGGGCAAATGGCGGCTCTTGTCGAGGCGGTAAAAGCGCTGCGTCAGCTTCGGCAATTCCTCGGCAGGCACGCCGGGGCCGTTGTCGCGCACGGCCAGCCAGCTGCCCTGCTCATCGCTGCCGGCCGACACTTCCACCGTGGCGCCCTGCCCCGCGTACTTGATGGCATTGTCGACCAGGCTGGCCAGGGCGCTGCCCAGCAGGTTGCGGTCGCCGCGCGCCGGCACGGCCTCGCCATACATCTGCACCAGCAGCACGCCCTGCTCGTCGGCCGTGGCTTCATACATTTCCACGATGTCGGCGCCGATCTGATGCAGATCAATGTCGTCGAAATTCTCGGGACGCATGCCCGATTCGGCCGCCGCGATCTGCAGCAGCTTGTCGAACACGCGCGTCAGGTCGTCGATGTCGTCGATGGCCGCCTGCGCCGTGCTCTCGTAGCCGGCCACGCCCTGCTGCTGGCGCAAGGCGCCATCGAGCTTGTTGCGGATGCGCCCCAGCGGCGTGCGCAAGTCGTGCGCGATGGCGTTCGACACGTGGCGCACGCCTTCCATCAGGTGTTCGATGCGGTCGAGCATGCGGTTGATGTCGCGGCTCAGCAAGCCGAATTCATCCTCGCTGGAGACGGGAATGCGCCGGCTCAGGTCGCCCGCCTCGATCTCGCCCGCCGTGCGGCGGATCTGCCCGATGCGCGCCTCGAGCTGGCGCCGGAACAGCCAGGCGCCCGCCACCACCAGCAGGATGGCCACGCCGCCGCCATAGGCCAGCGAGCGCAGCACCAGGGTGCGGATCGACTTGCCCTCTTCCATGTCGCGTCCGACGAACAGGCGCGCGCCGCCCTCCAGATCGCGGATCAGCATGCGCGCGGGCACCCTGCGGCCTTCGCGCGTGACGTCGCGGTGCAGCAGGTGGCCCACGGGGCTGCCCAGGTCGGGCCAGGACGACAGATTGCCCGCCACGCGGCGGCCATCGGCGCCCACCAGCAGGAAGATTTCCGTATCGCTGTCGGTGCGGTCGGTCAGCAGATGGGCGATTTCCGCCGTCGTGCGGCTGGCATCGTCCTGCTGGTACAGCGCGGCGAGGCGCTCCGAGAGCAGGGTCAGCTTGCGATCCACGCTGCGATCGAGCACGCCGATGGTGCCGAAATAGAACACGGCGCAGACGATGCTGATCGACACCACCACCAGCACGCCATAGCCGAGCGCCAGCCGGGCCGCGATCGAGCGGTGCAAGTTACGCACTGTCGAGCACGCCCAGGGTGTAGCCGACGCCGCGTACCGTGTGGATCAGCGGCGGTGAAAATTCCTTGTCCACCTTGGTGCGCAAGCGGCTCACCTGCACGTCGATGACGTTGGTCTGCGGGTCGAAATGGTAGTCCCACACGGCTTCGAGCAGCATGGCGCGCGTGACGGACTGGCCCTGGTGGCGCATCAGGTATTCCAGCAGGCGGAATTCGCGCGGCTGCAGGGCGATTTGCCGGTTGGCGCGCGTCACGCGCATGGTGCGCATGTCGAGCACCAGGTCGGCCACCTGCAGCTGCGTCGATTCGGGCACGGGCGCGGCGCGGCGCAGCAGCGCCTCGATGCGCGCCAGCAGTTCGGCGATGGCGAACGGTTTCGACAGGTAATCATCGCCGCCGCTGCGCAGGCCGCGCACGCGCTCGTCGACGCTGGACAGGGCCGACAGCACCAGCACGGGCGTGTTGCGGCCCATGCCGCGCAGGCGCGCGACGATGGCCAGGCCGTCGATCTCGCCGGGCAGCAGGCGGTCGAGCACCAGCGCATCCCAGTCCTCGCCGCAGGCCAGGCGCATGCCGTCGATGCCATTGTCGCAAGAGGTGACGTCGTGGCCCGCTTCGCGCAGGCCGGCACAAATGTAACGGGAAGTTTCGGCTTCGTCTTCGATGACCAGGCAGCGCACGGGGGATTCCTTGTAAGTTCAGGCAGCAAATACGCGCAGCATACGCCAGGCGCGCGCCACTTGCCAGCCCCGGCGTGCGCCGCCAGGCGGCGGCCGGCTAGTTACATTTGCCGCGCAGCCTGGCGATCGCCACGAAGGGCAAGGCATACACGCCGCCGATGCCGATCGGGCCGATGCTGGTGGGCTGGCGCTTCAAGCCGTCGGCGTGCAGGCAGTCGGGCACCTTCGCCTCGGCGAAGGCGGCGGCGAACTGCTCGTATTTTCTGTCGGCGCGTATCGTCACCTGCTGCATGGCCGGCTGCGGCAAAGCGTCGCGCGCCTGCGCCTCTTCGGCCAGCACGGCACGCACGGCGTCACGTATCATCGATTGCGTCAATTGCGATCCCGGTTGCGGTTGCGGTTCCGGTGCCGCTCCCGGGACCGCGTCCAGCGCCTGGGCCCCGGCCTGCGCCGCCACGCACAGCCAGACCGCGGTGACAAGCTTGCAAGCTATTTTCATCGTCATTATCCATGCATGCCAGGTTTGCAATATTTCCTTCAATATAGCAGCATTCGTGCGCGCCGGGGCGTGCGGCGAACGTTGACGGGGTCGGGTACAATACAGCCTCGACAATGTTTGGCCGCGCCCGCGCGCGCATGTTTTATCGGCGCCGCCCGGCTTGCCGCGGCCTGCATCGCCACCCCTGCCATTAACGAACATCAGGCACGCCCGGCGCGCGCCACAGACAAATATAGCCATGAAATCGACCCACTCTCTCGCACTGGCGCTGGCCATGGCCATTACCTGCGGCGGCGCCGCCGCCGCGGACACCAAGCAAAGCATGCTGTTCGATGAAATCCCCATCGGCAGCTGGAGCACTTCCGCCGAACTGGGCGCCATCACCACCTCGGGCAACACTGTCGGCACCTCCGTCACGGGCAAGATCGACGCGCGCCAGGAACTCGACGACTGGAGCAACCAGTACATCTTCAGCGGCTACTTCAAGGAAGACGAAACTACCGACGACGACGGCAAGAAGGTGCGCGAGCGCTCGGCCGAACGCTTTTCCGCCTCCGCCAAGGCCGCCTACAAGCTGATGGCCGACCATGAAAAACTGTTCGTGCTGGCCTCGCACGTGAACGACAAGTTCGGCGCCTACACCAAATACTCGACCCTGGCCGTCGGTCATGGCTCGCGCTGGTACCAGTCGAGCGACAAGAGCGTCGACGTGGAAGTCGGTCCTGGCTATTTCAGCGGCACCAACGACGCGGGCGAATCGGAACACGGCCTGACAGTGCGCGGCGCGGCCGCCATGAAGTGGAAAATCAGCCAGTCGGCCATGTTCACCCAGACGGTCAGCGTGGAACGGGGCACCTCGAACACCCACTCGATCGCCGAAACGGCCCTCAGCACGAAGATCAACGGCACCATGCAGATGAAGGCCGCCTTCAGCGCCCGCAACGACACGCGCGTACCGGACGACAAGAAGAATACGGATACGCAAACGTCGCTGACCCTGGTCTACTCGTTCTAGGCGCGGACCGGCCATGCTGATGCGGCGTCTGCGCGTATGCGCCCTCCTGTGCGCGGCGGCGCTGCTGAGCGGCTGCGCCGCCGTCACCGTCAGCGCCATTTCCCCTGCCGACTACCTGCAGCAACGGCGCGGCGACATCCTCACCACGGGCAAACTCAGCGCCTCGGCCAGCGAGGTGCTGCGCATCATCGGCAGCGACATCGCCGCCTGCGAAGCGAATACGGGCAGCTGCCGTGCCGACCTGGCCCGCTCCGAGCTGCTCAGCGACGAGCAGCGCCTGGCGACGCTCTCCGAATTATGGCTGGAAAGCGCGCTGGCGGAAGAAAAACAGGGCGGCCACCCCAGCGCCGAGCGCCTGGCCGCCTGGCTCGAATCGGCCCGCTATGCCTACGCCTACCTGTTCTACACGACGCGCACGCCGGGCCAGCGCGCCTTCGAGGAGCGCCAGACGCAAATCCGCGACTACTATAACTATGCCGTGCAAAAGGCCGTCGGCAACCTGTTCCGCCACCGCGGCGAATACAGGCCGGACGGCCATGTGATCCGCGTCGCCGGCTGGCACATCGACAGCGAACTGTCGGCCCTGCGCCTGCCCGAAGACGGCACCCTGCCCGAAGAACTGCTGCCGGCCACCTCGCTGTCGTTTTCCGGCCTGCGCAATGTGTACCGGCGCGACGGCTTCGGCGCCGACCTGGTGGCCGTCATGCCCAAGCCCCAGGCGCCGCAAGGCGAGTACGTGCCGTACCAGGAGACGCGCTTCCCCGTCGTCACGGCGCTGATCCGCTTCGACGGCAACAGCCTGCAAGAAGTACTGGCCACGCAGCAGCTGCTGGTGATGCTGGTCGACCCGACGCGCAGCGAATCGACGCGCATGGCGGGCCAGGAACTGCCCGTGGCGGCCAATTTCACGGCCGGCTATGGCCTGTGGCTGGCCCGTTCCGGCTTCGGCGTGCAGGCGCTGCGCACCCTGTTCGGCCGCGCCGACGGCATTTCGCGCCCGCAGGTGCACCTGATGCAGCCGTATGACCCGAACAAGCGCACCATCGTCATGCTGCACGGCCTGGCCAGCAGCCCGGAAGCGTGGATCAACGTGGCGAATGAACTGATGGGCGACGAACAGCTGCGCCGCCGCTACCAGATCTGGCAGGTGTACTACCCGAGCAATGCGCCGCTGGCCGCCAACAATGCCGCCATCCGCAAGGCGCTGGCCGCCACCCTGGCGCAGTTCGACCCGGCTGGCAAGGCGACGGCAGCGAACGAGATGGTCTTGATCGGCCACAGCATGGGCGGCGTGCTGGCGCGCCTGATGGTGTCCGACGCCAGCAACACCCTGCTCGACGCCATCACGGAAGAATACAATTTGAAGGGCAAGAAGGCGGAAAAAGTGCGCGCCGGACTGGCGCCCTACCTCAATTTCACGGCCATGCCGCAGGTGAACCGCGCCATCTTCATCGCCGCGCCGCACCGCGGCACCTCGTTCGCCAACCACAAGGTGGCGCGCTGGATCGCCAACCTGATCACCTTGCCCATCAACATGCTCGAGCAGCTGTCCGACGCGGCCGGCAGCCTGGCGCAGCTCGACACGGGCAGCAGCGAGCCGCTGCGCATCCCCAACAGCATCGATAACCTCAGCGACAAGGACCCGTTCGTGCGCCTGGTGGCCGACCTGCCCATCAGCCCGAAAGTGCGCTACTACTCCATCATGGGCAACGACACGCCGGACCTGCCCCTGGCGGAATCGAGCGACGGCGTGGTGCCCTACGCCAGCGCCCACCTCGACGGCGCGCTGTCGGAAAAAGTCATTCCGTCCTGGCACAGCGTGCAGGAAAGCCCGCAGGCGATTCTGGAGATACGGCGGATTTTGCGGCTGCCGGACAGCTTGCCCTGATCGGCCGCGTATATCTCGCTGTCTGATGCAGGAAACATGCACTTCTCGCTTGATAAAGTTGCGAAACATGATAATCTTGTGTGTAATACGCCTGGCGCATATACCCGAGGAGCGAACATGACAGCGCATCTGCATCACGACACCCTGGCGCCCGAGCGCCAGGAATGGACCGACAACGACCTGCGGGTAGTGGAGCAATTCTCGCAATTGGTGAGCGCACAACTCGACATAGTGGCGCAAGGTCCCGAGCGCGAGCGCCTGATCGACCTGGCCACGCGCGCGCTCGATGCGGCGCGCGCCTCGCTGCGCGCCGCCCCGCCATCGATACCGCTGCAGCTTCCCGTGGCAAAACTCAAGGTTTCCGATGTCATTGGGCAAGGATGGCTGGCACTGTCGCAAGCGTCGCTGTATCGCGCCGTGGAAAGCCAGCGGTTCTATTGCGTGACGCCCAAGGGACGCAGTATCGGCAAGGAGTTTCCGGCGTGGCAATTTGTCCAGCCCGTGCCGGAACTGATCGCGCCCGTGCTGGCCATCCTCGCCGGCCAGCCCGGTAGTGACATCCATGCCTTCTGGGTCAGCAGCGCCGACGAACTCAACGAACTGTCGCCGGCAGAGCTGCTCGCAGGCAAATCGTTCGAAACGCGGGCCGAAGTGCATCCCAGTCAGCAAACGCTGCTGGATTTGCCAGCCAGCGAGAGATTGCGCAAGGTGCTTGCGGCAGCGAAGTGGCAGCATAGGGGCATGGCCGATATCGTAGGCTAGCCCCGCATGACGCTGCAACTGAAAGATACGCCTGTCCCGCCAGAAATGACCGCGCGCCTGCCGGCGCTGGCATCGTTGCGCGCTGAATTACTGAGTCATAGCATCACCCATCCAGCAGGCCAGGTCCTGGTGCGCGCGGCATGGAACACGGCATCGATCTGGCCGTTGAAAGTCCAGCGCACCTACCGCTTCGGCCCGCCCGCCGAGCTGGCAGATGCGGCTGGCTTCCCCTATCACTGGGCGTATCTTGCGGACGATGCCTACACGGCGGCCTGGGAAGCCCAGCTTTGCCAAAACGACGTAACGCGCCCGGGCACGTTTTACATCGCACACCGGGCGGAGCAAGCCCTGATCGCGACCTTGTCATTCAGCGCCCCGCTGCAATTGCTCGACCTGACCGGGCTGGCCGCCAGCCGGCTGGGCATTTACGATCAATTGCACAGCCCCGATCACGGCTGGTGCCAGTGGCTGGGCTGGCAGCTGGACCAGATCATTGCACAGGAGGCAGGCGCGATTCACGGCTTCGTGTATCCATCGCGCCGACAACCCGGCAAACTTGCCTATGCGATTTCTTCTCGCCAGATGACAACATTGGGGACAAGCATGGCGTGCTCACAGCTGCCATTCGGCGACACTGAAGCATATCCGCGCTTGCTGGCCGACCGCCTGCGCGTGGACCCACCCTGAGCTGATGCTCCCTACGCCGGCTCGCGCCACTTGTCCTTGATTTCCAGCATGGCCGGCAAGTGTTCGATGAACAGCGCCAGCAGCAGCGGATCGAAATGCGTGCCGCTGTCGCGCTGCATGGTGGCGATCGCGTCCGGCACCGTCCAGGCGGGCTTGTAGGGGCGCTCGCTGGTGAGGGCGTCGAAGACGTCGGCGATGGCGACGATGCGGCCTTCGTGGGGAATTTCTTCGCCTTTGAGGCCTTGCGGATAGCCGCTGCCGTCCCATTTCTCGTGGTGCGTCAGGGCGATGGTGCGCGCCATTTTCAACAGGCCGCCCGCGTGCTCGCCGATGATGGCCGCACCGATTTCCGCGTGGCGGCGCATGACGTTCCATTCGTCCGCATCGAGCTTGCCCGGCTTTTGCAGGATGGCGTCGGGGATGCCGATCTTGCCCACGTCGTGCATGGGGGCCGCATTCAATAAATCTTCCGCCCTGCCCGCGCTGTAGCCGGCCGCCAGCGCCAGCTGGCGCGCGTAATAGCTCATGCGGATGACGTGCATGCCCGTCTCGTTGTCCTTGTATTCGGCCGCCTGGCCCAGGGTCTGGATCACCTGCAGGCGCGAGCGGCGCAATTCCTCGGCGTCGACCAGCGACAAGTGCGTGCGCACGCGGGCGCGCACGATGGGCGGGCTGACGGGTTTCGTGATGTAGTCGACGGCGCCCGCGTCAAAACCGTCCGCCTCGTCCTTCACGTCGCACAGGGCGGTCACAAAAATGACGGGGATGGAGGCCGTGGCCGGCATGGCTTTGAGCTGGCGGCACACCTCATAGCCCGTCATCGCGGGCATCATGATGTCGAGCAGGATCAGTTCGACGGGATTGTTCTGCGCCAGTTCCAGCGCCTTCTCGCCATCCTTGGCATACAGCAGGCGGTAATCGTCCTGCAAAATCTGGCGCAGCACCTGCAGATTCGTCGCTTCATCGTCGACCAGCAGCAGGATCGGTTTGTCTTCGTGTAAGGTCATCGTCAGTCCAATATCAGGAAAGGTCGGCAGGCGCTGGTGCTTCCAGCCACGCCAGCAGCTGGCGCAGCACGCCCGCGGCACGCGCAAATTCAAAGTCGTCGATGGCGCTGGCCAGCGCCTGCAGGCGCTGCTGCTGGCCATGCGGCGCCAGCATGGCGGCGATCCGCGCCATCAGGGCATCGTCCAGCTGCCCGCCTTCCAGGCTGGCGATGGCTTGCCGCAGCAAGGCGCCAGCGGCAGGCGCATCGAGCGGCGCGCTGGCGGCCGGCGCCTGCATGGCCACGGCGGGCATCCCAACTTCTTCCAGCTCGCCGGCCAGCGCCAGGAAGGCGGCCGCCAGCTGCAGCAGCAATTCGGTGGCCGGCAGCTGGCGCGCAATCGCCTGCTCGATGCGTCCCAGCAGGCTTTCGACCTGCACCAGGCACAAATTGCCCGCCGCGCCCTTGATACGGTGCAGCAGGTGGCCCGCCACGCTGCTGCCGCCGCGCTCCAGTTCCGCCGCCAGCATGGCGGCGCAATCGCCATTGGCCTGCACGAAACGGCCGATAGCCCGCTGCAAGGCTTCGCGGCCGCCCCACAGGGCGATGCCGCGCTGCCAGTCGACCTGGCCGTCGGCCGCACGCGCCGCCGCGCCGGTCGCCGGCGGCGGCTTGGCCACGGCGATATCGAGCAGACGGGCGATTTCCGCCGTCAGCTTGTGCATTTCCAGCGGCTTCGAGGCGAAACCGTTCATGCCGGCCGTCTGCGCGGCGCGCCGGTCCTGTTCCAGCACGCTGGCCGTCAGGGCGATGATGGGCGTCGCCTTCAAACCCTGCTCGCGCTCGAACACGCGGATCAGGCGCGTCGCTTCCAGGCCATCCATGCGCGGCATCTGCACGTCCATCAGGACGATGTCGAAGCTGCCCTTGCTGAACTCGCGCACCGCGCTCTCGCCATCGCTGGCGGCGATCACCTGGTGGCCGGCCGCGCCCAGGCTGATCAGGAGCAGCTCCACGTTCTGCGGCACGTCGTCGGCCGCCAGGATGCGCAGCGGCGGCAAGGCCACCACGGGCTGCTCGCTGCGGCGCGCCACGGCCTTGCCCGGCGCCAGCGGCAGCAGCACGTGGAACACGCTGCCCACGCCCAAGGTGCTTTCCACGGTGATGGTGCCACCCATCAGTTCGACTAGCTGCAGCGAAATCGTCGTGCCCAGGCCCGTGCCGCCAAAACGCCGGCTCATCGAGGAATCGGCTTGCGTGAATGGCGCAAAGATCTTGTCCAGGCGGTCGGCGGGGATACCGATGCCCGTGTCGTGCACGGCGATGTGGACTTGATCTCCCTGCATGTCGACGGCGACGCGCACATGGCCCACTTCCGTGAACTTGACGGCGTTGCCGATCAGATTCGTCAGCACCTGCTGCACGCGGCGCGCGTCGCCCAGGAAGAACTGGCCCATGCCGGGATCGACATCGACATGCAGCACCAGGTCGCGCGCATGCGCCGTGACGCGCAGGGACGCGGCCACGTGGTCGACCAGGTCGGGCAGCGAGAAGTCCACCAGTTCCAGCTCGGTGGCGCCCTTTTCCAGCTTGGCCGTGTCGAGGATGTCGTTGAGCAGTTCGAGCAGGGAACGGGCCGATTGGCGCACCGTGCCCAGATGGCGGCGCTGCAGGCTGTCCAGGGCCGTCCCCAGCAGCACTTCCGTAAAGCCGATGATGGCGTTCATCGGCGTGCGGATCTCATGGCTCATGTTGGCCAGGAAGCTGGTCTTCGATTCGGCGGCCAGCTCGGCGCGGTCTTTCGCCGCGCGCAGGTTTTCCTGCATGGCGCGCCGTTCGCTCACGTCGGTGGCCAGCTTGACCACCTTGAACGGCTTGCCGTCCGTGTTGAAGATCGGGTTGTACGAGGCCTGTATCCACACTTCCCTGCCATCCTTGCCGATGCGCTTGTACTCGCCCGTATTGAATTCGCCGCCCGCCAGGTGCTGCCAGAACGCGATGTAGTCGGGCGAGGTCACGTGGGCAGGTTCGCAGAAGATGCTGTGGTGCAGGCCCAGCACGTCCTCGAGCCGGTAGCCGACCAGGTCGAGGAAGTTCTGGTTCACTTCCAGGATGCGCCCCTGCAGGTCGAACTCCGCGACGGCCGTCGCGCGCGAAATGGCCGTCACCTTGCCTTCGTATTCGGCGTTGCGCAATTCGCTTTCCGTGATGTCGAGGATGACGCCGTCGATCCAGCGCACCACGCCGTCGTTGTCGAGCACGGGGCCGCTGCTTTCGCGCACCCAGCGCTCGCGCCCGTCGCGGTGGAGCATGCGGTAGACGTTCTCGAAGTCGCGCTGTTCGCCGGCCGCCTGCACGCAGGTGTCGTTGACGCGCTGGCGGTCGTCCGGATGCACGAGGTCGAACAGCCTGACCCGCCCTTCGATGAAGTCCTGCGGCATCCAGCCCGTCAGGTTGAAGACGGCGTCGCTGATGAAAATCATCTTCCATTCGGGCGCGAAGCTGCAGTGGAAGGAGACGCCCGGGATATTGCGGATCAGGGTGCGGTACTGGCGCTCGCTGTCCTTCAGCGCCTGCTCCATGCTGCGCGAAGAACGCATGTCCGTGACGAAGGCCACGAACAGGGGCTGGCCCGGCGTGTCGATCTTGCCGATCGCCACGCGCATGGGCAGCACGGCGCCATCCTTGTGGCAGCCATCGAGTTCGCGTCCGCTGTCGAGGATGCGCGAGGCGCCCGTTTCCAGGTAGTCGCGCAGATAACCCTCGTATTCGGCCGCGTCGGCCGGCTGCAGCAGCACGCTGGCGTCGCGCCCGACGATCTCCGCTTCGCGCCAGCCGAACAGGCTTTCCGCGGCGGGATTGAAGGAGCGCACCTTGCCCTGGCCATCGATGGTGATCAAGCCGTCGGCGGCCGTATCGACAATGGCGCGCAGCCGCGATTCGCTGGCACTGGCGTGGCGCAGCAGCTGACGGTAGCGCAGCAAGCCGTTCGCGGCGGCGACAAACACCGTCAGGGTGACGGTGATCAGGGCCACGGCCAGGGCCACGAACGAGGCTTGCACGGTAATCGTATTGTCGCCCGCCGTGGGCGTGCCGGAAAAGCGCGCCGCCAGCATGCCGGTGTAATGCATCCCGGAAATGGCCAGCCCCATGACGACACTGCTGGCAAACAAGGACGCCAGGGGACCCAGGCGCAAACGCATGGCGCTCAGGCCGAAGCGTATCCACAGCGCCAGCATGGCCATGACGACGGCCACCAGCAGCGACAGGGCGAACAGCCAGGGCTGGTAATGCAGGGTCAGCGAAGTCTGCATGGCGGCCATGCCGCTGTAATGCATGGAACCGATGCCCACGCCGACGAGCACGCCGCCCACCACCAGCTGGCGCCAGCTGATGCGCGGGCGCGCCAGCAAGTGCAGCGCCACCCACGAGGCCGCCACGCCTGGCAGCATGGACAGCAGGGTCAGGCCCGGTTCGAAGGACACGCGCGTGCAGATGTCGAAAGCCAGCATGCCGATGAAGTGCATCGACCAGATGCCGCCGCCCAGCGCGATGGCGCCCGTGATGATGGCCGTCTGGCGCTGGAATCCCCGCTCGCTGCTGCGCGCCATGCCGGCGATCTGCAAGGCCATGAACGAGGCGAAGATGGCGATAGCGATGGAAAACAGCACCAGCCAGACATTGTGCGTGCCATAGATATACGGCAAGGTATCGTCCGATACGGCAAAGATGGAACTCAGCATACTGTCGTGAACTCAATAGAGTGAAACGTGACGTCGCAAAACATGACGGCGCACCGCGCGCGCCGGCGCCACGCCTTTTACTAAAGCGGCAACACAGCGGAAATGACAACGGTAGCAGTCGACCAGGGCAAGGCTCGGTCATCACGCCCGCGCCTGCCGCGCGGGGGAAAGGTGCTTTTTACAGAGTGAAAAAGCGGAATGCGTACGAACTCTGGCGCGGATGTCTGGCCGCCAGCGTGACGATGATTTTTTAAAGAGCCATGAGTATAGTTGCTTTGCGAACATATTCATAGGACTTCAGCAATACAGTTATCAAAAATGATAGTTATTGCGGCGGCGATGCGACACTGGCCCGTCTGCGCCTACTCCTGCGGCCAGCGCGCGCGGATGGCCGCGGATTCCTGGCTGATCGGCCCAGCCGTCTCGCGGACAGGGATACCGGCCAGTCTACAGCGGCGGCTCAGTTCCTCCTTGATCTGGCACAGCGTCCAGCGCTGCGGCACAGGCAAGTTCAGGCCCACCACGCGGATCAGCGGACAGTCCGCGAGAGTCGTGTAGAGCAGCAGCTCCATGCGCGCCAGCGGTGCCGGGGTCCGATAGACCTGCAATGCGCCCGCATACGTGACCACGTCCAGCCGCTGCAGCTGCGCCAACTCCAGCTGCACGCTTTTATCCCAGCCGGGCAGGCGCCGCGCATGGCGCCGCAGCAACAGGCCCGCATCGCCAAGTTCCACATGAAAGAGCAAAGCGCGTCCGGGAAACAGCACCAGGCCCGCGATCCAGGCGGCCAGAGCCAGCGGACCGAACAACACTGCCTCGCCCGCGTACGGCACGTCGCGCCAGACGGCTTGCCCGACAAAGGCGAGGATCAGCGCGCAGCCGGCCAGCAGCACGCTGCGCGACAGCACGGGACGCATGTCCGCCATCAGCGCCGCCTGGGCCGCGGCATCGTCGGCTGGCGCAAAGCAGATCCATTCCGCGCGCGCCGGCTTCAGCCTGGGTCCCAGCTCCCCGCTCAAGCGGTCGGCGCCAGCATGCCGCGGAACCACGCCAGTTGCTCGCGCGTCAGGTAATTGGCGCCATCGCCATGCAGGATGACGATTTCGATCTCGGCGGGAATCGAGGCGATCAGCTGTGCGCCCGTGACGGGAATCTTGGGAAAGTTGATGCCGGCCAGGAAGGCCAGGTCTTCCGCCACCGTCACGCAGCGGCGCTCCGGGTTCGGCGACGGCACGAGGAACAGGTCGATCTGCTCGCTTTGCCCGCCGATAACGACGTGCAATTGCGCGGCCAGCAGTTCAGGCAGGATCAGCTCGATGTTATTTTCGGCGCGCGATTGCTGGAAGGCGCTTTTCAGGGGCGTAAGGACAGGGATGGCGGTCATGGCAGAGTGAAAAGATAAAGACGGCGGCAGTGTAGCAGAGGCGCCCGGCCGGGCGCGCTCTGCTGGCGCAGCCGCTACAGCTTGTAGTTCAGCGAAACCAGCACGCTGCGCGGCGCGCCGTAGCGTTCCAGCCCGCCCGACCAGGAATAGCCGAGCGCCTGGTAGTAGCGGCGGTCGAGCACGTTATCGATATTCACGCGCAACTGCAGCTGCTCGCTGATGCGGTAGCCAGCCGTCAGCCCGACGATGGCGTAGCCGCCCTGCTGCGTCAGGTAAGCCTTGTCGCGGCGCTCGATCTTGTCCTGCGCAGTCACGGAGGCGCCCAGGTTCCATTTTTCCAGGCTGCCGCGCAGCTGCACAGTCGTGTACAGCTTGAACAATTGCTTCGGCTCGTCCGTGGCGATGCGCTGGCCGACGTTGGCGGCCACGCTGTCTTTCGTGTACTTGGCCAGCACATAGGTGTAGCCGCCCGCGATCTGCCAGCCCGGCAATGGCGAGCCCGAGAGTTGCAAGTCGACGCCTTCGCTTTGCACCTGCCCGGCCGCGCGGGCGCAATAGATGGCGCCGCCCGTGGGGCAATTGACTTCATCGGTCATGGCGCGGTTGTTCTGTTTGATGCGGAACAAGGCGCCGCTGGCGTTGAGCCTGCCGCCGAAATACTCTCCCTTGACGCCCGCTTCCAGGTTGGTGCCGCTCAACGGCGGCAAGGTATTGCCTTTTACATCGAGCACGCTTTGCGGCTCGAAGATCTGCGTGCCGCTCGCATACACGGAATGGTGCCGGTCCAGGTCGTAGACGAGGCCCGCGTACGGCGTAAACTTCGCGTTTTCCGTCAGGCTGCGGCGCCACGCCGGATTGGTGGCATACCAGCCCGTGACATCCTGCGCATACCAGCCGAAGCGCCCGCCCAGCACCAGGCGCAGCGGATCGGCCAGGCTGAAGTTGCCCGCCGCATAAATCCCCTTCTCGTCCGTCTTGCGGCCCCAGTTAAAGGGCTCGAATGGCGCGCCGCGCATCGGGTAGGCATGGGGATTCCAGTGGCGCAGATCGAACACGCGCGTTTGCGCGCCTTCCCAGCTCTGGGCCGCGTCCGAATCGTCATGACGGTAGCTGGCGCCGACGATGACGTCATGCCGGCGGCCGAACCAGGTGACGGGACCGCTCAGGCGCCAGTCCGCCACCACTTGCTGCGTGTTGTACTTCCAGCCCGTTTCCGACTGTTCCAGCAAAAACGTTTCGCCAGCGACGCGGCTGTTGGTGGTATTGCGCGTGCTCGACGAGGCATCGATATGCGTGATGGCGAAGCGGCTGCGCCAGCCCTTCTCCAGCTGTGTTTCCACATCGGCGAAGACGACGTTGTTGTCGCGCTTCTGGAACGAGTCGGCATTGTTCAGGAAGGTCGAGCGGGGCAAGTCCATGTGGCGGCCATCGGCAAACGTGGGCAAGCCGACGAACACGCCGTCGGTGCGGCTGTGCTGGCGCGAAAAGCCGATGGCGGCCGTGGTCGACGGCGACAGGTCCGCCTCCAGAATCGCATACACGGTGCCGTTCTTGTTGCCCACCACGTCGACGAAGCTGTCGCTGTCGCGCAGACTGGCCGCCACGCGCCCACGCACGCTGCCCGACGCGTTCAGGGCATTGCTGGCGTCCACCGTCAACTGCCGGTCCTGCCAGCTTCCCGCGTGCACGGACGCATTCAGCAGGGGCGTGGCCGTGGGGCGCTTGCGTATCATGTTGATGCTGCCCGACGGCGCGCCCGCCCCTTCCATCAGGCCGGTGGCGCCGCGCACCACTTCCACCCTGTCATACATCAGCATGTCGGCCGAGACGTTGCGCTCATTGAAATCCGTGACATCGAGCGGCAAGCCATCGACATTGATGTGGCTCAAGGCAAAGCCGCGCGCAAAATACCGGGTTTCCTGGTCGGACACGCCCTGCGTCTTGCCATAGATACCGGGCGTGGCGCGCGCCACATCCTGCAAGGTGGTCATATCGAAATCTTCCATCTGCTGGCGCGAAATGACGCTGACCGTTTGCGGCGTGTGGCGCTGCGACAGGTTCAGGCCCGTGGCCGTCGACATATTGCGCGATGTGTACAAGCCCGTGCCTTCCGTGGCGCGATCCGCCTCCGCGCTGACGACCACGGCGGGCATGCTGGCCAGGCCGCCATCGGCCGTGCTGGTCTTGATTTTTCGCAACAGGTAGTTGCCCTTGCCGCCGTCCGCCACTTCGAGTCCGCTGCCTTGCAGCAACGTTTGCAAACCGGCCATGACGCCATGGCGGCCCTGCAAGCCCGGCGTCGCCAGGCCGTCCAGCGCCACGCCCTGCGTGGACAGGTTCACGCCGGCGGCGATGGCAAACGAGGCCAGCGCTTCGCGCAGGTTGCCGGCGGGAATGCTGTACTCGCGCACGGCGGCGGCGGGGCTGGCCTCGGCCGCCAGCGCCATTTGCGGCAAAGTGGCGCCGGCCGCGCCCATGGCGAGGAACACGGCCAGCGCGGCGCGCACGGCGCCGGTGGCGGGATGGAGCGCGGGTGGCGTCCACGGTGAAAATAAGCGGTGCTGCACAGCCATGTAAACCCTTTCGATGGTTCGGATTGTTCGTTCTCTATCTTGTATGACGAAGCAATCCGAAAAAAGGGACAGGGAAAATGCGCATGGCGGCGCTGATCGGCTTACGCCGCCTCGACACTGATCCAGTAGCGCGTGCGGCGCACCAGCCGGATCGGCAAGGCGCGCTGCAGCAAGAGCAGGATGTTGTCCGGGTCGTGCAACTGAAAGATGCCGTCCACGGGCATGGCCGCCAGCGCCGGATCGCAGCGCAGCACGCCATAGCGGTAGCGCGCCACCTGTTCCAGCACCTCGGCCAGCGGCATGCGCTCGGCGATCAGCACGCCCCGCAGCCAGGCATCCGCATGGGGTGACAGCGGCGTCAAGGCGGAAACGGCCACGTCGTCGAAACTGCCCTGCAGGCCCGCATCGACCGTGCGCAAGGCGTCGGGCGCCTGCGATGGCGCGATCTCGACGGCGCCCTCGCTGACGCTCACCTCGGTGCGCGGCGCCAGCACGCTGCCGCCCTGGCGCACGCTGAAGTGCGTGCCCAGCGCGCGCACGGCGCCATTGCTGCTGCGCACGAGGAACGGGCGCGCCGGCACGGCCCCGTCGTGCGCCGTGGCAACATGAAGTTCGCCCGCATGCAAGACCACCAGCCGCGCCGCGCCGTCAAAACGCACGTCGATGGCCGTGTCCGTATTGAGCGCCAGTTGCGTGCCGTCGGGCAAGGTCATGCGGCGGATTTCGCCCCTGGCCGTGCGGATGCCGGCGCGCCACGCTTGCCACGGTGCCGACTGGCTGGCCAGCCACAGGGCCGGTCCGGCCGCGATCAGCCCGGCCAGGCCGTAGAGCACGGCGCGCCGCTGCGGCGACTGCGGCGCCGCCTCCGCCGTCTGGCGCAGCGCGGCCGGCACGCTGGCCAGGGTGCCGCAAACGAGCTCGGCCCGCTGCCAGGCCGCTGCATGCGCGGGATCGCTGGCGCGCCAGTCCTGGAACGCTTGCTGTTCGTCAACGTTCAAGGGGCCCGCGTGCAGGCGCACCAGCCAGTGCGCCGCCGCGCGGGCGGCGCGCGCGTCGATGGCAGTGTTCACAGGATCAAGAGGATGCAGCGTTCGAAGGCCTGCACCATGTAGCGCTTGATGCTGCGCTCGCTCACGGCCAAGCGCCGGGCGATTTCCCCGTACGCCATGCCGTCGACATGGGCCAGCAAAAAAGCGCTGCGCACGAGCGGCGGCAAGCCGTCGAGCATGGCATCGATGCGCTGCAAGGCTTCCAGTACCAGCAAGCGCTCTTCCGGCGACTGCATCAGCAGATCGGGCTGCTGCGCCAGCGTTTCCAGCCACGCCTGCTCCAGCGACAGGCGCCGGTAATGGTCGATCAGCAGGCGCTGCGCCACGGTGGTCAGATAGGCGCGCGGTTCGCGCAGGCTCTGCCGGCCCTCGGGCGGCGCCGTCAGCAGGCGCACGAAGGTATCCTGCGCCAGGTCGGCCGCATGGTCGGCGCACTGCAGCTTGGCGCGCAGCCAGCGCATCAGCCAGCCATGATGATTGCTGTAGATGACTGCGACCGATTCGCCGGATTGCGCAATGTTCACTAGGACTCCGATGCGCGCAAGGCAAGGCGCGACTAATTGATAATAATTCTCATTATCACAAATCCTGGCCGCCGGCGTCAATGCCGGTGCCTGCCTATCGCAGGAAACCGTTGTTTCAGCGCGGCGCCCGGCGCCTGCTTAACGTTTTTGCGCGGGTTTCGCCGGCGCCGGCGCCGGACGCACAATGCTGGGCTTGACATACATGGCGGTATTGTCGCTGCGCATCTCGATATCGAACATGCCGCTCGCGCGCAGGACTTCGCTGAGTTTCTTGTAGCCGTAATTGATGGGTGAAAAGGAACTGGTATTGGAAACGTATTTGCCGACCTTGCTCAGGTGCGACCAGCCGTCGATCTCGGAGGTCTGGCTCACGGCGTTGAGCAACAGCTGCGTCAGGACGGGATCCTCGATCAAGGCGCTGTCACGAACGGCTTCGGCCGTGGCCTGCCCCGTCGCCGCTTGCGCCGCCGGCACCAGGTTTTCGATATAGATGAACTGCGAGCACGCCTGCACGAAGGCCGGCGGCGTTTTGCGCTCGCCGAAGCCGAAGACGGGCAAACCGCTCTCGAGGATGCGCATGGCCAGCGGCGTGAAATCGCTGTCGCTCGTCATCAGGGCGAAGCCGTCGACATTCTTGCTGTACAACAAGTCCATCGCATCGATGATCATCGCGGCGTCCGTCGCGTTCTTGCCGCTCGTGTAGGCGAACTGCTGCAAGGGGCGGATGGCGTTGGGGTGGAGTTTTTCCACCCAGCCGCTCAGATAGCTGCTCTTCCAGTCGCCGTGCGCATGCCGCACATTGACCGTGCCATGTTTGGCCAGCTCGGCAAGGACGCCCTCCACGGCGGTGCTGCTCACGTTATCGCAATCGATCAGCAAGGCGATGCGCATGTCATTGGGTTTCACGGTCACTCCCGACAAATTCATTGGACGGCATGCGCCGCCAGCCTGGCGCGCGCTCAGCGCACGCCAGCGGGCAAAATGGCTGGCGCCCGTTCCGGATTCTCCCCCTTGAGCTGAATCCAGTTATTCGCAATCAAATGGTATTCCAGCGTCTTCCGATCATGCCCCACGCCGCCGTATTCGACCGTCAGCCGGATGCAACGCTGGCCTGCGGCGCCGCCAATCAGCCTGCGCATCGGCACGCTCTGATCGAGGATGACGTCGCTCGGATTGAATTTTCCGCCAACATCGGCGATACCGGCAACACCCGGCCTGGCGCGCCCCAGCAAGTCCTGCACCTGGGCGGGAAGTGCATCGAGCGAGGTCACCGCCGTGCGGTCGTCCGCATCGCATGAAGCGTCCTGCGCCCACGCCTGGGCCGGGCAAGCCAGCATGAGCATTAATACGGCAGCATATCCGGGTTTCATCTTGACGCTTCTTTCAATTGCCAAATGGGAAAGCATCCATATTCTCACGCGGGAGCCGATAACGCCAGCCGGCCGGCCACGGGGTGTGGCAACACCGCCGCGCTGACGGCCATGATGTATGTCAAACAATGAGCAGGAAGGCGCAAGGAGGCCCAGGATGGGCAGGATGGGCAGGATCAGGGCCGGCCGCGTCCGGCAATTCGGAGCGGCCAGCGTGGCGGACGTCCGGCAGGCCGGGCGTCAGCCGGTTATCGGTCAGTGCTGGCCGATCTTCATGATTTTCAGGGCATTCGTGCCGCCGACCTTGCCCATCGGCTCGCCCCAGGTCAGCACGACGGTGTCGCCCTTGGCCACGACTTTATGTTCCAGCAGCAAGTCTTCCGCCTGCTGCAAGACCTTGTCGCGGTCGGTGCCGGACGTCAGTTCCAGCGTGCTGACGTTGCGGTACAGGGCCAGCTTGCGGCGCGTGCCCACGCTGGGGGTCAGCGCGACGATGGGGATGTCGATGTTGCAACGGCTCATCCACAGTGCCGTGGAGCCCGATTCCGTCAGCGTGGCGATCGCTTTCACGCGCAAGTGATGGGCCGTAAACAGCGCGCCGTAGGCGATCGACTGATCGATGCGCGAGAACGTGGCGTTGAGGAAATCGGCGTCCAGCTTGCAGGTATCCCACTTTTCCGCGTCCAGGCAGATGGCGGCCATCGCTTCCACCGTTTCGATCGGGTAGCGGCCCGAGGCCGTTTCCGCCGACGTCATGACGGCGTCTGTGCCGTCGAGCACGGCATTCGCCACGTCGGACACTTCCGCGCGGGTCGGGACGGCGTTGACGATCATCGATTCCATCATCTGCGTGGCCGTGATCGCCAGCTTGTTCGACGCGCGCGCCATCTTGATCATGCGCTTTTGCAAGGCCGGCACGGCCGCGTTGCCCACCTCGACGGCCAGATCGCCGCGCGCCACCATGATGCCGTCGGAAGCATCTAAAATTTCTTGCAGCGCGGGAATGGCTTCCGCGCGCTCGATCTTGGCGATCATCATCGGCTTGTGATCCCATGCTTCGCCCGCGATATTGGCCAGCTGGCGCGCCATGACCATGTCGGTGGCGTTTTTCGGGAACGAGACGGCCACGTAATCGGCCTGGAAGCTCATCGCCGTTTTGACGTCTTCCATGTCTTTCGCCGTCAGGGCCGGGGCCGACAAGCCGCCGCCCTGGCGGTTGATGCCCTTGTTGTTCGACAATTCGCCGCCAATCTTGACGGTCGTGTGGATTTCGCTGCCGACGACCTTGTCGACCGTCAAGACGATGAGGCCGTCGTTGAGCAACAATACGTCAGCGGCGCGCAAATCGCGCGGCAATTCCTTGTAGTCGAGGCCGCAGCGTTCGATGTTGCCCAGTTCGCCGTGTTCGCCCCATTTCGCGTCGAGGATGAACTTGGCGCCGTTTTCCAGGAATATCTTGCCTTCTTCAAACTTGCCGACGCGAATCTTCGGGCCTTGCAAGTCGGCCATGATGGCCACTTCACGGCCGCACAGGGCTGCCGCTTCGCGCACCATGCGGGCGCGGTCGATATGGTCTTGCGCCTTGCCATGCGAGAAGTTCAGGCGCACGACGTCGACGCCGGCCTTGAACATGCGGACCAGGGTATCGATATCGTTCGAAGCGGGGCCGATGGTGGAAACGATCTTGGTGGCGCGTTGCTGTACTTGCATGGTCATGGTGTGCTGCTTTCTATAAGGTTCGTGCTGCTGCAAGGGCCGGCCTTGTGGGCCGGCCGTCCTGGTGCGCTGGATCAGCGCTGGTTCTTCTTACTTGGCCGCCATCAGGGCGACCGTGGTGTCGAGCATGCGGTTCGAGAAGCCCCACTCGTTGTCGTACCACGACGACACTTTCACGAGGCGGCCCGACACCTTGGTCAAGGTCGCATCGAAGTTCGACGAGGCGGGGTTGTGGTTGAAGTCGATGGAAACGAGCGGTTCCGTCTGGTAAGTGAGAATGCCTTTCAGCGCGCCTTCCGACGCCGCTTTCAGCAAGGCGTTGACTTCCTCGACCGTGGTATCGCGCCTGGCGATGAAGGACAGGTCGACCAGCGAGACGTTAATCGTCGGCACGCGCACGGCGAAACCATCGAGCTTGCCATTCAGTTCCGGCAAGACGAGCCCGACGGCGGCGGCCGCACCCGTCTTGGTGGGGATCATCGAATGCGTGGCCGAGCGGGCGCGGCGCAAGTCTTCATGCATCACGTCGGAGAGTACCTGGTCGTTCGTGTAGGCGTGCACGGTGGTCATCAGGCCCGATTCGATGCCGATGGCGTCGTTGAGCGGTTTGACTAATGGCGCGAGGCAATTCGTCGTGCACGAGGCATTCGAGATGACCGTGTCCGTGGCTTTCAGCACGTGCTGGTTGACGCCAAACACGATGGTGGCATCGACATCCTTGCCGCCCGGCGCGGAAATGATGACTTTCTTTGCCCCGCCCTTCAGGTGGGCCGAGGCTTTTTCCTTGGTCGTGAAGAAACCCGTGCATTCGAGCACGACGTCGACGCCCAACTCTCCCCAAGGAATCAGGGCCGGGTCGCGCTGCGCGAAGACGCGGATGCGGTCGCCGTTGACGAGCATGTTCTCGCCATCGATGGTGACGACGCCGGGAAACTTGCCGTGCACCGTGTCGTAGCGCGTCAGATGCGCGTTCGACTTGGCGTCGCCCAGGTCATTGATGGCGACGATCTCGATATCCTGCTGCTTGCCGCCTTCATAAAACGCGCGCAAGACGTTGCGGCCGATGCGGCCATAGCCATTGATGGCAACTTTGATGGTCATGCTGTCTCCTTGATATTGTTTGAATGAATCAATTAACCGCTATTGCGAAGTCCTGCGGCGATGCCATTGATCGACAAATGAATGCCCGTGCGGGCCGCCGCATCCTGCTTGCCTTCACGAAAACGTTTCAGCAGCTCCACCTGCACGTGGTTGAGCGGGTCGATGTACGGGAAGCGGTTGCGTATCGAGCGCTGCATCAGCGGGTTGGCTTGCTGTAACTCTTCCTGGCCCGTGATCAGTTTCAAGGCGTCCAAGGTGGCCGCGTATTCGGCGCGGATGCGCGTAAAGATGGCGTCGCGCAAGGCCTTGTCCTTGACGAGTTCCGCATACTTGCCGGCGATGGCGATGTCGCTCTTGGCCAGCACCATATCCATGTTCGACAGCAATGACGTGAAGAAAGGCCAATCCGTGTACATGCCGCGCAGCACGTCCGCGCCGTCGGCGGGATGGGCGGCCAGGTAGGCTTGCACAGCGGAACCGAAACCGAACCAGCCCGGCAGCATCAAGCGGCATTGGGCCCAGCTCAAGACCCAGGGAATGGCGCGCAGATCCTCGATCGAGGTCGATTTCTTGCGCGAGGCGGGACGGCTGCCGATGTTCAGCGCGGCAATCTCGGCGATCACCGTCGATTCCCAGAAGTATTGTTCGAAACCGTCCGTGCCGTAGACGAGGTCGCGGTAAGCGTTCAGGGCCGTGCCGGACAGCTCTTCCATGGCGGCCAGGTGGCCCGCGCCGGCCGACGCCTTCGGCTGCAGCTGCGCCTGCGGCAGCAGGGTCGACTGGATGGTGGCGGCCACCAGCACTTCCAGGTTGCGGCGCCCGACTTCCGGGTTCGCATACTTGGCCGTGATGACTTCGCCCTGCTCCGTCAGGCGGATCTGGCCCTGCACGGCGCCGGCCGGCTGGGCCAGGATGGCTTCGTAGCTGGGGCCGCCGCCGCGTCCGACGGAACCGCCGCGGCCGTGGAACAGTCGCAGCTTGATCTGATATTCCTTGAACACGGTCACCAGCTCGATTTCGGCCTTGTAAAGTTCCCAGCCGGAGGTCAGAAAGCCGCCGTCCTTGTTGCTGTCGGAATAGCCGAGCATGACTTCCTGCTGGTCCGCGCGCGACGCCAGCAAGCCCCGGTAGAACGGCAAGCCGAACGCGCGCGCCATGATGGCGGGGCCGGCGCGCAAGTCGTCGATGGTTTCGAACAGGGGAATGATGTTGACGTCCACTTCGCGGCTGTCCTGGCGCAGCAAGCCCACTTCTTTCAGCAGCAAGGCCACTTCCAGCAAGTCCGACACGCTGGCCGCCTTGGAAATGATGCAGTTCGGCACCGATTCCTTGCCGTATTTGACGTGGGCTGCGCGCACGGCACGGAAAATGTCGAGTTCGGACGTCGTTTCTTCCGAATATTGCGCATACGGCGACGCCAGCAGGCGCGGCGACTCCAGCTCGGCCAGCAGCGCGGCGATGCGCTGCTCTTCATCGAGGTCGAGGTAGACGAGGCCCGGCTGGGCGCCCGCGAACAGTTCGCCCACGACGCGCTCATGCACGTCGGAATTCTGGCGCAGATCGAGCGGTGCCAGCGAAAAGCCGAACACCTTGACGGCGCGGCGCAGCTGGCGCAGCCGGCCACGCGCCAGCGCGCGCAAGCCATTGCTGACGAGCGAATGCTGGACCACGTCCAGGTCGGCCAGCAGTTCGGCGGCAGTCGCATAGGGCTGCACGCCGTCTGCCTGCTTGCCCTTGCCAGAGAGCACGACGCGCGTGCTTTCCAGGCGCGCATGGATGCCATGCAGGGCGCGGCGGTACGGCTCGTCGACGCGGTGCGGCGACGCGTCGGCCGAACGCTCGGCCAGCGCGCGCAGCGGCTCGCTGCAGGCGTTGAGGATTTGCGCCAGCGACAGTTGCGAAGCGAGCTTGCGCAATTCACCGAGGTAAAAGTCGAGCACCTTGTCCGCTTGCGTCTGCAGGGTGCTGCGCAAGATGTCGGCCGTGACGAAGGGGTTGCCGTCGCGGTCGCCGCCGATCCAGCTGCCGACCTTCATGAAATTGGGCAATTCCGCATCTTCCCAGCGGGCATCGCGCTGGGCCAGCATGGTTTCCAGCGAGGAATACAATTTCGGCAATTCGCGCAAGATCGTGTGGTCGTAGAACGACAGGCCGTTGGCCACTTCATCCATGACGGACAGCTTGCTCGTGCGCAACAAACGCGTCTGCCACAGGGTGACGATGCCGCGGCCCAGCGCTTCTTCGTTCTGCTCCGCCTCTTCCGGCGTCATTTGCACGCGGTCGCGCTCGCTCAACAGGCGGGCGATGGCCATCTGGCAATTCTGGATGCTCTTGCGCTGTACTTCCGTCGGATGCGCCGTAAAGACGGGGCTGACGAAAGCATCTTCAAAGAAAGTTTCCAGCGCATCGGCCTTGCCCGCGTCGAACACATTGCCGACGGCATGGCTGAGGCTACCCTGGCGCGGCGGCGAGCCGGCGATCAAATGGGCGCGCGTGCGGCGGATGTGATGTTGATCTTCCGCAATGTTGGCCAGCAGCGAGAAGTAGCTGAAAGCGCGCGTCAATTGCGTGGTTTCTTCCTGCGACAGCGCTTGCAGCGCATCGGACAGCTGCGCGCGCGCCGCTTCGTCATTGTCGCGGCGGAAACGGATGGCCAGCTGGCGCACGTGCTCGATGCGCTCGAAGGCGGGGTCGCCCAGGTGGTTGCGGATGGCGTCGCCCAGCAGACGGCCCAGCTGGCGGATATCGCTGCTCAGCAGCTCGTCTTTCACTTCATTCATTTGCATGGTATTCATTTCCTGGGGCGGCCACGGCGGCACCGCACAGATTGCGTAGTACGCGCTCCCCGGCCCCGGGAAACGCCCATCATCCGATTTTTGTAGTAAATTTACCTTATTGCTTCACCATCCTCTTGATTTTCATCAATAAAATCCATGCCTAAAGGGTTCAACAGGGGCTTGCGAGCTGTTTGCCAGGGCAACAATATGAAAATTTACTACGCATTTAAGCGAAAGGCAATCAACTTTTGTCTTTCGAGGCTGAAAAGTGACGGCGCCATACACAGGCAACACACAGAGGCAACACACAGGGCCGGCCCTCTCCTGTATGCTGGCGGCTGAAACAAGGATGTAATCCACATCTTATGAACGAACGCCCATGCGACTGACTGCCTACACTGACTACACCCTGCGCACCCTGATGTATCTGGGCGTGCACCGCGACCGCCTCGTCACCATCCAGGATATCGCCGACCTGCACGCGATTTCGAAGAATCATCTGATGAAGGTGGTGCACCAGCTGGGCCTGTCGGGCATCGTGGAAACCGTGCGTGGACGCAACGGCGGCCTGCGCCTGGCGCGCGACCCGGCCGAGATCAATATCGGCACCGTCGTGCGCGAAACGGAAAACGATTTTTTCATGGCGGAATGTTTTAACAAGGAAAACAATACCTGCCCGCTGACGCCCGATTGCCTGCTGAAAGCCAAGCTGGGCCAGGCCACGGCCGCCTTCCTGGCCGTGCTCGACACGGTGACCCTGGCCTCGATACTCGAAGCGACGCCGGGCGTGCCGGCGCTGGCGGCGGGCGTGATTCCCCTGCGCGTAGCCAAATAAGCGCGCGCCAAAAACAACAATGCCCGGCGAACCGGGCATTGTTTCCTGCAGTAATTACCTAAAACATCAATGCGCGCTGGCGCCTGCCGCGCCGATGCCCGTTTCCGAACGCATTTGCTGCGCTTCGTAGCCGGCACGGTCGATGCGCGCGCGCGGGCTCTTGTCGAGCACCGAGAACAGCCAGATGCCGACGAAGCCCGCCGTCATCGAGAACAGCGCCGGCGAAGCGTACGGGAACAGCGCTTCGCCATGGCCCAGCACGTCGACCCACACGGACTTCGACACCACCGTCAGCGCGACGGCCGTGGTCAAGCCCAGGAAGCCGCCGATGGTGGCGCCCCGCGTGGTGCAGTCTTTCCACAGCACCGACATGAACAGCACGGGGAAGTTGGCCGAGGCGGCAATGGCGAAAGCCAGCGAGACCATGAAGGCGATGTTCTGCTTCTCGAACGCAATACCCAGCACCACGGCGATGATGCCCAGCACGATGGTCGTCACGCGCGACACCTTCAATTCATTGGCGCCCGTGGCCTTGCCTTTCTTGATGACGGTGGCATACAGATCGTGCGACACGGCCGACGCGCCCGACAGGGTCAAGCCGGCCACAACGGCCAGGATGGTGGCAAACGCGACCGCCGACATGAAGCCGAGGAACACATTGCCGCCCACGGCCTTGGCCAGATGCACGGCCGCCATGTTGTTACCGCCCAGCAATTTACCAGCCGCATCCTTGAACTCGGGATTGGTGCTCACCAGCACGATGGCGCCAAAGCCGATGATGAAGGTCAAAATATAGAAATAGGCGATCCAGGTGGTGGCCCAGAACACGGATTTGCGCGCTTCCTTGGCGCTCGGCACCGTGAAGAAACGCATCAGGATGTGCGGCAGGCCGGCCGTGCCGAACATCAGCGCCATGCCGAAGGAGATGGCCGAAATCGGGTCCTTGATGAAGGAACCGGGGCCCATGATGGCTTCCTTGGTGGCATGCACGTCCACGGACTTGGCGAACAGCGCTTCCGGGCTGAAGTTGAATTGCGCCAGCACGGCCACGGCCATGAAGGTGGCGCCGCCCAGCAGCATCACGGCCTTGATGATCTGCACCCAGGTGGTGGCCGTCATGCCGCCGAACAGCACGTAGATCATCATCAATGTGCCGACCAGGACGACGGCGATCCAGTATTCGAGGCCGAACAGCAGCTTGATCAGCTGGCCCGCGCCCACCATCTGCGCGATCAGGTAAAAGGCCACGACGACGAGGGTGCCGGAGGCCGAGAAAATGCGGATCGGCGCCTGCTTGAAGCGGTAGGCGGCCACGTCGGCAAAGGTGTAGCGGCCCAGGTTGCGCAGGCGCTCGGCCATCAGAAAGGTGATGACGGGCCAGCCGACGAGAAAGCCGATGGCGTAGATCAGGCCATCATAGCCGTTCAAAAAGACGGCGGCGGAAATGCCGAGGAACGAGGCGGCCGACATATAGTCGCCCGCGATGGCCAGGCCGTTCTGGAAGCCCGTGATGCCGCCGCCCGCCGTGTAGAAATCGGAGGCCGACTTGGTCTTCTTGGCCGCCCACTTGGTGACGAACAGGGTGAAGATGACGAAGACGGCGAACATGATGATGGCCGTCCAGTTGGTGGGCTGCTTGACGGCCTGGCCCAGGTCGGCGCCGGCCGCCAGCACGCTGCCGCTGGCGCCCGCCAGCAAGGCCAGCGCTGCCAGGCAGGGAAGTTTGCGTTGCGTCAATACGGCGCCGTTCATGCTTGCACCCGTGCCTGGATGGCGCTGGTCAGGTCGTCGAATTGCTTGTTGGCGCGGCGCACGTAGATGCCGGTGATCAGCACGGTAAACACGATGACGAACAGACCGATCGGCATGCCCCAGGTCATCACGCCGGCGCCGGTTTTGGCGGCAAGAAATTCCTTGTCGAACGCGATCAGCAGGATGTAGCCGTAATACACCAGCATCATCAGGCCCGTCAGGGCCCAGCCGAAGCGCGAGCGCACCTTGACCAGCTGATGATAATTGGGGTCGCGCTTGATTTGTTGCACAAGATCGTCATGCATGGTGTTGCCTCCGTTATGTAAAAAACTGCTCTTTTCTTGTCGAGCTTGGCTTCACAATACGGGGCGAGCCTTACCCGCCCCTTACGGCGGCGTTTTTTTCTCGCAGGGGCAATACAAGGAGCAACACCAGGCAGACAAGGTCAGTTCAGCGCGGCTGCCGGGCCGAAGAATTCATGGTGCGTCTGCCGTTCCGGTACGCCCAGTTCACGCAGGTATTGCTTGACGGCCCGCATGAACGGCTGCGGCCCCAGGAAATACGCATCGACGTCGCGCGAGGCTGGCAGCCAGCTATTCAACTGCTCTTTATTCAGCAAGCCGACGGCGTCGGGCGCATCTTGCGCGCCGGCGTGTTCCGCGTAGCAGTAATAACGTTTCAATTGCGGGTGCTGCGCGGCCAGTTCGTCGATCTGCGCGCGGAACGCATGCACGCCGTGGTGGCGCGCCGCGTGAATGAAATGCACGGGACGCTTGCCGCGCAGGGCCGCCGCCAGCATGGCCAGGGTCGGCGTGATGCCCACGCCGCCGCTGATCAGCACCAGCGGCTTGTCGCTCTGCGTCAGCACGAAGTCGCCCGATGGCGGCGTCAGCTGCACGGTGTCGCCCGCCTGCACGTGGTCGTGGAAGAAATTCGACACCTTGCCGCCCTCTTCGCGCTTGATGCTGATGCGGTAGGTCTGGCCATTGCTGGCGGCCGACAAGGAGTACTGGCGGCGCATGGGCACGCCATCGACGGTGGCCAGCACGCCGATATACTGGCCCGGCGCAAAGTCGAGCACGGGCTGGCCATCGGCGGGCGCCATCAGGAAGGACGTGATCTCGCCGCTTTCCACGACCTTGCTCTGCACCAGAAAATCGCGCGCGCCGCTCCAGCCGCCCGGTGCGGCAGCCTGCGCCTTGTAGATGCGCCCTTCTTCGCCAGCCAAAATATCGGCCAGCTGGCCGTAGGCCGCGCCCCAGGCATCGATGACGGCGTCGCTGGCGATCTCTTCGCCCAGCACTTCGCGGATCGCTTGCAGCAGGCTGGCGCCCACCAGCGGATAGTGCTCAGCGCGGATCTGCAAGGCCACGTGCTTGTTGACGATGGTGGCCACCAGGTCGCCCAGCGCTGCAAGTTGATCGATATGTTTGGCATACATCAGCACGCCATTGGCCAGCGCGCGCTGCTGGTCACCGCTGTGCTGGTGCGCCTGGTTAAAGTACGGCAGCACTTCCGGATGGTCGCGGAACAGGTTCTTGTAGAAATGACGGGTCAGCGCCTCGCCGCCTTGCTCGAGGATGGGGACGGTGGCCGTGATGATGGCGCGTTGTTCTTGGGTCAGCATGTGGAATTCCTTTAGATATATGGGCAGGCGGTTTTCAGGCCAGTGATTCAATGGCGGGATAAAGATCGTGGTCTTCGCGCCGCATGCGCTGGAACAGCGCGTGCAGCACGGTATTGGCTTCGCTGCGGAAGGCTTCCGGCTCGGCCGCCAGGCGCACGGGCGTATTCCAGCGGCCGGCGAAATCGAGGTAGGCGCCGGCGATGCCGTGCATCTCGTTTTCGTACTGGCGGCCCAGCTGGGCCACCCTGGCCACGCCGGACGCTTGCGCGGCCGGATACAGGTAGCGCTGCTCGACGGCCAGGTGCAGCTTGATCAAGCCGCTCATGGCGATGATCTGTTCGGCGATGGCCTGCGCCTGCGCGGCGACACCGCCGCGCGCCAGCCGGCGCAAGTCATCGATGGCGGCCAGGATGGCCAGGTGCTGCTGTTTGAATTTGTCGATATTCATGGCGTGTTTCTCTTGTTGAGTGTTGCCAGTGTAGCGGAATCCGTTTAAACATGCAAATTACATGCATCTTTAAGTCAAGCATGAATGTTTCCTGCGGGAATCTTGATCGACATGCGCCACTATGTGCGGCACAGAACACAAGCTACGGCCATGCCTGCCTATAATTTATCCATCACAGCGCGTGCCCGTTTGCGGCCGTGCCGCACCCTCCACTCCAGCCAAGGATGAGCATGAAAAACAAAACGGGCACGGGCCAGGCGCAGCAACTGGCCGCCATCATCAACGAGCACCACACGGAACTGCTGGACGGCTGGATGGCCGGCCTGATCGCCCGCCTGGTGCGGCGCGACAAGATCGCCGAAAACGAGCTGCGCCAGCAGGCATCGCAATTTCTGCCGCTGCTGGCGGGCGCGCTGGAAAGCGGCGATTCGTTCGACCTCGAAGGCGGCGCCTGGGACGACACGCGCCAGCTGCTCGCGGAAATATCGCAGTCGCGCGTGCGCCAGGGCTATTCGCCGATCGACACGGCCAGCTTCATGTTCGCCCTCAAGGAACCGCTGTTCGCCTACCTGCGCAAGCAAATCACGGCGCAGCCGGAGCAGTTGGGCGACGCCATCGTCAGCACCAGCAAACTGTTCGACGAGCTGGGCCTGCTGACCATCGCCATCTACCAGAAGGCGCGCGAACAGGTGATATTGCGCCAGCAGCAGGAATTGCTGGAACTGTCCACGCCCGTGGTGCAGCTGTGGCAAAACGTGCTGGCCCTGCCCCTGATCGGCACCCTCGACAGCGCCCGCACGCAGGTGGTGATGGAAAGCCTGCTGCAAAAGATCGTCGACACGGGCGCCCTGATCGCCATCATCGACATCACGGGCGTGCCCACCGTCGACACGCTGGTGGCGCAGCATCTGCTGAAAACCATCGCCGCCGCGCGCCTGATGGGCGCCGACTGCATCATCAGCGGCATCCGCCCGCAGATCGCGCAAACCATCGTGCACCTGGGCGTCAACCTGGAAGACGTGATGACCAAGGCCACGCTGGCCGACGCCTTCGTCGTGGCCCTGAAACGCACGGGCTCCAGCATCACCTACCAGCAGCAACAACACTGAGGCGCCTATGGAAAGAATCCCCATTTTACGCATGGGCCGGCTGCTGCTGGTGACGATCCAGGTGGACATGCACGACCGCCTGGCCATGACCCTGCAGGACGACCTGACCTCCCGCATCGTGACGGACCGCGCCACGGGCGTGCTGATCGACATTTCCGCGCTCGACATCGTCGATTCCTTCATCGGCCGCATGATCAGCAACACGGCGGCGATGGCGAAAATCCTCGACGCGCGCACGGTGGTCGTCGGCATGCAGCCGGCCGTCGCCATCACCCTGGTGGAGTTGGGCCTGACCCTGGAAGGCGTGAGCACGGCGCTCAACGTGGAACGGGGGATCAAGCTGCTGGAACGGGGCGGCGCATGCGCATGACGGGGGCGCCGTGCTAGGCGCGCAGGCCCAGGAGCGGGCGCAGGCGGCGGTGCAGCAGATCCTGCCCCTGCACAGCGATGAAGACGTCGTGCGGCTGCGCAAGCAGGTGCGCGACAGTATGGTCGCCATGGGGTTTGGCCTGATCGAACAGACCAAGATCATCACGGCGGCCAGCGAACTGGCGCGCAACACCTTGCGCTACGGCGGCGGCGGCGAAGCGCGCATCGCGCGCGTCAGCGATGGCGCGCGCCAGGGCCTGGAACTGCGCTTTATCGACGCGGGACCGGGCATCGAGGATATTCCCCTGGCGCTGACCGATGGCTATACCAGCGGCGGCGGGCTGGGACTGGGGCTGGGCGGCGCCAAGCGCCTGGCCGACGCTTTTCACATCGACACGGCGCCCGGCGCGGGCACCACCGTCACCATCGCGAAATGGAAGCTGTTTTGAACCACCATGCACCACAGCCTGACATTCTCAGGCAACGCAGTTTTCCCATCGGCGAACCGAGCGAGATCGCCGCGGCCCGCCGCGCCGGCAACGAGCTGGCGCGCCGCATCGGCTTCGACGACGTGCGCACGGGCCAGCTGGCCATCCTCATCAGCGAAGCGGCCACCAACATCGTCAAGCACGCGCAGCGGGGCGAAATCCTGCTGCGCAAGGTACTGCGCGGCGGCACCAGCGGCATCGAGGTGCTGGCCATCGACAGCGGCCCCGGCATGGCCAACGTGCGCCAGCACATGCAGGATGGCCATTCCACCACGGGCACCTACGGCGTGGGGCTGGGCGCGATACGCCGCCTGAGCCAGGAATTCGACCTGTACACGGCGCCGGACAAGGGCACGGTGCTGATGATGGTGGTGTGGGGCCAGCACGCCAGCAGCGCCATCCCCGCCCGCCCGAACTGGCAGATCGGCGCCGTATGCCTGCCGCTGGCGTCGGAGCAGGTCTGCGGCGACGCCTGGAACGTGGTCTGCGAAGGCCATGAACTGAGCCTGATGGTGGCCGACGGCCTGGGCCACGGCCCGCTGGCGGCCCGGGCGTCGGAAACGGCCAGCGCGCTGCTGGAACACGATACGCCCGGCCTGCCGCCCCTGCCCGCCCCCTTCATCGAACTGGCCCACGGCGCCCTGCGCGCCACGCGCGGCGCGGCCCTGGCCGTGGCGCACATCGACAGCGCGCGCCACGAACTGCGCTATGCGGGCGTGGGCAACATCGCCGCCTGCGCCTTCGATGCGCAGCAGCGCCGGCATCTGCTGTCGCATAACGGCATCGTCGGCAGCAATCTGCGCAAGGTGCAGGAATTCTGCTATCCGTGGCAGCCGGGAACGACACTGATCATGCACAGCGACGGCCTGCATACGCGCTGGGACCTGGAACGGTATCCGGGCCTGGCGCATTGCCACCCGAGCCTGGTCGCCGCCGTGCTGTACCGCGATTTTGCGCGCGGGCGCGACGACGTCACGGTGGTGGTGCTGCGCGAGCATGAGGAGCACCGGCATGCCGGTGCGGAAAGGAACGACACGCCATGACACAACGCATATTGACGGCGCATATCGGCAGCGAACTCGATGTGGTGGGAGCGCGCCAGCGCGCGCGCCAGATCGCCGCCCTGTGCGGCTTCGGCGTGCAGGACCAGGTGCGCATCGCCACGGCCGTGTCGGAACTGGCGCGCAACGTCTACAACTACGCCGGCAGCGGCAAGGTGCATTTCGCCATCGATGGCCTGACGGCGCCGCAGGTGCTCAGCATCCGCATCGAAGACCGGGGCCCCGGCATCGCGCAGCTCGACCGCATCCTGGCCGGCACCTACCGCTCGCCCACGGGCATGGGCCTGGGCATCCTGGGCGCGCAGCGCCTGATGGACCGCTGCCATATCGACAGTGCACCGGGCGACGGCACGCGCATTACGCTGCACAAGCTGTTCCCGCGCGACGCGCCGCTGCTCGACGGGCAAAGCATCGGCACCCTGTCCGGCAGCCTGCAGGCGCTGCCGTCGGATATCACACTGTCCGAAGTGCAGCAGCAGAACCGCGAACTGCTCGCCACCCTGGCCGAACTGAAGACGCGCCAGGACGATTTATTGCAGCTGACGCGCGAGCTGGAAGACACCAACCGGGGCGTGGTGGCGCTGTTCGCGGAACTCGATGAAAAAGCCGACCACCTGCGCCGCGCCGACCAGATGAAATCGCGCTTCCTGTCGAACATGAGCCATGAATTCCGCACGCCGCTCAGCTCCATCCGCGCCCTGTCCAAGCTGCTGCTCGACCGCATCGACGGCGAGCTGTCGGAGGAGCAGGAAAAGCAGGTGCTGTTCATCCTGCAAAGCGCCGTCAGCCTGAGCGACCTGGTGAACGACTTGCTGGACCTGGCCAAGATCGAGGCGGGCAAGGTCGACGTGCACGCCAACAGTTTTCAAATAGCCGACCTGTTCAGCGCCCTGCGCGGCATGCTGCGCCCGCTGCTGGTGTCCGAATCGCTCACGCTCACCTTCATCGACCCCGACCCAGCCCTGCAGATACACACGGATGAAGGCAAGCTGTCGCAAATCCTGCGCAACTTCATCGCCAACGCCCTCAAATTCACGGAAGCGGGAGAAATCGTCGTCAGCGCCACACCCTTGCCGGAGCAGGACGCCATCCGCTTTTCCGTCTCCGACACGGGCCTGGGCATCGCCGCCGAGGACGTGCAACTGATCTTCGAGGAATTCAGCCAGGTGGAAAACCACATGCAGCGAAAGGTCAAGGGCACGGGCCTGGGACTGCCCCTGTGCCGCAACCTGGCCACCCTGCTCAATGGCACGGTGGCCGTGGAAAGCACGCCGGGCCAGGGCTCGCTGTTTTCCGTCGTCCTGCCCGCCAGCTACCATGCGCCGGAAGGCAGCCTGCCGCCGAGCGCGCCGGCCAACGACAATGGCAACGACCAGCGCATCGGCGTGCTGGTGGTGGAAGACAATCCGCCCATCCGCCTGCTGTATGAAAAATTCTTGGCCGGCAGCGAATTTCGCGTGGTTCCCGCTCGCAGCGTGCGCGAGGCGCAGGAGCGCTGGGAACAGCAGCGCCCCGCCGCCGTCATCCTCGACATCCTGCTGCACGGCGAAACGGCCTGGCACTGGCTGGCCGAGCTGAAAAACGACACGCTGCGGCGCCAGGTGCCCGTCATCGTCGCCACCGAGATCGACGACGTGCGCAAGGGCCTGGCCCTGGGCGCCGACGCCTACTACGTCAAGCCGCTGTCGCGCCAGCAATTGCTGGCGACCCTGCGCGCGCTGATCGGCAACCAACACCACCGGCAAGAGCCGGCTCCGCCGCAAGGCACAACCAACTGGGACAATGCGCATGCTACCGGATAACAACAGCGATGCTCTGATCCTGAACGTCGATGACAGCGACGGCGCCCGCTACGCCAAGTCGCGCATCCTCCAACGCGCCGGCTTCAAGGTCATCGAAGCGTCGAACGGCGGCGACGCGCTGCTGCGCGCCCGCCAGGACCGGCCCAACCTGATCCTGCTCGACGTCAAGCTGCCCGACATCAACGGCCTGGAAGTGTGCCGCCAGCTGAAGGGCGGCGCCGAAACGAACACCATCCTGGTGCTGCAGACGTCCGCTTCCTGCATCGGCACGGCCGACAAGATCCGCGCCCTCGATGGCGGCGCCGACAATTACCTGGTCGAGCCGATCGAGGCCGATGAACTGATCGCCAACGTCAAGGCGCTGCTGCGCCTGGGCCGGGTCGAGCGCGCGCTGCGCGACGTGGACCGCCGCAAGGATGAATTCCTGGCCACCCTGGCGCACGAACTGCGCAATCCGCTGGGCCCCATCCGCACGGCGCTGGCCCTGCTGTGCAAGCTCGACCCCGTCGTGCCGGCCGTGCAGGACAATGCGCGCCGCACCATCGGCCGCCACACGGACCACCTGGTGCGCCTGGTGGACGACCTGCTCGACGTGTCGCGCATTTCGCAGGGCAAGATCTCGCTGCAATGGGAAAGCGTGGGCCTGGCCAGCGTCATCCGCAGCGCGCTGGAAACGAGTTCGCACAGCATCGAGGCGCGCGGCCATGCGCTCGACGTGCATCTGCCCAAGGAAGAACTGCGGGTCTGCGGCGACGCCGTGCGCCTGTCGCAGATAGTCGCCAACCTGCTGCTCAACGCGGCCAAGTTCACGGCGCCGGGCGGGCGCATCGCCATTTCCGCCGCGCGCGAGGGCGACAATGTGCGCATCCGCCTGAGCGACAACGGCATCGGCATCGCCGCCGCCAGCATCGACAGCATCTTCGGCCTGTTCGAGCAAAGCGGGCATTCGCCCGACCGGGTGCAGGATGGCCTGGGCATCGGCCTATCGCTGGTGCGCAACCTGGTGAGCCTGCACGGCGGCCAGGTCAGCGTGCACAGCCCCGGCGTGGGGCTGGGCAGCACCTTCGAAGTCATCCTGCCCCTCGACGCCAACGTGCCCGTGCCGGCCGCCGGGCCGGCGCCACAGCCGGCCGCCAGCGGCAGCCGGCGCATCCTCGTCGTCGACGACAACTGCGATGCGGCCGACACCCTGGCCGAACTGCTGGAAATGTACGGCCACACGGTGCGCACGGCCTACACGGGCGCGCAAGCGACCGAACGCGCGCTGGAATTCAAGCCCGACATCGTCTTTCTCGACATCGGCCTGCCCGACATGAGCGGCTACGAAGTGGCCGGCAAACTGCGCCAGTTGCCGATACCGCAGCAATTCCAGCTCGTGGCGCTGACCGGCTACGGCCAGGAACACGACCGCCAGGCGGCGCTGCAGGCCGGGTTCAACGAGCACTTCGCCAAGCCTGTCGATTTTGGCAAGCTGGCCATGCTGGGGCTGCAGATCGCCCAATGAACGGGGTGGCGCCTGCCGGTTGACCCGGCCTCGGCTATAATCGGCGGCCGCCCCCACTGGAAGCATCACATGACAAGCCGCACGCCGCTGCTGCGCATCACCATGATACTGGGCGCCCTGCACGCCCTGCTGGGCTGGCTGCTGCTGCCCGCGCTGCCCGTCGGCCTGGCCGGCTGGCTGCTGGGCGGCGCCGTCTTGCTGGCATCGACCATGCTCATGCCGATGACCATCTTCGCCCGCGCCGTCACGCATGACGCGCGCCTGGCCGACCGCTTGAGCTGGGCCGGCTCGCTGTGCATGGGCTTTTTTTCTTCATTATTCGTGCTCACCGCGCTGCGCGCGCTGCTGATGCTGATTCCCGCCACCCGCCCGCACGCCCAGGCATCCGCCGTGGCGGCGCTGGCCCTGGCGCTGCTGGCCACCGTCGTCGGTTTCATCAACGCCCGCCGGGTGGCGCGCGTGCGTGAAGTCACCGTGCCGATTGCCGGCCTGCCGGCCGCCCTGCACGGTTACAGCATCGTGCAGCTGAGCGACATCCACGTGGGCGCCACCATCAAGCGCGCCTACGTGGAAGCCATCGTGGCGCGCGCCAATGGCCTGCAGGCGGACCTTATCGCCATCACGGGCGACGTCGTCGACGGCACGGTGACCCAATTGGGCGCGCATACGGCGCCGCTGGGCGAGCTGCGGGCGCGCCACGGCGTATTTCTCGTGACGGGCAACCACGAATACTATTCGGGCGCCGCGCCGTGGGTGGCGGAGTTCCGCCGCCTGGGCTTGCGCGTGCTGATGAACGAACATGCGGTGCTCGAACACGGCGGCGCGCGCCTGGCGATCGCCGGCGTCACCGATTTCAATGCCGGCGCCTTTGATCCGGATCAACGCAGCGACCCGCAGGGCGCCATCGCCGGCGCACCGGCCGACATCCCCCGCATCCTGCTGGCGCACCAGCCGCGCAGCGCGCCCGAGGCCGAAGCGGCCGGCTACGACCTGCAATTGTCGGGCCACACGCACGGCGGCCAGTTCTGGCCCTGGAATCTGTTCGTGCCGCTGCAGCAGCCCTACGTGGCGGGCCTGCACCGGCGCGGCCGCCTGTGGATTTACGTCAGCCGCGGCACGGGGTACTGGGGGCCGCCGAAACGCATCGGGGCGCCGGCGGAGATTACGAGGCTCAGGCTGGTGGCGGCGTAGAACCTAGTCGGCCCAGCTGGCCATCCATGCCTCGAAACGCGCCACCACGGCTGGCGGATTCAAACGCGCCATGGCGCCTTCCAGCGGCTCGCTGTCGCTGACCTCGAACAGCAGCACGGCTTGATCGCGCTGCGCGCCCGTGCCGAATACCCGTTCGGCGTCAAGCTGCGCCAGCGCCGCGATGCAGGTGTCGAACACGCCGGCGCGGAAGGTGGCGAAATCAACGTCGAACGGCAACTCGCGGTGCGCCTGCAGCAGCAAGCGATAGGCGCTGTCGAAGTAGGCGCCACCGTCGTCAAACGCCCATTCGGCCGGATTCCACAGCATCTCTTCGCCGTATTCCGACGCGGCCAGCGCTTCGCGGCTGTTCGCCATGGGACCGATGGTCATCGCGCTGTCGTCGCTCACCAGCGCGAAAGCGTCGATGTGCTGCTCCGGATGCGCACGGCGCACGCAGTCAACAGCCAGGCGCGCGGCGTGCGCCACCAGGGTTTGCAGCAGCGCGAAATCGAAGACGGCCGGGTCGATGACGCTCGCGCGCGCCAAAGTGTAGCCATCGGCCAGCGCCGCCTGGCAATGGGTGGAGTACGCGGCCTGCGCTTCGGCTTCGCTGGCGTAGTCCTTGCGCGTCTCTTCTCCCCAGGTCATGGCCGCGCCGGCGGCCGTCCACACGGTGCTGCCGAATACGCGCGCTTCCCGAAAACGGGCCGGTTGATCGCCGTCAAAGGTGTAAAACAGGCTGTAATTGCTATGCATGGGAATTTTTCTTTGTTTAATCGGCCCGCATCTGCGCGGCGAAGTCGCGCTGGCGGAACTGCTCCAGCAAAAAATCGACGAAGACGCGCGTCTTCGCGGGCAGGAGTTTCTTGCTGGGATAGTACACGGACAGGGGGCCGGAATCGGCATGCCAGCCGGGCAGCAGGCGAATCAACGCACCGCTGCGCAAATGGACCAGCGCGTGCGGCATGGGCAGCAGCGCCACGCCGACGCCCATGACGGCCGCCTGCGCCATCGCGTCCGGGTCGTCGAAGATGGCGCGCGGCCGGCATTCGGCCACGCCTTCGCCGCCCTGCCCGTCGCGCAGTATCCAGCTGCGCAGGCGTCCGCTGCCGGCCGAGCGGCGCGCCACGCCGTCGAATTGCGCCAGCTCAAGCGGATGCACGGGCATGCGTTTCCCCTGCATGAAGGCGGGCGACGCCGTGGCCACGACGTGGGCGTGGCCCAGTTCCCGGGCCACCACGCCCGGTGTCAATTCGATGCCGCCGCCGATGGCGACATCGAAACCTTCGCCGATCAAGTCCACTTGCCGGTTGTCGAAATGGCAGTCGGGGATGACGCCCGGGTAGCGCGCGATGAACTCGCCCAGCAGCGGCACCACGTAACTGCGCCCGAACGACGGCGCCATGCTGATTTTCAGGATGCCGGCCGGCTGGCCGCCCTCCTCGGCCACGCCGGCGATCGCCTCGCGCAGGGTCGTCAGGGCGCCGCCTATCTGCTGCAGGAAGCGTTCGCCCCCTTCCGTCAGGGTCAGACGGCGCGTGCTGCGCTGGAACAGGCGCAGTCCCAGGCTCGCTTCCAGCCGCGCCACGTTCTTGCTGACGGCGGCCGGCGTCAGCCCCAGGCGGCGCGCGGCCGCCGAAAAACTGCCCAGTTCGGCGGACAGCACAAACGATTGCAAGTGATTGAGGGCGTCCATGCGCCTATTCTACCCGCTCATTTGATAGTTTTAGTTGAAATTGATTGTAGCGATTCACGGCTACCGCGCAGGCAATCCATGGCGGATACTGGCTGCATCTTCTCCACCACACAGAAAGCCCATCATGCAAACCCAAGCCACCACCTCCTCCCAGCCACTGCTGAACAAGATCGCGTTTGTGACGGGCGGCTCGCGCGGCATCGGCGCGGCCATCGTCCGCCGCCTGGCCAGCCAGGGCGCCAACGTCGTCTTCACCTATCAAAGCTCGGCCGCCGAGGCGCAGGCGCTGGCCGCCAAGGTGGAGGCAAGCGGCGGCAAGGCGCTGGGCGTGCAGGCCGATGCGGCCGACGCCAGCGCCCTGACGGCCGCTATCGACAAGGTGGCGGCGCAGTTTGGCCGCATCGATATCCTCGTCAACAACGCGGGCGTGTTCCTGCCCGGCGCCATCGACGACTTTTCGCTGGCGGACTTCGACAAGACGATTGCCGTCAACGTGCGCGCCGTGTTCGTGGCCATCAAGGCGGCCGTGGCGCACATGCAGACGGGCGGGCGCATCATCAACATCGGCAGCACGAATGCGCACCGCATGCCGTTCGGCGGCGCGGCCGCCTACGCGATGAGCAAATCGGCGCTGAGCGGCCTGACGCAAGGCCTGTCGCGCGACCTGGGCCCGCGCGGCATCACCATCAACAACGTGGAACCGGGCCCCGTCGCCACGGACATGAACCCGCCCACGGGCGACTTCGCGGACCTGATGCACGGCCTGATGGCGCTGCCCCGCCACGGCACGGCCGATGAAATCGCCGGCATGGTGGCTTACCTGGCCAGCGCGGAAGCGGCCTTCGTCACGGGCGCGGGGCTGAAGATCGACGGCGGCTTCGCGGCGTAAAAAAAGGGGCCAGACTCTCCAGTCTGGCCCCAGCCTTTGCCATCGCTTGCGGTTATGCGTCCCTGCGCCGGCGTCCGCGCCACCACAGCAGCAAGGCCAGCAGCACCAGCACGCCGACGATGATGCCCGCGCGGGCCAGGCCGATCAGGTTCGATGGCGCGCCGCCGTTGCGCAGGATCGTCACCTGTTCCGCCGTCACCTTGACGTCGGGATTGCCGTACATCTTCTGCACGTAATTGCCGAGGGTGACGATCTGCTCGTCCGACAGGGTCTGGCGGAAGGCTGGCATCAGGTGTCCCGCAGTATGATTACCCTTGCCGTCCTGCCGTTCCACGCCATCGAGTATCGCCATCACCAGGTTGTTGCTGTTGCTGCGGCCCGTCACCGAGTTGTGGAACAAAGGCGGCAAGCTGCCGTCGAAACTGCCCTCGCCCCTGGCCTGGTGGCAGCTGGCACACTGCGCATCGTACAGCTGCGCACCCGACATCCTGTTCAGGTTTTGCGGCAGCGGCACGCCGCGTATGCTGCCCAACTCGTCGCCCGCCTTGCCCCATTGCGTCACCGGTTGCGTATCCGCCTTGTCGCGGATGGCGGGTACGCTCTTGACGTAGTGCGCGATGGCGTTCAGGTCCGCGTCGCTCAAGTGCTTCAGGCTATGGTCGATGGCTTCGGCCATCGGTCCCGCCGCCTGTGCCTTGCCAGCCGCGCGGCCCGTGCGCAGGTAGCCGGCCAGCTCCTGCTGGCTCCAGCCGCCCACGCCGCTGTTCACGTCCGAGCTGATGTTCGGCGCAAACCAGGTACCCAGATCAAAGCCCCCCAGCTCCTTCGACAGCTGCTCGGCCATCAGCGCGTTGCGCGGCGTATGGCAGGTGCTGCAGTGGGCCAGGCCCTGCGCCAGGTAGGCGCCGCGGTTCCACTCCATGCTCTTGGCTGGGTCGGCCACGAACGGCTTTGTGTCGAGGAATAGCCAATTCCAGCCCGCCATCGACAGGCGGATGTAGAACGGGAACGGCAAGTCCGTCTTGTGCGCCGGCGCCGTATCGACCGCCGCCACGCCATGCATGAAGTAGGCGTACAGGGCCGCCGTGTCGTCATCCGTCACCTTGGCGTAGGCCGTGTACGGCATGGCTGGGTACAGGTACGCGCCGTCGGCCCGCACGCCGTGGCGCACGGCGTCGGAAAACTGCTTGAGCGTGTACTTGCCGATGCCGTGCGTTGTCGACGGCGTGATGTTGGTGGCGACAATGGCCCCCAACGGCGTGGCCAGGGCCAGGCCGCCCGCCATCGGCTTGCCGCCAGGCACGCTATGGCAGGCGATGCAGTCGCCCGCCGTCGCCAGGTAGCGGCCACGTTCGATGGCCTGCACGTCGGCGCCAGGGGCGTTCGCCGCCAGCACGGGCAAGGCCAGTGCCAGCAAGGCGGCGCCGGCCGCCATTCTGAAGGTCGCCATCATGCCGTGCCTCCCTGTTGTTCGTCGAGGATATGCTTGACGGTGCGCAAGGCCACGGCCAGGCCGTTTTCCGTCGAATTGCAGGTACCGGACGTGGGCAGCACGCCCGTGCTGCACAGGAACAGGTTGGCGTGGTCAAACGTGCGGCCCCACTGGTCGCACACGGCCCTGGCCGGGTCGGAACCCATCGACAGGGTGCCGCAGATGTGCTGGTTGTTGGCGAATACGCCTTCCTTGCTGTGGCGCAGATTGGTGCCGCCCATCAGTCTGGCGATCTGCTCGAAATCCTGCTTCGAGCGCTCGTGGCCCCGTTTCGTGTACTCGTCGATCGCATAATGCGCCTGCGGCTTGGGGATGCCCATGGCGTCTTTTTCGCTGCTGAGGGCGATGCGGTTTTCCGGGTTCGGCAGCACTTCCAGCACGTTTTTCAGGCTCATTTCGCGCGCCGAGCGGAAACGCAGCTGCTGTTCGAATTCCGCGCCAAAGACACCCTTGCCGATCAACTCCCTGGTCGCGCCATCGACGCGCGAGATGTTCGTGAAGTCCAGGCGGTATGGCGAGTGTTCGCTGCGGAAATCGCCGTCGCGCATGGTGTTGATGGAATTGGGGCTTTGCGGCCCCCGGCCCAGCCACAGGTCTTCATCGGCGTCGAAGGTGATCGAGGTGCTCGGGTGGTCCATCAGGTTGCGGCCCACCATGTCGCTGCTGTTGGCCAGGCCGTTCGGGTATTTGTCCGAGGCGGAAACGAGCAGCAAACGGGGGCTTTCGATGCCGTTGGCGGCCAAAATGAACGTCTTGGCCGTGACCCGGTGGCTTTTTTTGTCCACGTCGTAGTACAGGGCGGCCGTGATGCGGCCCTGCGCATCGTGTTCCAGCTTGTAGACGTTGGCATTGCAGACGATCTTCACGCCCGCGTCTTCCGCCTGCTGCGCGGCGATGCCGCCGTGGTATTGCGCGTCGATGGGGCAGATCGGCTGGCAGCTGTTGTTGCCGCAGCAGGCCGGGCGGCCATCGTAGCTGACGCTGTTGCGCGCCACCGTGTTGCCGACCACCTTGAACGAGGGGTCGAGGCGCTCGCGGATGCGGCGCATGGCGTACGGCTCCGTCACGGCATCCATCGGGAAGGCCTGCTTGCGCGGCGAACCCGTGTTGTCCGCGCCCGAGACGCCCATGATCTCTTCCGCTTCCTGGTAAAACGGTTCCAGGTCTTCATAGCTGATGGGCCAGTCGACGCCCACGCCATACAAGGTATGGATGCGGAAATCGTTCGGCACGTTGCGCCAGGCCTGCGCGGCCCAGTGCCACGAGGTGCCGCCGAACTGGCGGATGTATTCGGCCGGATACGGGTACGGGCCCGCCTGCACCAGATAGCCGTTATCGGTCGGCTGGTAGATCGGGTGCGGCGCCGTGGCGACGGACGGATACGGCGACATCCAGTCGCTGCGGCGCGTCGTGTTGCGGAAACGGGCGACGATTTCGCCGCGCGACACGCGCGGGCCCGCTTCCAGGATCAGCACCGAGGCGCCGGCCAGCGCCAGTTTGCGCGCAGCCAGGGAACCGATGATGCCGGAGCCGATGACGAGGTAATCGGCGGAGAGTGCTTCAGCCATGATGGCTCCTTAAATGGGTTTTCTCGCCCAGCTGCCGTAGGCGCCGTAGGAATACGTGGGGGGCTTGAGGACGTCGGCCACGACGGCCGCGTTCAGCGCCTGCTCGTAGGCGACGCAGACGGCCGCCTCGCCCGTGCCGACGATGCCCAGGTACCAGGCGCTGGCGATCTGGCGCGGCAGGGCCGCCAGCGGCGACTGGGCGGAGTCAAGCGCATCGAGCGCATCGAGCGCTTCCTGCAGGCCGGCTGCCTGCAAGCCCTGCGCATTGATCAGGGCCAGCAGCGCGCGCACATTCGCGGGGAAGGCGGCGTCCTGCGCCACCAGTGCGTCATACAGGCGCCGGGCCAGCACGGGATCGAGCACCTGGCGCCCCACCAGCATGGCGGACACGCCCAGGAAGGCGCCCTGCTCCGCACTGGCGACCGGTTCGGCCAGCGCCCAGGGAATCAGCGCCGCGGCCGAAGCCGACAGCAAGCCGGCCAGCACCATGCGGCGGCCGGGATTCAGGGGGCCGCGGCCCTCCTTGTGATGTGTAGCGTCCAATTGAAGCTCCCGTGAGTTCAGCAACCGTTCAGAAAGAATGCTTGAGACCGACCATCACCACCGTCTGGCCGCCGTTCGAAGACGGCGTGCCGTTTTGCGAATCGCCGACCGAGGCGACGGCGTCGACGATGGCGCCGTTCTGGCCGAGGGTCTGGCCGCGCGCCACTTGGCGCGCTTCGATCAGGTAGATCGCCGTGCGCTTCGACAGCGCATAATTCTGTTCGAACGACAGCTGGCGGTAGCGTGCGCGGTCCGACACGCCGTTGGCGCGGCTGGCGAAGGTGTCGCTGTAGCCGGCGGACAGGAACCACTGCGGCGTCCACTGGTAGCTGGCGATCAGGCCGGCCGTATTGAAGATGGCCGTGTCGCGGAACGTGGAATGGCTGCCCGCCTGGTATTGCACGTTGCTGGCATTGGCGCCCACCATCCACTTGCCCATGGTGTAGCGCGCGCTGGCGGCGATGAATTCGATGCTGTCGGCCGAGGCGTAGCCCTGGTTGAGGGCCGAAATGCCGAAGCTGGCCGAGGCCTTGTCGCTCCAGCCCATGGCATTTTCGCCATTTTTCAGTTTCAGGTAGCCGAGCGCGAATTCCGCCGGCGCCGTGCTGTACTTGACGGCGGCGCTGAAGCTGCTGCCCACGGCATTGCCGTCGGCCGCTTCGCCGAAGCCGTATTGCGCGCTGGCCTGCAGGCCGCGCCAGGCGGGCATGCTGTAGGTGACGGAATTGCTGATGCGCACGGTCGTATCGAGGCCGTCGATATCGCCCGGGTGCGCGCCCGTGGCGCCCGTCAAGACGTTGCTCGACGCCAGCGAGCCCACCAGCAGGTAGTACGGCGTGTACTGGCGGCCCGCCGTCACGCTGCCGTAGGCTGTCGATTGCAGGCCCACGTAAGCCTGGCGGTTGAACAGGGCGCTGGCCGAACTTTGCGCGCCCGTATCGCTTTCAAAGCCGTTTTCCAGCAGGAACAGCGCCTTCAGGTCGCCGCCCAGGTCTTCCACGCCCTGGAAACCGATCTTGCTGGCGGACAAGCTGCCGCTGCGCATGTAGGTGTTCGACTTGCCGCCCTGGTTGCTCGCGTAGGCGGTGGCCGCGTCGACCACGCCATAGATGGTGACATTGCTTTGGGCGCAAACGTTTGCGCCGACGAGCGTGGAGACGGCCAGCGCCGCGGCGCGCATGCATAGTGTGTTCATTTTTTTCCTGACTTTCCTGTTTTATCTGGCGAAATACGGGCGTGGCGCCGCGCTGCAGCCCTCCATTGAGAGCGGCATCCGCTGTTCTTCTTGATTTGGATCAAGTGAGGCAAATTATACGCTTATTTACTCACATGTAAGTGATCGACTGTAAGGCGTAGTCTTATAGCAAAACCGGCAGGCGCGCGGACGCATGCCCGGCAGGATGCGGCAATGCGTGGAACAGGCATGGCAAAAGCAGCGGCGGCGCGTGTAGAAAAACACGCGCCCGATGGGTGCTCAGGCAAGGAGAAGTTTGGGGTTCAGCGCAGGATGGCGGGCGCCACCGGCAAGGTTTCCAGGGCAATGAAGGCTTCCAGCGCGCGGCGCATGTCTTCGAACACCTGCTTGCCGTAGGCCGCTTCCAGGTGAGCATACTGCAGGTCGATCAGCTTACCCATCTGCATCAGCAGGCTGGCGCCCGCTTCCGACAGGTGCACCTTGCGGCGGCGCTGGTCGCCTTCGAACTTGCTGCGTCCGATCAGGCCGATCTCTTCCATGCGCGCCAGGATGCCGCTCATGCTGGGACTGGAAATCTGGCAGATCTCGCACAGTTCGCGCGGTTCCAGCGTCGGGCTTTCATTCAGGGCGCGCATGATGCGCCACTGCTGCTCCGTCACGCCGAAGTGATTGAGGATGGGACGGAAATGCTGGAGCAGGCTGTCGCGCGCCTTCAGCAACAGTTGCGGCATGTTCGGATAACGGATCGGTAACTGCAAGCGGAACTCCCTGAAATGAGATGAAAGCCTGGCAATTATACGGGGCCGCGCAGGCAGATGGAGACGCCTGCTTTATTTTTCTCCATTTATATCGCGTGATAATGTGTGACTACATGCTTGATATTTAATCCATCCATTAATTTGCGCCCGCCCATGCATATGGCGAGGACCATTTCCCCTATAAATCATTGCGCAACAATTAATACTATGTTGCGCGCTCTTTTATTATTTAAAGAAATAAAGAAAATACGGCAAAAACAGTCTTAAAATCGCCATTACCCACGCAGACAAGCGCCGACAAGGCGTGGCTGCCGATATTTTTCTGACAGCGAAAATCATGAAAAATTGCGATCGCCTCATTATCAGCCTATTGCTCAGTTCGATTAATGCAGCTTATGCCCAGGTGCCTCCCGATGCGGGCGCCTTATTGCAGCAGATAGAAAAAGGCCGGGCGCCCGCATTACCGAAAAAATCACCCCAGGAATTAATGCCGGCGCCGCCCCCCATGCAGGACGTGCCCGGCATGGCGGTGACGGTCAAGCATTTCCGCTTCCAGGGCAACACCCTGCTGGGCGATGCCGTGCTGCAGCAGGCCGTAGCGCCCTTCCTGGACCGGCCCCTCGCCTTCCAGGACTTGCAGAACGCGGCGCTGGCCGTGGCGGCCGCCTACCGCCAGGCGGGCTGGATCGTGCGCGCCTACCTGCCGCGCCAGGAAATCGATGGCGGCATCGTCACCATTCAGGTCGTCGAAGCCGTGTTCGGCGGCGTGCATACGCAGCCGGGCACCGCCCCCACGGTGCGCATGCCGCTCGAACGCATCGTGCCCTACGTCACGCGCGCCCAGCCCATCGGCGCGCCGCTGAATGCCGACGCCCTCGACCGCGCCCTGCTCGTCATCGACGACTTGCCGGGCGTGACGGCGGCCGGCAACCTGGCCGCCGGCCAGCGCGAGACGGAAACCGACCTGGTCATGAAGCTGGGCGACGAGCCGCTGCTGACGGGCGACGCCGGCATCGACAATACGGGCAACCGTTCCACGGGCGCGGCGCGGGCGGCACTCAACCTGGCAGTCAACAGCCCCTTGCACCTGGGCGACCAGGCAGTCGCCAACCTGATCCACTCCGAAGGCAGCGACTATGTCCGCCTCGCCTACAGCCTGCCGCTGGGCAGCGGCGGCTGGCGCGCGGGCGTCAGCGGCTCCCACCTGTCCTACCGGCTGACCGCCGATGAATTTGCCGCCCTGCACGCCAAGGGCAGTTCCAACACCGCCGGCATTGACGCCAGCTATCCGCTGCTGCGTTCGCGCCTGCGCAACCTGTATCTGCAACTCAATTACGACGACAAGCGCTTCGACAACGCCGCCAACGGCGCCACCAGCAGCAATTACAAGATCCGCGCTTTCTCGGCCGGCCTGACCGGCAACCTGTTCGACAGCCTGGGCGGGGGCGGCGCAAACGCGGCCAGCCTCAGCATCATGCATGGCAAGCTGGACCTGGACGGCTCGCCGAACCAGCTGGCCGATGCGGCCACCACGCGCGCGGCCGGCAACTTCACCAAAGTGCGCTACTACGCCAGCCGCCAGCAGGCACTGACGGAGACGCTGTCGCTGTATAGCGCCCTGAGCGGCCAGCAGGCGAGCAAGAACCTCGATTCCTCGGAAAAATTCTATTTGGGCGGCAATTACGGCGTGCGCGCCTATCCGGCCAGCGAAGCGGGCGGCAGCGATGGCCAGCTGGTGAATCTGGAATTGCGCTGGCGCCTGCCGGCCGACGTCAACCTGACGGGCTTTTTTGACTGGGGCCACGTCAAGGTCAACCACGACAACGACATCAACGGCGCCGCCCGCGTCAACGGCTACAGCCTGAAGGGCGCGGGCCTGGCCGTCAGCTGGACCAGCAGCTTCCGCCTGAACCTCAAGGCGGCCTGGGCGCGGCGCATCGGCAACAATCCCAACCCGAACCTGAACGGCAGCGACCAGGACGGTTCGCTGCGCAAGAACCGCTTCTGGCTGCAAGCATCGCTGCCCTTCTGAACCCACCACCCCTCTGCCTGAACCGAACCGGAGAATGTCATCATGAGCGGACATGCCACCATCAATCGCTTCTATCGCCTGATCTGGAGCGAGGCGCAAGGCGCCTGGATCGCCGTCGCGGAACATACGCGTGGACGTGGCAAGCGCAGCGGGCGCGGCGCCTTCATGGCCGCCCTGTTCGCCGGCCTGGGCCTGGCGCCGGCCGCCTGGGCCGCGCCGCCCGCGCCAGGCCAGCTGCCGACGGGCGGCCAGGTGACGGGAGGCACGCTGAGCATCGGCCAGGCGGGCGCGCAGATGACCATCAACCAGGCCAGCCAGCGCGGCGCCATCGACTGGCAGACCTTCAACGTGGGCGCCCAGGCCCAGGTCAGCTTCCAGCAGCCCAACAGCGCAGCCGTGACCCTGAACCGCGTGCAGGACAGCCAAGCCAGCCAGATCTTCGGCCGCATCACGGCCAACGGCCAGGTCTTCCTCAGCAACCCGAATGGCGTGTATTTCAGCCCCACCGCATCGGTCAGCGTGGGCGGCCTGGTGGCCACCACGCACACGATGAATACGGCGGACTTCATGGCCGGCAGCAGCACCTTCACGCGCAACGGCGCCACGGGCGCGGTCGTCAACGACGGCAGCCTGCAGGCGGGACTGGGCGGCTACATCGCCATGCTGGCGCCGCAAGTGCGCAACAACGGCATCGTCATCGCCCAGGCCGGCACGGTGGCCATGGCGGCCGGCGAGCAGATCGCGCTGCAGTTTTCCGACAGCCGCACCCTGGCCGGCGTGCTGGTGTCGCCCTCGGCCATCGCCGCGCTGGTGGAAAACGGCGCGGCCGTGCATGCGCCAGGCGGCCTCATCATCATGTCGGCCCAGGCCGCCAACCAGCTGCAGGGCGGCGTGGTGCGCAATAGCGGCGCGCTGGAAGCGACGGGCCTGGCCGCGCGCGGCGGCAAGATCGTGCTCGACAGTTCAGGCCTGGTCGACAATGGCGGCAACCTCGACGTTTCGGGCACCCAGGGCGGCGCCATCGCCATCGCGGGCGACCGCATGCTCAATGCGGGCAGCCTGCGCGCCGATGGCGGCGGCACCATCACGAGCACGCTGGCCAACGGCTTGGTGGAAACAGCCAGCGCCACCGTCTCTGCGCAAGGGGGCGGCAGCATCGCCGTCGACGGCGGCGCCGGCAAGGTTTACACGTCCGGCCGCTACCAGGCCGACGGCGAGCATGGCGGCAAGGTCGTCATCACGGCCCGCGACGTGGCCCTGATGGGCGCCAGGGTCAGCGCCACGGGCGTATCCGGCGGCGGCACCATCCTCGTCGGCGGCGATTACCAGGGCAGGAATGCGGCCATCCGGAATGCCGTCAACACCACCGTCGGCAAGGGCGTGACCCTGAATGCGGACGCCACCGGCGCGGGCAACGGCGGCAAGGTGGTCGTCTGGTCGGAAGAGAAAACCGTCTTCGGCGGCGACATCGGCGCGCGCGGCGGCGCCTGGGGCGGCGACGGCGGCATCATGGAAGTGTCCGGCAAGCAAACCCTGCATTTCGGCGGCACGGCCAACGGCTACGCGCGCTACGGCAAGTCGGGCACCCTGCTGCTGGATCCGAAAGACATCTACATCGACAGCCAGCTGTCGGGCCAGCTGGAATTCGTCGACCCCCACCCCACGGCCGGCGGCAGCTTCGGCAAGACCACCACGGCGCTGACCACGACGGCGGGCGCCACCATCACGCGCACCGGCTATGTCGTCATCACGAATCCGGACGACAACCTGGGCGCCACCGGCGCCGGCGCCGCCTACCTGTTCCGCCAGAGCGACCAGGCGCTGATCTCTACCCTGTACGGCACGCATGCGGGCGACAAGGTGGGCAGCTATGCCGTCACGGCGCTGGCCAACGGCAATTTCGTCGTCAGCAGCAATCTGTGGAACGCGGGCCGCGGCGCCGTCACCTGGGGCAACGGCACGACGGGCTGGGGCGCGGGCGCGCTGGCCGTGTCGTCAGCCAACAGCCTGGTGGGCAGCACGGGCACGCACATGAGCAGCCAGGGCTATGCCACCTCGGACAATGTGGGCGGCAGCGCCATCAAGACCTTGTCGAACGGCAACTATTTGGTCGGCACGGGAAGCTGGTCCGATTCGCGCGGCGCGCTCACCTTCGGCGACGGCAGCACGGGCGTGTCCGGCGTCGTCAGTGCCGGCAACAGCCTGGTGGGCAGCACGCCGATGACCATCGTGCTCGCCGATGGCTACAAACAGTACAAATTCGGCGATCAGGTGGGCGGCAGCATCAACCTTTTGCCCAACGACAACTATGTGCTGGTGAACTCGGGCTGGAACAAGGGCGTGGGCGCCGTCACCTTCGGTTCCGGCAGCAGCGCGCTGACGGGCGTAGTGGGCGCGGCCAACAGCCTGGTGGGCGACAGCACGCGCTTCGACGCCTCGGGTCAAGGGAACGGCACGGACAAGGTCGGCAAATACTTCCAGGCGCTCAGCGGTTCCCGCTTCCTCATCTACGGTTCGGACTGGAACAACAATGCCGGCATGCTGGCCACGTTTGATGGCGTCAACGCCGTCACGGGCCTCGTCTCGTCCGCCAACAGCCTCGTTGGCGGCGCCTTCGACTCGCTGTCGTCCGGCGGCGTCACCTTACTGGGCAGCAATAACGCCTATGTGATCAGCAGCCCGGGCTGGAACAGCTCGCGCGGCGCCGCCACCTGGGTGGCTTACGCCACGAACGTCAAGGATGTCATCGTCGCCAACGGCCTGGTCGGCTCTACCACGGGCGACAGCATCGGCAGCAAGGCCATTACCGTACTGGGCAACAACGATTACGTGGTGTCGAGCCCGAACTGGAACGGCACGCGGGGCGCGTCCACCCTCGTCGACGGCACCTCGGGCTTGAGCAAGGCCAGCCAGGATGGCACGGTCGGCGCCGGCAACAGCCTGGTCGGCAGCCAGGTCAATGACCGGGTGGGCGCGGGGGGCATCCTGGCCCTCGTCGGCAATGGCAATTACCTGGCCCTGAGTCCGTATTGGGCCAATGGCGGCAACGCCAGCGCCGGCGCCGTGACGTGGAACAGTGGCAGCAGCCCCACGCTGGGCGCCGTCTCGGCCGTCAACAGCCTGGTCGGCAGCTTCAGCGGCGACCGTATCGGCTCCTACCAGTACAACAGTTACCAGACCAACAATCCCGTACCCGTGCTGCAGGAAGGCACGTCGATTACCGTGCTATCGAACGGCAACTACGCCGTGGCCAGCCCCATGTGGAACGGCACGCGCGGCGCCGTCACCTGGAGCAACGGCGCCACCGGCGCCACGGTCGATGGCGGCCACACGATCAGCGCTGCCAATAGCCTGATCGGCAGCAATGTCAGCGACTTCATCGGCGGCTTCGTCGTGCCGTCCGACATCATCACCAATCCCGCGACCAGCGCCACCAGCCACCAGGATGCCATCGGCAACGGCATTACCGGGCTATCGAACGGCAATTTCGTCACGGCCAGCAGCTACTGGCGCAATGGCGCCGCGCTGCGCGCCGGTGCCGTCACCTGGAGCGATGGGGGCGGCGCGCCGGCCGTCGGTGCAGTGTCGGCCGCCAACAGCCTGGTCGGCAGCGTCACGGACGACCGGGTCGGCACGGGCAAGAACAATGTGAGCGGCGTGACGGCCCTGCAGGCCGGCTACGACGGCGACGGCAAGCAGTTGTACAGCGGCAACTATGTCGTCTCCAGCATCCTTTGGAATAATGGCGCGCTGGCCGATGCGGGCGCCGTCACCTGGGGCAGCGGCACGGGGCCCCTGACGGGCACGATTTCCGACAGCAACAGCGTGCTGGGCTTGAAGGCGAACGACAGCAAGGACTGGACCGTCGCGCCGCTGGCCGTGGCCGGCAGTTACCTGATCCAGAACCAGTACTGGGACAATGGCGCCGCCACGGGCGCTGGCGCGTTGACGTGGATCAATGGCAGCACGGGCCGCCTGTCCGACTATGCGGCGCAGGGCAACCGCAACATCATCTCCTCCGCCAACAGCCTCGTGGGCACCCAGGCCGGCGACAATATCGGCTCTTATGTCGACTATCTGTACAATTACGATGCCGTCAACAATGTCAACCGCTATACGGGCAATTATGTTGCCCTGAGCACCAGCTGGGCCAATGGCGCCAACGCGGCGGCCGGGGCCGTCACCTGGGGCAGCGGCGTGGCCGGCGTCAGCGGCGTGGTCGGCCGGGACAACAGCATCGTGGGAGAAAAGGCCGGCGATTACCTGGGTTCCTACTACGCAGCACTGATCAACGGCCACTATGTGGTGTCCAACCCCACCCGCGACATCAACGGCATCGTCAACGCCGGCGCCGTCAGCTGGGTCGATGGCAACACGGGCAGGCTGAACGACTATGCGGCGCAGGGCAACCAGAACATCATGTCGGCCGCCAACGCCATGGTCGGCAGCCACGTCAACGATTACCTGGGCACCAGCATCCAGCTGGCCACGTACTACGGCACCACGGCCGATTATGCGAATGCCGGCTATTTCATCATCTCGCCGGACTGGAACTGCGGCGCCGGCGCCGTCAATTTCATCAGCAATGCGGGCGCCCCCCTGAGCGGCACGACGGGCCCCGCCAATGCCGGGGTCGGCAATCCGAACGGCCGCTTCTGGGGCGGGCTCGGCTATTCCCCGAACATGTCGCTGGCCGGCACTGGCACCGCTTTCGTCACCTTCGCGGGCGACAACGGCCACGTGATCCTCGTCTCGTCCAGCATGCCGGCCGCCAATTCCATGTGGTTGCCAGGCGCCACCGGCTTCGGCGACGCCGAAGGCGCGACGCAGGCCATGACGCCCGATTACATCGCCGGCGTCTTGCGCACCGGTACCAGCGTGACCTTGCAGGCAAATAATGATATTTTCGTCAAGAGCGGCATCGACGCGAGCGGCGGCGTGGCCGGCGGCGCACTGACCATGCAGGCCGGACGCAGCATCGCCGTGCTGGGCGACATCATCACGGGCAACCGCGACCTGAACCTGATCGCCAACGACAGCCTGGCCAACGGCGTCAAGGATGCCTACCGCGACGCGGGCATCGCCACCATCAGCATGGGCAGCAACGGTCTAGGCACGCCTGCCGTGATCGACGCGGGCACGGGCCATGTCTCGATGCTGATGGCCGACGGCAGCGACAAGAGCAACGCCATGGCCGGCTCGATCAGCGTCAACAGCATCACGGCGGCCAGCATCAAGCTGGTCAACCAGGGCAATGGCGCCGGCACCGTGGCCGACCTGCCCGACATGAGCGCCAATTGCTGCGGTTTCGACGTCGGCTACCGCGGCATCGGCGCCGACGTGACATTGAACGCCGGCGCCGTCCTGAACGCCAGCGGCGCCGGCACGGCCGTGACCCTGGCGGCGAAAGGCAATTTCAACAATAATTCAGGCAATGGCGCGGCGAGCATCGCCCTGTCCGACCCGGGCGCGCGCTGGCTCGTGTACGCGAGCGCCCCTGGCGCCAGCACGTTCGGCAACCTCGACAGCAACAATACGGCCGTCTGGAACAGCAGCTACACGGGCAGCGATGCCACGCAGACGGGCAACCGCTACCTGTTCGCCTACCAGCCCACCATCACCGTCAACACGCAAAACGTCAGCAAGACTTATGGCGACGACCTCGCCACGGGCACGGCCCTGGTGGACCAGGTCATCAGCCTGTCCGGCGCACAGGGCGCCGTGGCGGGCGCGTATCTCGGCGATACGGTTTCTACCGCCCTGTCCGGCGCCATCACGGCCACGTCCGCCGGCGCGGCCGCCAACGCCGGCGCGGCGGGCAGCCCCTACGCCATCACCGTCGACCTGTCCGGCGCCAGCGGCAACAACGGCTATGCCGTGATGCTGGGGAGCAATACGCCGCGTACCCTGACGGTGCAAAAGAAAACGCTGACGGCTTCGCTCAATCCCGTCAGCAAGACCTACGACGGCGGCAGCCTGATGGCCCTGTCGACCGGCGACTATGTATTGAGCGGCCTGGTTGGCAGCGAATCGTTCGGCATCATTTCCTCCTTTGGCCTGTACGGCGGCGTCAACGTGGGCAGCTATGCCGTCACCGCAACCTTGTCAGCAGGCAATTTCACGGCCGGCGCGGGCACCCTGGCCAGCAACTACAACCTGCCCACCTCGGCCAGCGGCACGGGCGCCATCACGCCAAAGGCGCTGACGGCCGTGGTGATCGGCACGCCGACCAAGACTTACGACGGCAACGCCAACGCTATCCTTTCCGCCGGCAACTACCAGTTGCTAGGCTTTGCAGGCGGACAGTCGGCCAGCGTCGGCCAGGTGGCGGGCCTGTACAATTCCAGCGACGTGGCCGGCGCCAGCAGCGTCAGCGCCCTGCTCTCGGCCGGCGACTTCACGGCCGGCAGCGGCACCCTGTTCAGCAATTACATCCTGCCGACGAGCGCCAGCGGCGCGGCCGCCATCACGGCCAAGGCCCTGACGGCCAGCCTGACCGGCAGCATCGTCAAGACCTACGACGGCACGACCGCAGCGCTGCTGGGCAGCGCCAACTATAACCTGGCCGGTTTCATCGGCAGCCAGTCCGCCAGCATCGCGCAAACGGCAGGCAGCTACAATGCCGCCAATGTGGCCAGCGCGAACAGCGTGACGGCCAGCCTGTCGGCCGGCGACTTCACGGCCGGTTCCGGCACCACCCTATCGAACTACGCTCTGCCCGCCTCGGCGAGCGGCGCCGCCAGCATCACGGCCAAGGCCTTGACGGCCAGCCTCGCGGGCAGCATAGGCCGCGCCTACGACGGCACGACCACGGCCAGCCTGGCAAGCACCAACTACACGCTTGATGGTCTGGTTTCGGGCGAATCGTTCAGCGTCACCAGGATCACCGGCACCTTCGACAGCCGCAACGCGGGCAGCCGCACGGTCAGCACGACGCTGTCGTCCGAGGATTTCACGGCCGGCATGGGCACCTCGTATGCCAATTACCTCCTGCCCACCAGCGCCACGGGCACGGGGACCATCACGCCGAAGGCCGTCGTGCTCACCGCGCCGTCCATCAGCAAGGTGTATGACGGCACTCTGGCCTATACCACCGGCAGCGGCGACCTGTCCGCCCTGTCGGCCGCCCTGGTGGCCGGCGACACGGTGACGAATGCCGCGTTCAGCTATGCCGGCAAGAACGCCGGCAACGGCAACAAGGCGGTCAATTTCAACAGCGCCACGCTCAGCGACGGCAATGGCGGCGGCAATTACAGCGTCACCCTGGCCGGCAACGCCAGCAGCACGATCACGCCGCGCATCCTCACCGTGCAGGCGACGGGCGTCAGCCGCGCGTACGACGCCACCACCGATGCCAGCGTCACCCTGGGCGACGACCGCGTGGCCGGCGACGTGCTGGACGTCACCAAGGCCGCCGCCAGCTTCGCCAACAAGAACGCGGGCGTCAATAAAACCGTCACCGTCACCGGCATCGCCGCCGGCGGCGCGGATGCCGGCAACTACGTCGTGGAAAACACCAGCGCCCTGACGACGGCCACGATCACGCCCGCCCGGCTGCAGGTGACGGGCCTCACGGCGCAGAGCCGCAGCTACGACACGACGCGCAACGCCCTGATCACGGGCACGCCCACCGTGCAGGCGCTCGGCAGCGACGTGGTCACCATCATGGGCACGGGCACGGGCCTGTTCGCCGACAAGAACGCGGGCGTCAACAAGGCCGTCAGCGTCAGCGGCTACACGACGGAAGACGGCAACTACCTGCTGCTGCAGCCGGCAGGCCTGACGGCCACCATCACGCCGGCCGTGCTGGAACTGTTCGGCCTGAACTCGGGCGTGAGCAAGGCCTACGACGGCACGACGGGCATCGCGCTGACGGGCGCGCCCATCGTCTTTGGCCTGGGCAGCGACAGCGTCACCGTGCTGGGCACGGGCACGGGCCAGTTCGCCGACAAGAACGCGGGCATGGGCAAGGCCATCACGGTGAGCGGTTTGACTTCCAGCGACAGCAACTACACGATAGGCCAGGCGCCAGAACTGACGGGCAGCATCACGCCCGCCCAGCTGACCCTCGGCCCCGTGTCGGCCATCACGCGCGCCTACGATGGCGGCACCAATGCGCAAATCGCCATCGGCAGCTACACCCTCAACGGCCTGGTGGCAGGCGAATCGTTCAGCGTCACCAGGGCCACCGGCACCTTCGACAGCCGCAACGCGGGCAGCCGCAGCGTCAATGTGTCGCTGTCGTCCGAGGATTTCACGGCCGGCATGGGCACCTCGTATGCCAATTACCTCCTGCCCACCAGCGCCACGGGCACGGGGACCATCACGCCGAAGGCCATCGTGCTCACCGCGCCGTCCATCAGCAAGGTGTATGACGGCACTCTGGCCTATACCACCGGCAGCGGCGACCTGTCCGCCCTGTCGGCTGCCCTGGTGGCCGGCGACACGGTGACGAATGCCTCGTTCAGCTATGCCGGCAAGAACGCCGGCAACGGCAACAAGGCGGTCAATTTCAACAGCGCCACGCTCAGCGACGGCAATGGCGGCGGCAATTACAGCGTCACGCTGGCCGGCAACGCCAGCAGCACGATCACCCCGCGCATCCTCACCGTGCAGGCGACGGGCGTCAGCCGCGCGTACGACGCCACCACCGATGCCAGCGTCACCCTGGGCGACGACCGCGTGGCCGGCGACGTGCTGGACGTCACCAAGGCCGCCGCCAGCTTCGCCAACAAGAACGCGGGCGTCAATAAAACCGTCACCGTCACCGGCATCGCCGCCGGGGGCGCGGATGCCGGCAACTACGTCGTGGAAAACACCAGCGCCCTGACGACGGCCACGATCACGCCCGCCCTGCTGCAGGTAACGGGCGTCACGGCGCAGAGCCGCAGCTACGACACGACGCGCAACGCCCTGATCACGGGCACGCCCACCGTGCAGGCGCTCGGCAGCGACGTGGTCACCATCATGGGCACGGGCACGGGCTTGTTCGCCGACAAGAACGCGGGCATCAACAAGGCCGTCAGCGTCAGCGGCTACACGACGGAAGACGGCAACTACCTGCTGCTGCAGCCGGCGGGCCTGACGGCCACCATCACGCCGGCCGTGCTGGAACTGTTCGGACTGAACTCGGGCGTGAGCAAGGCCTACGACGGCACGACGGGCATCGCGCTGACGGGCGCGCCCATCGTCTTTGGCCTGGGCAGCGACAGCGTCGCCGTGCTGGGCACGGGCACGGGCCAGTTCGCCGACAAGAACGCGGGCATGGGCAAGGCCATCACGGTGAGCGGCTTCACCTCCAGCGACAGCAACTACACGATAGGCCAGGCGCCAGAACTGACGGGCAGCATCACGCCCGCCCAGCTGACCCTCGGCCCCGTGTCGGCCATCACGCGCGCCTACGATGGCGGCACCAATGCGCAAATCGCCATCGGCAGCTACGCCCTCAACGGCCTGGTGGCAGGCGAATCGTTCAGCGTCACCAAAACCACCGGCACCTTCGACAGCCGCAACGCGGGCAGCCGCAGCGTCAATGTGTCGCTGTCGTCCGAGGATTTCACGGCCGGCATGGGCACTTCGTATGCCAATTACCTCCTGCCCACCAGCGCCACGGGCACGGGGACCATCACGCCGAAGGCCATCGTGCTCACCGCGCCGTCCATCAGCAAGGTGTATGACGGCACTCTGGCCTATACCACCGGCAGCGGCGACCTGTCCGCCCTGTCGGCTGCCCTGGTGGCCGGCGACACGGTGACGAATGCCTCGTTCAGCTATGCCGACAAGAACGCCGGCAACGGCAACAAGGCGGTCAATTTCTACAGCGCCACGCTCAGCGACGGCAATGGCGGCGGCAATTACAGCGTCACGCTGGCCGGCAACACCAGCAGCACGATCACCCCGCGCATCCTCACCGTGCAGGCGACGGGCGTCAGCCGCGCGTACGACGCCACCACCGATGCCAGCGTCACCCTGGGCGACGACCGCGTGGCCGGCGACGTGCTGGACGTCACCAAGGCCGCCGCCAGCTTCGCCAACAAGAACGCGGGCGTGAATAAAACCGTTACTGTCACCGGCATCGCCGCCGGCGGCGCGGATGCCGGCAACTACGTCGTGGAAAACACCAGCGCCCTGACGACGGCCACGATCACGCCCGCCCTGCTGCAGGTAACGGGCGTCACGGCGCAGAGCCGCAGCTACGACACGACGCGCAACGCCCTGATCACGGGCACGCCCACCGTGCAGGCGCTCGGCAGCGACGTGGTCACCATCATGGGCACGGGCACGGGCCTGTTCGCCGACAAGAACGCGGGCGTCAACAAGGCCGTCACCGTCAGCGGCTACACGACGGAAGACGGCAACTACCTGCTGCTGCAGCCGGCAGGCCTGACGGCCACCATCACGCCGGCCGTGCTGCAGGTGAGCGGCTTGAGCCTGGCGGCGCCCAAGACCTACGACGGCACGCGCGGCGTGGCGCTATCCGGCACCCCGGTGGTGTCGGGCTTCGAGGGTGAAACCGTCACCGTGGGCGGGAATGGCAGCGGCCAGTTCGCCGACAAGAATGTGGGCAAGGGCAAGGCCATCACCCTGGCCGGCTATACCTCCAGCGACAGCAACTACGCCATCGGCCAGCAAACTGGCCTGGCGGGCGATATCACGCCGGCCCAGGTCGCTGTGACAGGCGTTCACGCCAACAACAAGACGTTCGACGGCAATGCCGTGGCCAGCCTGGGCGGCACGGCGGTCATCAATGTCTTCGGCGAGGACGACGTCGCCCTCGCCGGCACGCCTGGCGCCAGCTTTGCCGATGCCACTGCCGGCAAGGCCAAGCCGGTCAGCGTCAACGGCTATGCGCTGGCGGGGGCGGATGCGGCCAACTACACCCTGAGCCAGCCGCAGGGCCTCAGCGCGGACATCCTCGATGCCGCCGTCCAGGTGCCGCCGCCCGTCGTCGTGCCCGTGCCACCGCTGCCGGCCTTGCCGCTGGCGCAGCAGCGCGTGGCGCCCGGCCTGAGCATGCCGCCGCTGGGGGACCTGCCGTCCGCGGACGCCGGCTTGAGCAGCACGCCACCGGCCCTTCCCGCCCTGGCAGCCGGCACGGCGCTCAAGCTGACCAGCACACCCGGCATCAGCGTGTCGCTGGTAAGGCCAGCGTCGCTGCAGCAGAATGGCGCAATCGCCGTCTCGATACCGAAGGAGATCGCCGATGCAGGCAATGGTTTCGGCTTCCCGCTGCCGGCGCAGATCGTCGAAGCGGCCGCTGTCAACCGCGTGCCCGTGCAGGCGACCCTGGCCGATGGCGCGCCGCTGCCGGCGTGGATCAGCTACAACGCCGACAGCAAGACCTTTGCCGTCACCCGCCTGCCGGACGGCGCGCTGCCACTGCAAGTCTTGCTGATCCTGGGCAGCCAGCGCGCGATGATGGTGATCGCGGAAGTCCAGTAAGACTCAGCGCGCCGGAGGGCGGCGCTGGCCGCCCTCGCGTCCGTCAAGCCCCGGCCTCCTGCCGTGCATGCGCATGCACGGACCACAGCACGCCCGCCGTCAGCAAGAACATCGCCGCCCACTCCAGCAGGCGCGGCATGCGCTGCGCGTAGACGAAGCCGTACAGCAGCGCGAACAGGGTCTCCGACAGGATCAGCTGCCCCGACAAGGTCACCGGCACCAGGCGCGACGCCAGGTTCCACAGGTAGTTGCCGATCACGGAAGCGCCCAGCGCCAGCAGCAGGCACACAAGCCAGAAGCGGGGCCAGTCGCGCGCCGGCGCGTCATCGGCGCCACTTGCCTGCTGCAGCGCCAGCATCACGGCGCCCACGGCCAGCGCGATGACGCCGCTGGCCAGGCCATACAGCATGGCCCACTCCACGGAGCTGACATGCGCGTGGCGCTTGAGGAAGCGGGCGTTGTCGAGCGCATACCAGGTCCAGCAGGCGAGCGCGCCGATGGCGCACAGCACGCCGGCCAGCTTGCGCGCCAGGCTGGCGCCGTCCGCGCCGCCCGCATGGCTGAAGATATCGCCATTGATGCAGGCGATGCCCGCGGCCACCGCCAGCAGCGGCCAGGCCAGGCGGCGCAGCGGCAGCGCGCCGTGGTCCTTGCTGCCGACAATCGTCACGCTCAGGGGCAGTAAACCAATGATCAGCGACGTGGGCGCCACGCCGGCCAGCTTGACGCCATACGCCAGCAGCAGGTAGTACACGACGTTGCCGGCCAGCGCCTGGCGCAGCATGGCCAGCCAGTCATCGCGCCGCAAGCGCCGCAGCAGGGGCAAGAGGCGCGGCAGCATCAGCCCGGCCGCCAGCGCGCCATAGCAGGCGTAGCGGCCCACCATCAGCTCGACCGGAGAAAAATCCGGCAGCAAGACGGGCACAATGAAAACGGCGCCCCAGAAGGCGCCGGCCAGCAAACCAGATACGATCCCACGCCACATGCCGCCATACCCTCGTCATCGTTCAGGGACGCCAGTATGGCATGCGGCGCGCACTGCCGTCAGCCGCTGCCGGGCGGCCGTCAATTCAGGGCCGGCAAATTCCACGGCGTGACGACCTGGATGGCGGACAGCGGCTGCGGCTGCGCCAGGGCCGGCAGCGCGCCCTGCGCCCGCAGCACCTCCTGGCAGGCGCGCCGCATGTCCTGGCCCAGGTCGTGGTGCAGCACCGCGTGGATGGCGCCCGCGCGCAGCAGCGCCACATTGTCCGCGTCGAGGTCGTGGCCGATGAAGACCTGGCAAGGCCGGCCCGCCTGCGCGAACGCCTGCACGATGGCGGCATTGCCGCCGCCGATCGAATACACGGCGGCGATGCCCGGGTGCGCGGCCAGGGCTTCGCGCACCAGCGCTCCCGTGGCGCCGTCGATGCCGTGGCCTTCGCTCACCTCGACGATGGACAAGTGGCGGTGCCGTTCGCGCAGGGCGCGGCGAAAGCCGATTTCGCGCTCTTCCTCGCCATGAAAGCGGTTGCTGCTCAGGGTCACCAGCACCTGCTGTCTTTTCCGGCTGCCCAGCCACTGGCCGACCAGGTAGGCGGCCGTCTCGCCCGCCGCGCGGTTGTCCATGCCCACATAGCTGCGGCGCGCGGAGGACGGCAAGTCCGTCACCAGCGTCACCACGGGGATGCCGGCCGCCGCCAGCCGGTTCACCGCTTCCGCCACCGCTGGCAAGTCCGGTGCTTTCAGCAGCACGCCGTGGCTGCCGTTCTTGCGGATGCGCTCGAGCAGGCCGACGATGCCGCCCACGTCCAGCGTTTCATGCAGGTGAAAGCGCGAACGCAGCACGGCCGGATGCAGCGACGGCAACTCGCCCTCCAGCGCGGCGCGCACGGCGTCCGTAAAGCGGCGCGGCGCCACCATCAGCACGTCAAGCATGAATTTTCTGCCGGACAGGCCCACCTGCGTGCTTTGCCGCGCCAGCTCGTCGAGCGCCTGCATCACGCGGCGCACCGTATTGGCGTGCACGCCCCCGCGCTGCTTGATCACGCGGTCGACCGTGGCCACGCTGACGCCGGCCTGCAGCGCCACGACCTTGACGGGGAAAGGATGCGTCATGCCATATCCATTTTAAGGAATTGATGGTTTTTTGATGGATTTCTTGATGATAAATGCGGATTTTCATCCCTATACTGATTCTACAACTTATTTTTACAACATCAGGAGACACCGCATGCCCACCACCGCCAC
>NZ_JBWKYD010000023.1:0-109111 GCF_059423585.1 Janthinobacterium sp. GW460-12-1-14-LB5 | reverse complement strand
GCAATCTCTATCGACCAAGCAATAATTCGAAATTTTGATTTTCGAAATTAACCCCCGCCGATAGAAAATATTTTCATCATTGCAACTCCACTTATCCCGAATCGAAATCAACAATCACCGACCTGGATAAATTTTATACCATTTCCATTCCCTGATTTAAATATATTTAAAATTGACTCATGACAAACAATAAATGGATCAAGACTCCCCCCCATCTTGAAGAGCAGCCGCTGAGATTCAGGAATAGACTTCAATAAGTCATCATTAAAAGCATAGTGGTAGATTTGATGCAGTTCAAACCCACCTAAATTTATTGCCTCGCCATCCTTGTCATAATCCGACCTCAACCTACTCCAGCAATCAAAACCCTCAACAAAACTCATATACCAGTAATTTTCATACCATTTCCCATCATCATGTATGTAAACTGATGGATGCATATAAAGACCCGAAATATTTAATTCAAGAAGCGCTTCCCGCATAGCACTCGGAATTAACAAATCAAGCCCATCAAATAAAACATCCGGGATTTTTTTCAGAGATGGCACGCCTCTTTTTTTATTATAATCCAACGCGCCATTAACAAAAATAAACGGCGACTCACCTAATGAAAACTGCCTTATATCATACTTCCTTTCCGACGTATTCCGATCCGGAGATAAAGAAGGAATTCTTTCATCATCTACTGATCTCATCATAAAATAATATTGCTCCTCATATTTTTTCATCTAAGTTATTTTTTCCTGGACTTTTCTTTCACACTGCCGCCCAAAATTATTCCGTTGAACTGATCAATCTCACTTCGCTTGATACCCTCTTCGAAAATACATTCTTATGAGGGCATCCACCACAGCCTTCGCGCGCTTGATTTTCTTGCCTGCCATTGAGATTTTCGCGCTGCTTGCGTCAATCCGCGCAGCCAGTGTGGTGATGCGTGCAGCTGCACGCTTGCCGCTCAGGCTGGCGTTACCACGACACCAGCACACTGTCCGCCGGCAGTACCGAGCGCCAGTGCCGGTTTTTCACTGGCCAGTTCTACCGCCAGCGCAAGATGGACCAGATCCGCTGCGATGCCGAAACTGCCTGCCGATTCCATGGGGCTCAGCCGCTGTTCCAACGGGTCGAGACCGTCCAGCACCTCCAGCATGGCGGCCACCACTGCCATGCTCGCCTGCTGGCGATGATCGCTGTCGCTGACGACATGGGCGATATCGGCGGCGTCCATGCCCGACGCCGTGATTGCGGTGGACATCACGCTGCGCAAGGCGGCGTGCGTCGCGGTGCCCTGCAGAGTGCTGACCGGCCCCAGAATTGCGGCATTTGCCCACACCTGCTCCGGCGCCCTGTCCGGGTTCCACAGCACGATGCCGCCCGCGCCTTCGGCCGGAATGTAGCCCTGCGGCGCACTGCTGGAGAACACCTGTCCCAGCGCCAGCGCAGGCGCGAGTTCTTCGGGATCCAGCAAGCTGTCGGCGCCGACGATGATGGTGCAGGCAACGCCAGGCTGGCTGGCGCCGTTCTGCAGGGCCGACAGCACGCTGAAAAGATGGGCCTCGCCGGCCCGCATCGCCTGCAAGACATAGGCAATGTCACGCCAGGCCGACTGCTGCCAGGCCCGTGCAAAGACGGCGCCCTGCGCCTCGCCGCCGGATATCGCATCGGGTGCCAGCCAGTACACGCTCACCGGGCCATCTTCGCGGCGAACCAGGCCGCCTTGCTGCGCATGCAGATCGTCAAGGATGGCGGCGAGCATGGCCATGACGCGCGGCGCACGCAGGCGCGTACCGGCGGCATGTCCCGTCGCAGCAAGATCGAGCGGATCGACGATGCCCGCATGGGCCGGGTAGCCGGACGGGTGCAGAATGGCCTTGTCGGGCTTGAAGACCTGCTTGCGCGCCTTGCTGCCTTCGGCCGTTTCGGTCACGGCGCCATAAGGCGTCAGCGCGCTCCAGGCGCCGATCCGCAAGCGCACGAGGGGCACGGGAAGCGCCGGCGCGACCTCTGGCGCCGGCACGCAGGCAGGCGCGCTTTCAGGCAAAGACGGCACGGATTTTGGAGCAGAAAAAAATTGCAGGCTGATCCAGCCCAGCAAGGCCAGCAGCAAGGGCGGCGCGCAGAGCATCAGTATCGCGCCCCCGCCTGACAGATCCAGGCGCGATGGCGCCACGCTTGCCAGCAAGACAATCCAGGCAAGGCCGACAATTGCCAGCACAAGTATCCACAAAACGATCCTGAGCGCCAGCCGGCGGCCCGAGCGCGGTACAGGTGGCAACTGCTGCAATGGAATATCGCTCATGATGCGCCTACCCTATCGTGGCCACGGGCAGGCTGGCGATCAGCGCGCAGCCGCAAGCGCTTTTATGCCCATGCAGCGCCACCTTGCGCCCGCCGATACTGAAGACGGCGCTGCCTTCGATGATGGGATTGCTGCCATGGCCCGCCAACGGGCACGCGACCATGTCGCCCAGCCTGGCGATGCCGATGCCGTGGAGGGTGTGCACAGGAGAAGCGCTTGCCACGACGCCGCCGTGGGTGGTCTTGTCGCCGAGCCGGATGATTGCGAGTGCCATGTCAGAATCCCAGCTGATTGCGGCGGAAGGAACTCCAGCCATCTTCAACCGATTTGACGTGCGCATCGATGCCGTCGCTGATCGCCTTGCCCGCCTTGCTGGCACTGCTCTGTACCTTGCGTGCGGCCTCCGTGGCCATGTCCTGGGCCTGGCTGGCGCCACGCTGCACCTTGCCCGCGGCTTCGGTGGCCATGTCCTTGGCCTGCTTGACGCCGCTTTGCACCTTGCGTCCGGCCTCGGCCGCCAGCTCCTGGGTCGCGTCCACCACCTCGCCGGCCTTTTTCTGCACGGCCGTGGCGGCGTCGCTGACTTCTTTCTTGACGACATTAATCGACGTAATGACCATCTGCTGGCCACGCTTTGCGGCAGCGATGACGACCTGCTTGCCGCTCTGATACACCTCTACCGTATAGGTGACGCCAGCACGCACGGTCTCGACGACAAATTTTTCACCCACCTTGTACGTATGCGTGGCCACCCGCTTGCCGCCTTCCCAGGTTTCCATCACCACTCCCTCGGCCCGGTGATACACCTTGATCACGCCCTTCTTGATGGCAGTGACGGTATCGTCCAGCCAGTCCAAGCCTTGCGCCAGCACATTGCGCGACGACTCGGCCATGCCGCGCGGACGGAAATAGCTGAATGGTTCGATGCCCCCCATGAAGCCGGCCTTGGAATCATGCACCGCGGATTTGATGAAATTGAGTACGGGATCGGACGCCGTCGCTTGCCAGGCATCGAGCCGCCACTTTTCCGGGCGTACGACCATGCTGTACTTCATGCCGATGACCTGCAGCGTTGCTGCCGATACCGTGGGCAGAATATGCGACTCGACAAAATCTTTTGCTTTGGCGTAATCCAGTAACAGTTCAGCTTCCCGCGCAATGCCGGGATGACCTTTTTTGCTGTCGCCCTTCCTGCCTTCCGCTTCGATCAAGTCAGGCGTCCTGATTTTTCGCTTGGTCATCGTTCCCCAGGTAGAGTACAGGGCTTTCATGTGAGCCGTGACAGCTTGTTCCACGGTGGCGGGAGCACCAATTGCTGCCATGTATTTCTTATAAGACGCTTCGATTTCAGGCTTGAGCTCAAAATGATCTTCAAATAACTTTATTCCATGCTTAGGAATATCGTCATAATCAACCAGACGAACACCGCTTTTGAAAGCTTCGCGCATCATGTCGCGCATGGGAAGACGCGCATAGTTATTCAAGATGTTTTGGTTTTTCGGTTCGTACCCTCCCCCGACATCGGAATGTGCACCCGGGTAGACAGTTTCGGTCCAACCGGACCTGAGTACGCCGTTCTTTCGGATCAGATCGACGGGAAATGAAAAGCGCAATTCATGGGCCGCCACATAATGCACGCAACGCTCGATCGCATGCGGCACCACCAGGTTCTTTTCCTTAAAGGGCGTATCGACGTTCAGCGTTGGCAAGCCAAACGAGGCGACCGTATCGAACAATCCCATGAAGTGCAAGCGTATGGGCATCCCTTTATAACGCAGTACGCCATCTTTTCCAGTAGTGCACTCTTTCATCATGTCATTGCTGAATGCCCGGGCAAGCGCTGCACCGCGCGAAAAACCGAAAATAGAGAGATTGATTATGGTAATCAATCCATGCGCCTCGATCGCTGCGGCAAGACCATTGATATTCTCCGGCTTTCCTTTTTTTGCGTAAGCCGTTAACGGAATATTCAGTTTCTTGGCATTTTGCATAAGTACCGCACGTAAACTATCATCAACGCTAGCTTGTCCGAACTCGGTTCGACGTGTTCCGCCAGCACCGAGACCGCCTCCAGCGGCGCCTGTATCCTGCAGTTTCATTAATTTACTATCTATCCAATCCGTCGCTTCATTGTTAAAGCGCGTTCCCACGCCGGAAACATAAATGGCGTAATTTGAGCCACCGATGGGAGCGATAAACTGTGCCGAGCGCCACATTCTAGCAGGGTTGGCCCAACTAGCAGTCTTAGCATCCTCATCCCTATTATTGCCAGTGCCATCAAAGAATATACTTATATTCAAGATGTCAGAACAAATTTGTTCCGCATTAGGCTTACCGACGCGCGCATCACGATTGCAGGCGCGGGCCGCAACCAGCTTGTCGACCTCGGCCATGTTATCTCCTCTCTGCAAGAAGTTGTTTACCGCGTGCACTAATGTCAGGTATAGACACCGAGAAGGTGATCTCGGCTGTGTCATCAGGGTAAAGATGCAAACCAAGATACCGGGTTCCAGGCGGTATTTGCTCCGATAGAATAACCAACTGGTTCCTCACAGTAACAACCTCTCCAATACGTGGCGTCCCCTTAGGCCCATCCAACTCCCATCGCAATGTCTGAGCCCCAAACGGAATACGAACCCCCACAATGGTCCCGGTAGTTCCAAATTTGGTTGTCACACCCAAATTAGTATTATTAAAAACAATGTTGGTATGAATCTGATTAACGTAGGAGTTCATCACTACATTCAAAACTATTTCATTCCTCATCTTTCTTTCTCCTTGACCACATACCGCCAGCGGCATTAAAAGAACTAATCCAAAAAAACCAAGCACACTTCTCCGCGTTGCACGTGAAGAATTTTTTTCATTCCAAAAACCATAACCTTTATCGTATTTCATGACGCATCCTTATTTTTACTTATTAATTACCTGTCTTAGCACTTCCGCTCTATCACTGCGTCCCATCAGCATTGAAATACGCGTCCAAGCTCAAGCATCCCATTATTCTCATTCATTTTTATTTCTCTTCAAACGATCTTCTTTTCCACGCCGAATTCTCTGCGGGAGAAATTTATCGAATGTAACTTCAGCGGTATCATCCGGATAAAGATGCAAGCCAAGATATCGAGTTCCCTCGGGTATCTGCTGCCGCGATATTGTCAATTGTTTATTGATGGTAACAACCTCGCCATTGCGTGGTGTACCTTTTGGGCCACCCAAGGTCCATTGTAATGTCTGGATTCCGAACGGAATACCGACGCCGACAATGGTTCCAGTACTACCAAATCTGTTCATCACACCCAAGTCAGTATCGTTAAAAATAATATCGGTAATGACTCTGTCCACATTGGAGTACATGACCACGTCCAATACTATATATTTCCGTACCGTCCGGCCGCACGCTACCAGCGGTATTGCCAGCCCTAGCGCAATCACCCTGATGACGTGACGCCTGCTTGGCGGCGAAGGTGCCAATTTTTAAGTTGCCGAGTTTTTTCCATCCTTGTCACGCATGTTATTTCTTTCTCGCCGCCAGAATTTTCTTGCCTCGAACTGTTCGTTCAGGTATAGACTCCGCAAAGGTGAACTCAACCGTATCATCGGGATAAACATGTATGCCGAGATAACGCGTTCCCGGCGGTATCTGCTCCGGTGAAATGACAAGTTGATTCTTTGGGGTCATACGCTCGCCATTGCGCGGTGTTCCCTCCGGCCCGCCCAAAGTCCATTTCAATGTCTGAATCCCGAATGGAATATAAACGTCAGTAATGGTCCCAGTACCACCATACCTGTTCATTACGCCCAGGCCAGTACCGTTAAAAGAAATCTCGGTAATGACCCGGTCAACGTAGGAGAACACTTCCACATGCAATGCTGTTTCTTTTTGCACTCTCTGCCCGCACGCCGCCAGCGGCAGTATCAGACCGCACGCGATCAATCCGAGCACCAGCCGACGGCCTGGCTTCCTTGCTTCTTGTTTCCAGATACTCATGGAAACTGGTCCATGGCGGCTTCAAAGCTGATTTCGCCGGCCTTGACCTGCGCCAGCAGTGACGCAATGGCCGGGTTGGTCTGGAGCTTGTCGCCGTAGATCAGGGCGGCGCAGATGTAGTTCAGAATGTCGCGCATGCCGAACAGCTTCAGTTTGCGCGCGGCTAACAGGTGTTTTTGCACGAGGCGGTAGTGCTGCGCGCGTGGAATATCCATCAGCAGCTGCGGCTGGTTCTCCTGCAGCATCGACAAAAGCTGGTCCGGCATGCCCGCTTCGACCAACATGTCGACCTGCACCTGGGCCAGCTTGAGCGGCAAGGTCACCTGATGGGGCGGCAGACCGTTGTCGTTTTCGCCTGGCAGTATCTGCTGCGGATGGCCTTCGCGGTCCCAGTACCACCATGCCTGTATGCCCTGCAGCAGGCGCTCGCGCTGGGAAACGGTCAGCGCCGGCACGCCTACGTGCAAAGTCAGATCGCTTTTCTGTCCCATCAGGGTACCCAGGATGGCCGGATCCCAGAAGGCAAAAATCATGTCGGTGCCGTCCGGCAGCAGTATCTCGGTAAACGCCGCCAGGCTTTCCCACAGCGTGTCGAAATCATCAGTACTTGCCAGCAGCGTAAGGCTGGCGGGGTGGCTGGCGGCGCCTTGCGCGATTTCCGGCCACGCTTCGGTATCGGCGGCCAGTGGCGACAACGCCACCAGATGGGGCGCGTACGCTTCCGTGTCGGATCCGAGCGCCGCTGGCAGCAGGCACTTGCTGCGCATGCTGATCTGCTCTTTTTCAAAGCGCGCCAGCAGCGTGCCGTCCTGCGCCTGGTCGACAATGGCATAACAGCTCAGTTCACGATTGTCGAGCGCACTTGCTAGGTTTGCTTCAAACGAAGCCTTATCCAGAGGTAAAAATTTCATCGTTGAGGTCCTTTGTTGACGAAGGCGGAGCGCTGTTTTGCGCGCTTTTGCAGGCATTCCTTGCAGACTCCCTGCGACCGTACTGCCCCACGCGCCGCGGCCGCCTTTTTCGTGGTTTTATTTTTTTGTCCGAAAGCCGCAAGCGGCATCATCACGCCCAGTCCTATCAAGCCCAGCACACTGCGCCGGCCTGACAGCAGTGGCTGCAATGAATTGCCGGACATATCTCGTTTGTCGTGCCTCATGATGTTCTATCCTTTATGTATTCCAGCGATGAAAATGTCATCGTTGCGATCCTTTGTTGACGAAGGCGGTACGCTGTTTTGCGCGCTTTTTCAGGCATTCCATGCAGACTTCCATGGGCAGTACCGGCAGCGCATACGGCATGGTCTTCGGGCCGGGCATCGAGAAGTCGGCGTTATGGCTGATGCGCTGGCCGCTCGTCATGTCGGTGATGCCCGCGCCGTTGATCCTGATGGCCGAGCCATCGGCGCCGAGAATGATCTCCTTCTTGGCGAAAATTTCGATGCGGTCGGTGGCTGACAGCAGGCGCAATACTTTTTGGGCGATGATGTCGATGTCGCCGCCGTGGGCCTGGATCTCGACCTTTCCTTTCGCGGCGAACAGCTTGATGCCCGCGTTGTAGGCAAACAGGCTGATCTTCTCCTTGACGCTGGCGATCAGGCTTTTACCGACAGCCAAATTGGTATCCTCGCCCGACGACATGGTGACCTGTTCGCCGCTGTGCAGGTGCGTGCTCTTCGGCGTGGCGAGGCCGATGCCGGCCGGCGACGCCGCCAGCAGCACGGGCTCGGCGAAGCGGTTGGCGCCCTGCTGGCCCGCGCCGTCGTATTGCGCCTGGGTCGCGTCGATGAATTGCTGGAACGCCTGCTGCCCCGGCAGTGCCTCGGCACTGGACTTTTCCGCCACGTCCGACAGGTTTTGCGCCAGCTCGTGCGCCTGCGTCAGCTGATCGTATGCCTCGCGCACGTCGAGCTGGGAGCCGCGCCCGCCGGGCCGGCCATAGGTGCTGATGTACAGTCCCTTTTGCGTGGTGATGGCGCCATACGCATCCGAATTGAGGGCGAAGCCGGAACCGAAAAAGCCGTCGCGCTGATTGCCCTGCTGCCCTACCAGGTAGCCCAGGTTGAGCTGCGCATGGGTATTGCTGCTGTATAGTTGCACCCGGTTCTGCTCGGTGTTGTCGTCCATTACCAGCTGGTTGAAGCCGGCGCCCTTGTATTCCTTCGATTTGTAGCCCGACACGCGTCCATCGGTATGCCATTGCGGCGCTTGTTCGCCGTTGTAGATGCGGCCCGTGATGATGGGCCGGTCCACGTCGCCGTCCAGGAAGGTGATGATCACTTCCTGGCCGACGCGCGGCACATGCACGGCGCCGTATCCCTCGCCGGCGTTCGGATAGCTGACGCGCACCCAGCACGAGGCCTTTTCGTCGCCGGGATTGAGGCGGTCCCAATGGAAGCGCACCTTCACGCGGTTCAGCGCATCGGTATGGATTTCCTCGCCGGCCGGACCGACCACGGTGGCCGTCTGCGGATGCATGGCCGGCTTGGCGTGCACGCAGGCGCTGCGGTATTCCACGCTGCGGCGCTGCACTTCGAAGCGGTTGAAGCAGTGGCCGGTGCGCTCATCGCCGGCGCCGGGCTGGGCCAGGCCGGCGCGGTTCAGGCCCGCCTCTTCCTTGAACTGCAGCAGCCGGCCTTTCAGGCTGCCCGAAAAATCCTGTTGCATGCCTGACAGCGGCAAGTTGTTTTCGATCGCCCATTCCACGCCCAGCACGATGAATTGGCGCTCCTCGGCCGCCTCTTCGGCGTGGGCCGGATGGTCGAGCAAGGTAAACCAGCAGCCCACCGGCAGCCGGCGCACGCCCGAGGTGCCAAAAAACCGCTTGATGCGCGATTCCCACTCCTGCACCCGGATGCGCGATTGTTCCGCGCCGTGCTCGGTGTCGGCGCTGCTGTAGGCGCCCGTATATTCATAGACCTCGAGCTGCGACGGAATACTGCCGTGCCCTGGCAAGATCTGCACGGCGTTCTGCTGACTGCTGCGGGGCGCCTTGTAGTCGTAGGTGCGGGTCGCCAGCAGGCTGTTCGACAGCGTGCGGGCGCCGCCCCACTGGACGATCTTGTCCAGTTCCTCGGTGGCATCGGCACGGTGAAAGGCGATCTGCCCGGGCTGCAGCGGCTTGAGCGATTGCACCGAATCGGTGATGATCCACTGATGGCCGCTGCCATCGGCCGCCTGTTCGACATAGCCGTACCAGCCTTCGCTTTCCAGCATGCGCATGACAAATTGCCAGTCCGTCTCGTACTGCGTGCAATACGAGCGCTGGCGCACCGCCTGGTTCAGGTCGAACCTGAACTTGCCCTGGCATTGCGGATGGCCGCCCAGCACGTCGGCGATGATGTCGTCGGCGCCCTTGTTCTGCCAGATGCGCGCATCCTTGCGGAACTTGAGGAAATGCAGGCAGCTGGCAAAAGCGATCTGGTAGGCCGACAGCTGCCCGTCGCTGCCCAGCTTCCTGGCCGTGTGTACGTAACCGTGGACGGGCTGGTAGCTGGCGTCCGGCTGCAGTACCCACAAGGTCACTTCCTGGGCGATCAACTGCTTGAGTTCCAGCGCGCCGTCGAGCGACAGCAGATCGACGATATAGTCGTATCCCTGGCTCACGCGGTCGACCGCATGGACGCGCTGCGCCAGCAGGACGTCGGCGCCAAGCGGCGTGTCGAGCTTGAGCAGCCTGGCGTGCTGGCCCACTCCCGCGAACATGTTTTCCAGTTCCTGTTGCAACTCAGCCATGAAATACGGCTCCTTCTACTTGATGGTGTACTTGAACTGCCCCTGCTTGCTGGCGCTGACCTTGATTTTCGTGATCGCGGCGCCTTCGGCCATTTTGGCCAGCACCGACTCGGCGATCTCGGGCAGCACGGTGCCGTTGAGGATATTGTCGACATTGCGCGCGCCCGAATCGACTTCGGTGCAGCGCGCCAGCACGGCCTCGACCAGCGCTTCGTCGTGGCTGAATTCGGCCTTGTGATTGACCGCGATGCGCCGGGCGATCTTGCCCAGTTTCAGGCCAATGATATTGACCAGCACATCGTCCGAGATCGGATAGAACGGGATCACTTTCAAGCGCCCCAGGAAGGCCGGCTTGAAGTTCTTGACCAGTTGCGGGCGGAGCTTTTCCTCCAGCTGTTCCGGCGTCGGCAGGTCTGGCGCCGCCACGTTCAGGCAGGCCTGCATCAGGATGCTCGAACCGACGTTCGAGGTCAGGATGATGATGGTATTTTTAAAGTCGATCTCGCGCCCTTCGGCATCCTCCATCACGCCCTTGTCGAAGACCTGGAAGAACAGTTCGAGCACGTCCGGGTGGGCTTTTTCCACTTCGTCGAGCAGCACCACGCTGTACGGGTTGCGCCGCACGGCTTCGGTCAGCACCCCGCCTTCGCCATAGCCGACGTAGCCGGGCGGCGAGCCTTTCAGGCCCGACACGCTGTGCGCTTCCTGGTATTCGCTCATGTTGATGGTAATGAGCTTGCGTTCGCCGCCATACAGCACGTCGGCCAGCGCCAGCGCCGTTTCCGTCTTGCCCACGCCGGACGGGCCGACGAACAGGAACACGCCCTTCGGCTTGTTCGGGTCATCGAGGTTGGCGCGCGAGGTGCGCACGCGCTGCGCCACCGCCTCGATCGCATGCGACTGGCCCAGCACGCGCTCTTCCAGCATGTCCTTCAGCTTCAACACCGTGCGGATTTCATCCTTGACCATTTTGCCCAGCGGGATGCCGGTCCAGCCGGCGACGATTTCCGCCACCACGTGGCCGTCGACCTGCACCGGCACCATCGGCGTTTCGCCCTGCAGCGCGCGCAAGTCCTTGAGCAAGGCCTGCAGGTCGCCCGCCTGGCTGGCATCCGGTTTCGTGCCGGACTGGCCGGCGCCGGCGCGTTCCAGCTCCTGGCGCGCCGCCTTGATTTTCTCCGTCAGCGCCTTTTCGCTTTCCCAGCGCGCGGCCAGGGCCGCATGCTCGCCGGCGGCGCCGCTGCGCTGCGCGCGCAAGTCTGTCAGGCGCGCCGGGTGCTTCCCTCCGCTCTTTTCCTCGCGCTCGAGCGTCGCGACTTCGGCGTCGATGCGGTCCAGCCTTTTAACCAGGTTTTCCAGCAAGGCCGGCGTGGCGTTCTGGCCCAGCGCCACCTTGGCGCAGGCGGTATCGAGCACGCTGATGGCCTTGTCGGGCAGCTGGCGGCCCGAGATGTACCGGTGCGACAGGCGCACCGCTTCGGTGATGGCTTCATCGTAGACGCGCACATTGAAATGCTTTTCCATCAGCGGCGCCATGCCGCGCAACATGGCACAGGCCAGTTCTTCGCTGGGTTCTTCGATCTTGACGACCTGGAAGCGGCGCGCCAGCGCGGCGTCCTTTTCAAAATATTTCTTGTATTCGCCCCAGGTGGTGGCGGCAATCGTGCGCAGCTCGCCGCGCGCCAAGGCCGGCTTGAGCAGGTTGGCCGCGTCGTTCTGGCCGGCCGTGCCGCCGGCGCCGATCATGGTGTGCGCTTCGTCAATGAACAGGATGATGGCGTGCGGGCTTTTCTTGACTTCGTCGATGACGTTCTTCAGGCGGTTCTCGAACTCGCCCTTGACGCTGGCGCCGGCCTGCAGCAGGCCCATGTCCAGCGTATGGATCTCGACGCCCTTCAGCACGTCGGGCACGTCGTTCAGCGCGATGCGCAGAGCCAGCCCTTCCACCACGGCAGTCTTGCCCACGCCCGCCTCGCCCGTCAGGATGGGATTGTTCTGGCGGCGGCGCATCAGGATATCGATCGCCTGGCGGATCTCGGCGTCGCGCCCGATCACCGGATCGACCTTGCCGTCGCGCGCGCGCGCCGTCAGGTTGGTGGTGAACTGGTCCAGCGCCGGGGTTTTCGATGCGGCCGCGCGTCCTTCGAGTTCGCCGACGGGGTCTCCTCCTCCCTCGCCGCCCTCCCCCGCCTCGCCATCGGCCGCCGGGGCGCCGGCCGCCTCCTGCGAGCCTTGCGTGATCTTGTCGAGATTGTGTTTCAGGTCGTCGAGCTTGAATTTGTTGAACAGTTTCGAACCGCGGTACGCCAGCTGGGCCAGTTCAGGGTCGGTCAGCAGCGCCTGCAGCAGATGGGCGCTGCGGATGCTGGCCTGGCGGCCGGCCTGCACGTCGAGCGAGGCGATCAGCCAGGCGTTCTCAAACAGCTTCGGCAGCCTGGGTGAAAACACGGGGGTGCGCGCATTGCCGGTCTGCAGCCGCGCCACTTCGGCCTGCAGATCCGCTTCGAGCATGCTGACGCTGATGCCGCTGTGGCGGGCGATCAGCGCGAAGTCGCTGGCCGGCTGCTCCAGCAGGGCCAGGAACAGATGTTCCAGGTCGACCTCGTATTGCCCGAGGCCGACGCAGATGCCGGCGGCGCGGGTGGCGGCGGTGCGGCTGGTGTCATTGAGCTTGCTGATCAGCGTCTTGAGGTTGATGCTCATGGGGCGAAGGTCCTTGTATGGAAACGGATAAAAAAAGAAGATGGTTCATGCCAGCGCATGCAGTTCGTAGCGCACGTCGCCGCGGTCCTGCGCGGCACCGGCGGTGATCAGGAAACTGTCCCAGCCCAGCCGCCCGACACTGCGTGGCTGCTCCAGCGTGACGCCATGCACGTCGTCGGCGCGCAGCACCAGCTGCACTTCGTATTCGAGGCACAGGCCGGTAAACATGGTGAGCATTTTTTCCAGCGCGCGCGCCGCCGCCCCGCCCGGCAGGAAGGCGTCGAAATGGGCACGCGCCAAGGGACCGACAACCAGCCGCATGCGCAGATCGCGCTGCCAGACGCGCGCGCCGACCAGCGCGGTCGAACCGAGCATGGCGTTTATGCCGCCCAGGCTGCTTTGCTGGTCGCGCGGCACGTCGTACCAGCAGCCGACGAACTGGATCACCTTGATCGGCTGGCCGAAATACGCGGACAATACCTGGCCCATCGCCACCGCCGATGGCGGCCGGTGCCGCATGGCGGCGACAAAAAATCCCACCGACTCGTCGAGCACGCCGTCGCCATCGTCGTACAGGCGCCGGCGCAGCGACTCATGGCCCAGGCCCGCCAGCGACAGCAGCAGCGGCAGGAACTTGTCCTTGCCATCGAGCTGATACTTGAGCTCCAGGCGGTACTTGCGCCACGCTTCGTAGAACAGCGCCAGCGCGCGGTTGGAAAAGGTGTCGAGAAAGGCGCGCGGCCCCGCATCTTTCTCGTACAGCTGGTGCGCGGCGATGCGTTCCGTGTAATGGGCCGGCAGCGCCCCGGCCACGCCAAGAAAACCCATGAAGGCCGGCGTGATGCGGATGTATTTCAGCTCGGCGCGCCGCACGGCCTCGCCCAGTGCGCGCATGTCAACCGCCAGGGCGCCCAGCTCGCGCGGTTCGGCCTGCACCGCTTCAAGCTGGCTGGGCGCGAAACTGAGCGACACCGAATTTTGAAAGCGCAGGAAGTTGGCCACCGCGCCCTCGCGCGCCATGCCGTTGCGCACCAGCCAGAGTTCGAGCATGCGCACCGCCTGGAAGTACTGGAAGCGGTAAGGCTCGGCGAACAGGCGCTCGATTACACTAGGCTCAAATCGCCGCTGCGTGGTTTGCATCGCAACAACTCCTCTCCCGATTTTTTCGACAGCACCACCAGTTGCGTGAAACTGTTGGCATGCACGTACAGGCCGAGAAAACACTCGACGATATGGGCAAACGCATGAATGCCGCTGCCGACAAACGCTTCTTCGTCCAGCGTCAGGCGCACCTCGATTCCACGCACCAGGCAGGCGAAGGGATTGCCGGGCAGCCAGGCATTGGCCGCCTTGTGGTCGATCGCCGCGATACCGCTGATCTGCCGCTGCGAGGTCGCCGAACGGGGCAAGTCATACAGGGTCAACATCTCCTGGAACGCTTCCAGGCCGCTGCCCGACAGCGACAGATGGTTCAGCGACAGGTGCGAGATCAGCCGCCAGTGCGCGCCGCGGCCCCGCTCGAAGCGGTGCGACTCGGTCGGCTTGCGCAGGAAGTGGATGCTGCGCACGCTGGATCCGCCTTCCAGGAACAGGTCGCCGCCGCGCAGGCCGTAGGTGAGTTGCGCCGGCAGGTCGCGGTTGGTGCAGCTCAGCTCCAGGCTCAGGGTATCCGTTTCAATCGCGGCCGGATCGAAATCGATATCGACGATGGAAATCTCGGTCTCGTAGCCGGGACTTTTTTCACTGATGGTGTCATCGCGCCGCATCACCCAGTAATGGCCATCCCTGGCCGGTGTCTGGCCATGGCGCAGCGAATAGAAAGGACGAAATTCGGTGACCGACTCCCCTTGCGGCGTCTGGCGCACCAGCTTGACCGACTCGATTGCGTGCACCTCGAAGGCGTAGGCGCGGCGCGCATCGGCCAGCACCGGATAGCTGGCGGCCGTATGCGTCAGCCGGATCGGCTCGCCGCGCAGGCGGAACAGGTTGACCACCGGCGTGCAGCCCAGCAGCAGGTTGTTGGTCGACATGGTGCCCAGCATGCGCGCCGTATTCGAATCGGTGCGCAGGCCGGCCAAGGCCAGGTGCAGCGTGATGCGCCGGCAGCCGGACGGCAGCGGCGCGCACAGCGCGGCCAGGTCAATGTCGAAGAAATTGAATTTTTCCGGAAAACAGAAGTATTCGGTCAGCAGCCGGTAGGCCGGATGGGATCGGGCCGAAAACGGGATCAGCGCATCGTCCTCGGCATAACCGGCGATGCTGACAGGCACCTGCGCCAGCGCGCTCCAGCGGCCGCTGTCATCGGCTTCCACATAGGCCTTGACCGTGCGCATGAACAGCGCGTCGCGCAGCGCCGCGCAAAACGAGGGTTCGCCATCGATGAACACGCGCAGCTTCGCCACGCCCAGCTGCGCCAGCGAGATCTGCTCGGCGGTCGCTTCGATGACGATGCTGACGCTGGAAGTGGCGTTGGGCGGCAGTTGCATTTGCTCGGGCGCGTCGATGATGGCGGAAAATGCCGCATGCGTCAGCGCCAGCGGCGCCACGGTGACGGGATAGGCGGTGCGGAAAGTGCACGCGACGCCCTTGACGGGACGCGTCGCCAGTTCGGTGCCGCGCGCGATCTCGGTGGCGGCCGTCAGCTGCGCCGCCGCACCGCTGTAGTCGAGGCGCGCGATCGAGCACGAAGGAAACGGCCGCAGGTAGTGCGGATACAGCACCTCGAACAACGCCTCGGTAAATTCGGGGTAATCGTCATCGAGGCGTTTCGAGATGCGCGAATTGAGCAGCGCGAAGGACTGGATCATGCGCTCGATATGCGGGTCTTCGCAGACTTCGCCGCCGATCAGCAGGCGCCCGGCGATCTTCGGGTAGCGCTCGGAAAACTCGCGCGAATAGCGGCGCAGGAAACCCAGCTCGCGTTCGTAATACGGTAACAATTCTTCCAAGTTCAGGCTCCTTGCGCAGCACGGCGCGCCTTGCTGATCGTGTAATGCAGGCTCGATGGCTGCAGGATGGCGTCGAAGTTGACGGGTTCCTGCGCCGAGTGCACCACCAGTAACGCGGTGATGGCGAAATTGAGGCGGTTGATCGAGCCTTCCTGGATTTCCAGCGAAGCGCGCACGCTGCGCAGGCGCGGCTCATGCCGCGCGATGGCTTTTTCCAGGCACTGGCAGATATATGCGCGGTCGTCGGAACTCGACAAGCTCAGGCCGGCGAAGTCATTGAGGCCGTAGGTGACGATCGAGCGGCCGCATTCGGGAAATTTTTTCAGCAGCGCTTCCGGTATCACGGTGCGCGTGTTGAGCAGCGCCTCCAGGTCGCGCGCCACGGTGTCTTTCAAGTCTTCCAGCGACAGGCGCGAGACGGTGCTGCTGGAAGCGCCCTGGACAGGTGTGTCCATCAGGCGGTCGAACAATCCCGGCGTAAAACCCTTCATCGGTATCCTGTGCTTGGCAATAGTATGAAAAAAAGGGCGGCCTGCGGCGGCCCTTTGATGTAGGAAAATCAATCGCGCAGGCACAAGCCGGAGTCAGCGCCGGCAGCTGGCCGGAACGGCTTCATCCGGCAAGGGCCGTTGTCGATCAAATCGTCTTGTTGGCCGACAGATCCCAACCGCCGGAGGTATTGCCGCCGGAGCCACCGCCCACTTTTTGCTGCGTGTATTTCCACTTGACCTTGGAATACTTGATCGACAGGTTTTCGCCGAGGATGTCGCCAGGTGCGACGGACGGCGCCACGCTGCTGATCAGCACGTTTTCCAGCTCGATCTCGAAGTACTTGATGCGCTCGCCCTGGCCGTCAGCGCGCAGGAATTCGAACTTGGCTTTCGGGATCGTTTTACCGGACGAGCAATTTTGCAGCAGCAGCGGCGTGGCGAGGTCGGCCAGCTTGGCCACCACGATATCCTTGTGCTCGGTACGCTCGGCGGTATGGCCGCCGCCCGTCGAGGCAGTAGCGGACTTCGGTTGCAGCACTTCCCATTGGACCGACTTGCATTCGATCCAATCTTTATGGGAGGTGTCGGTGGATTCGCCTTTGATACCATCAATTTGCAAGTAAACGTCGATTGCCATGTCATTCCTTTCGGTTGTTTAGGAAAAAAATCAGGATTTGGTCGATTGCGGCAGCTCCGCGACCAAACGGAGTGAAACGGACAGCTCATCGAGCTGGAAATGGGGACGCAAGAAGGAAATGGCGCGATAGACGCCCGGACGACCAGGCACCTCCGACACCTGCACCGATGCTTCACGCAGAGGAAACTGGGCCTTCTGTTCCTGGCTGGCGTTATCGTCGAGCAACACGTATTGCATCAGCCAGCGGTTGAGGAAATCTTCGACGTTGGACGCGGCGGCAAAGCTGCCGATCTTGTCGCGCATCATGGCCTTCATGTAATGGGCGATGCGCGAGACGGCAAAGATGTATTGCAGCTGCGACGACAGCACCGCATTCGCATTGGCGGAATCGGTGTTGTATTTCTTGGCCTTCTGCGCCGACTGGGCGCCGAAGAACGCCGCGTAATCCGTGTTCTTGCAATGCACCAGCGAGATGAAACCCAGGTCGCTCAGCTCCTTTTCGCGCCGGTCGGTAATGGCGATCTCGGTCGGGCATTTCAGCGCCACTTCGCCTTCGTCGGTCTTGAAGGTATGGGTCGGCAAGTCCTCGACCAGGCCGCCGCCCTCCACGCCGCGGATCGCCGCGCACCAGCCGTAGTCGTCGAAGGCCGCCGTCAGCTTGGCGCCGAAGGCGTAGGCTGCATTGCACCACAGATATTTCTGGTGGTTGGTGCCATCGACATCCTCGACGAAATTGAAGCCGTCGACGGTGGCGCCATCGGCCGGATTGAACGGCAGCCGACCAAGGTAGCGCGGCAGCGTGAGGCCGACGTAGCGCGCATCTTCCGATTCGCGGAACGACTTCCACTTCGCGTACTCGACCGTATCGAACACCTTCGCCAGGTCGCGCGGCTTGCCGAGGTCGGCATAACTTTCGAGACCGAACAGCTCGGGCGATGCGGCCGAAATGAAGGGCGCGTGGGCAGCAGCGGCCACATGCGACATCTGTTCGAGGAAATACATGTCTTCGGGCTGGCGCGTGAATTCGAAGTCGCCCAGCAGCGCGCCGAACGGAGCACCGCCGAAGGTGCCGAACTCTTCTTCATACACTTTCTTGAACATGGTCGACTGGTCGAACTCCAGCGCGCCCTGGAAATCGCGCACCAGCTCGCGCTTGGTGGCGTTGAGCAGCTTGATCTTCAGATTGGTGCCGGTGGGCGTGTTGTCAACCAGGTGATGCAGGCCCGTCCAGCTGCTTTCCAGCTTCTGGAATTCGGGGGCATGCAGGATAACGCTGAGCTGGCGCGAAATGAGTCGGTCCAGCTCGGCAACGCGCGCATCGATGGTGGCGGCCAGGTTATCCGACACCACGACGGTGCCGTCCATCACCTGGCTGACCAGTTCTGAAATCAGATCCTTGGCGCGTGCATGCTCGACGCTGGATTTGGCAACCTTGCTTTGCTCGACGATCTGGTCGAGCAAACCGATATCGGTGGTCGCGGCGGCGCCGGACGCGGGGGTCAGTTGAGCGGACATGGGATCAGCCTTTCTTGGCGGTGGATTGCTGTTCCAGCTGGGCCAGCTTTTCAGTGCTGTTGAGCACGTCGTTGAGGATATCTTCCAGTTTGTCGTTGCCGGCCAGCTTGTTGCGCAGGTCCGCCAGCTTGGTGCGCGCTTCGAGCAGCCGTCGCAGCGGTGCCACCTGTTCGACCACCGCCTCGGGACGGAAGTCGTTGAGCGACTTGAAGCGCAGGTCGACCCGCAACTGGCCGCCTTCATCACTGAGCTCGTTGGAAACGCCGAACGCGGCGCGCGGCTCGACCCCCTTGAGCACCTCATCGAAATTGTCGCGGTCGATACCGATGAACTTGCGGTCCTTCAGCCGTTTTTGCTCGACTTCGGAATTGCCGCCGAAGTCGCCCACGACACCCATTACAAAGGGCAGTTCCTTGTTTTCAATCGCATCGCCGATTTCCACGTCATACGTCATCTGCACGCGTGGCGGACGGACCTTTTGCAGGCGTTTTTGAACACTTTCTTTTTTTGACATGACATCATCCCTTTACGAATAATCGACGGCATCGGCGATGCCCCTGATAATTTCTTTACTGCCTCAGTTTTACTTCAACCCATCGAAAGGATTGGCGCTGCTTTCGGCAGCCTTGGCCTGCCCTTTGCGCGACGGACGCGGCGGTTTGTCGCGCGCCTGCGCCGCGGCCGGCGCCGGCACCAGCACGGTTTCGCCCAGGCTTTCACGCAACAGCTTGGCCAGATCCTGCGATTCGGTGCGCAGCGGGCCGGACAGATTGTTCTGACGGCTCAGGTCAGCCAATGCACGCGTCGACAGGCGCAGTCCGCTGATCGCAATGACGCTGTTGGCCAGCTTGTCGGCAGGGTCGCGCACCAGCACTTCCTGGGCATTGATGATGGCGTCGCCGTACTGGCCCGCCTCATAACGGGTCTGGGCCATGCGAACCCATGGATTCTTATCGGCTGGAAATTCGACAGCAGCTTGTTTCCACAAACCCATAGCCGCTTCGTTGTTGCCCGAACTGGCAGCCTGGGTCGCCTTTGCCATCAGCTCGTCGAGCGAGGGCGGCGGCGGCGGCGTCTTGACCGCGGGTGCGGTGCTGCAGGCACTGAGCGTCAATGCGCAAGCAACCGCGGCAAAAAAATGGAATGTGGATTGGCGAGACATGATCTGATTTCCCTCAAAAAAGATGACGCGTTCATTAAAAAAAAATGTTGCAATTTATAGTTGCTAAATTCTTATTTTTGCGAGACTAACACGGATTTAATATTGACTCCGTTCAATAGAAAATACGCGAAAACTCACATTCCGATCGGTCACTAAGGCAGCAGCCATGCGGAAAACGTACCGTACGCACCTTTCTTTCAGATAATGTTAATGTTGTTGCAGTTGCGAAAAAAGCACATGATTTTATTGCAAAGATTAGATGATTGGACGCACCGGCAACATGGCGACCGCGCTGCACGACAGCCCGCGAGCGTCAGCGTTCTCCGCGCTTTGACTTCCTCGGAAAAAGGCAATCGATGAGCATTACAAGTAAATTGTTATGGGGTGAAGGCCTGTTTCTGCGCCCCCAGCATTTCCAGCAGCAAGACCAGTACCATGAACATCGCCTGCACGAAAGCATCAAGGCGCTGCATCCCTATGCCTGGGGGGTCAACCACGTGCAGATCGACCGCGATGCGCTGAGCAATAACACCCTGCGGCTGCTGGAACTGTCGCTGGTGTTCCAGGACGGCGAAATCTACAACGCTCCCGGCGCCGACGAGTTGCCCGAAGCCGTGGACCTGGGCAAGCTGCTGCAGTCGCAGCAAACCGTCACGTTTTATGCCGCCCTGCCCGCCTTCAAGCATTTCGGCGGCAACTTTGCCGCGTCCGACCAGCCCAACAGCGCGGCGCGCTACGGCCAGGCCAACCTGGAAACGCCGGACCTGTACACCCATGCCGCGCAGGCCGAACTGGCCTACCTGCAAAAATCGCTGCGCCTGGTGGCCGAATCGGAACCACGCGATTCGTATGTGAATTTTCCCTTGCTGCGCCTGCGGCGCCTGTCGACCGGCGGCTTTGAGCCCGACCCGTCATTCGTGCCGCCGAGCCTGTCGATCCGCGGCGCGCCGCTGCTGTTCCTGCAACTGCGCCGCCTGATCGATGCGCTGCAGGCGAAGGTCAACGCCCTGTACGGCCACCACCGCGAACCGAGCAAGAATGTGATCGAATTTCGTTCCGGCGACATGTCCTCGTTCTGGCTGCTCCACACGGCCAGTTCGGCGTTTGCCTCGCTCAGCCACTATTTCCACCATCCGGCGCTGCACCCGGAGCGTTTGTACGAAGCGCTGCTGGCGCTGGCCGGTGCGCTGATGACATTCTCGAAAACCCATGCGCTGGCCGACCTGCCGGCCTATCAGCACGCCGATCCGGGACCATCGTTCGCGCGCCTGCACGCGATCATCCGCGAACTGCTCGACACGGTGATCTCTTCAAAATATTTCGCCATTGCATTGAGCGAAGTCAAGCCGTCCTACCATCACGGCAAGCTCGACTCGGGCAAAATCGACGACAAGACGGCGTTTTACCTGGGCGTCTCGGCCGACATGCCAGGCGTGGAACTGGTGGACGTGGTGCCGCTGCGCTTCAAGATCGGCGCGCCCGACGACGTGGAAAAATTCGTGCTGTCGGCCCTGCCCGGCGTGCGCCTGCAGCACACGCCGCAGGTGCCGGCCGCCGTGCCGGTACGGCCCGATACCTACTACTTCACCGTCGAAGCGAAGGGCCAGATGTACGAGCGCATGCTGCAGGCCCAGTCGATCTCGATCTACGTTCCGTCCGGCATGCGGGATCTGAAACTTGAACTTGTCGCCATCACTTCCTGAAGATAAACGATGAATGCAAACGCCCCTTCCCTGATGTCCGGCGGCTCCGCCGCTTACGCATCGAGCGTACCGGCCGGCCCGGGTAGCGAACACACGCTGACGGATCTGATGTACGACGGCTTCTACGCGCTGTTCATGCTGAAAAATGGCAGCGGCCCGCAAGACAATGCCGACTTCATCAGAAAGATGACGCAGTTTCTCGACGAGTTTGGGCACGCGGCAAGAAAACATGGTGCCTCGGCCGATGATATCGATGCCGCCAAGTATGCATTTTGCGCGGCTGTCGACGAAATCATCCTGCGCTCGCCGTATCCCATCCGCGACGATTGGGCGCGCCGCCCGCTGCAGTTGGTGCTGTTCGGCGACCAGTTGGCCGGCGAGAACTTCTTCATACGGCTCGAAGCGCTGCGCGCGCGCGGCAGCGCCCACCTGCAGGCGCTGGAAGTGTTCCACATGTGCTTGCTGCTCGGCTTTCAGGGGAGGTACATCCTGGAAGGCTCGGAAAAACTGGCCTACCTGACGGCACGCGTGGGTGACGAAATCGCCCAGATGAAAGGCAGGAAGGCCGGCTTTGCGCCGCATGCGGAACGCCCCGACCAGATTGCGCACAAGTTGCGCAACGATGTGCCGCTGTGGGTACTGTGCTCGGTATTCGCGCTGATCTGCGCACTGGGTTACCTGGGCCTGCGCACCATGCTGGCCAAAAATACCGAAAAGCAGATGAACGCCTACAGCGATATCGTCAAGCTGGCGCCACGCACGGCCAACCTGACCATCACGTTGCCGTAATGAGCGGCCTGGCGACGACAGAAACTGCCCAGGGCATGTTCGGCACCGGCCTGTCCCAGCATGCGCGGCTGATCACATTGGCCACGGCGCAGGCATCGAACTTGCCCGAATCGCTGATGGCCGAGCAGGTGACGGGCCGCGAGGCGGTCAATGAGCTGTTCCGCTTCGAAGTTGATGCCTTGAGCACGGCAGCTGGCCTGGACCTGGCCAGCTTTCTCGGCGAAGAAATCACGCTCAAGCTGCTGCAGCCCGATGGCAGCTGGCGTGCCTGGCACGGCTTGTGCACGGACTGCGCCTTTGCCGGCGCCGACGGCGGCGTGGCGCGCTACCGGCTGCGCCTGGAACCTGCCCTGGCCTTGCTGGGCTTGCGCCGCGACAGCTATATTTTCCAGGACAAGAACGCGCGCGACCTCATTACGGAACTGCTCGGCGACTATCCGCAGGTCCGCTTCGAATTCGATGTCAGCCAGGAACTGGCGCCGCGTCCGGTCTGGACGCAATACCGCGAAAGCGACCTGGCCTTCCTGGCCCGCGTGCTCGCCTTCGAAGGCCTGAGCTGGCGCTTCGAGCACGAGCAGGATGGCGCGGCGCGGCAGGACGCGCAGCAGGCCAAGCACAAGCTGGTAATTTTCGACAGCAAGGCCGTCGCGCCAGCGACGCCGGGCGTGTCCGGCCTGCGCTTTCACGGTGTGCGCGCCAGCGATACCGATGACGCCATCGACAGCTTCAGCGCGCGGCGCCAGGTGCGGCCCAATGCGGTCGGCATCAGCAGCTGGGACCCGCAGCAGCTGGCGGCGCCGGCCGCCGAACACAGCTCGAGCCTGCAGGCGGGCGAACTGCCGCCCCTGCCGCTGTACGACGGCGCCGGCGAACGGCGCCATGCCGACAGCACGGCGGCCGATCCGCGCGGCCTGCGCATGCTGCAGGCGCTGGAACTGGAGAACAAGCAATTCACGGGCGCCGGCGCGGTGCGGCGCATGGCGGCCGGCCACGCCTTCGATCTGCTGCAGCACGAACAGTATGCCGATGGCGCCAACCAGTTCACCGTATTGTGGGTCGAGCACCAGGCACGCAACAACCTGGGGCCGGCCGGCGGCGCGCTGACGGCGGTGCTGTCGAAACTGTCGACAATAGCCAGCCTGGGCGACGTTGCCAGCCTGCTCGATGGGCAGCTTGAGGCCGGCACCTACCGCAACACCTTCGGCTGCGTGCGCACCAGCGTGGCCATCGTGCCGCGCGCCACCGCCGCGCGCCAGGCCAGCAGCGCGCTGGGGCCGCAAACGGCACTGGTGGTCGGCCTGCCCGACAGCGTGGCCACCACCGGACGCGACCATCAGGTACGCATCCAGTTCGCCTGGCAACGGGGCAGCGCCGCCAATCCGGGCGGCATGACGCACAACACGGATCAACAGGGCAACGCGCCCGGCAACGAAGCGTCAGGCACCTGGGTGCGCGTGGCCGAAGCGCTGGCCGGCCCGAACTGGGGCTCGCAGTTTACGCCGCGCATCGGCACCGAAGTCCTGGTCGATTTCATCGAAGGCGACATGGACCGCCCGCTGGTGGTGGCCCAGCTCTACACAGGCAGCGACACGCCGCCTTACGCGGCCGGCGTCGATTCGGACGTCAACCATGCCGGCGTCATTTCCGGCATCCACAGCCACAATTTCGATGGCGGCGGCCATAACCAGTGGGTAATCGACGACACACCGGGCCAGTTGCGTACCCGCCTGGCGACGAGCAGCGCCGCCACGCAGCTGAACCTCGGTTACCTGATACAGCAAGGCGTGGGCACGGCCCAGCGCGGCAGCTACCGCGGCAGCGGCTTCGAACTGCGTACCGACGCCTGGGCCGTGCTGCGCGGCGGCGAAGGCGTACTCATTTCCACCACCGCCCGCGCACAGGCGGGGGCGGGCGTAGCTTCTACCCAGCTCGACACTGCGGAAGCGCTGGGCCAGCTGAAAGGCGCAGCCGAACTGAACAAGTCGTTGGCCGAAGCCGCGCAACAGCAAACCGCCCTGTTCAGCCAGGAAGCGAAACAGGCCCAGCTGGACCTGATCAAGCAGATCGATCCCCAGCAGGATGGTCGATACCGGGCCAGCGTGGGCGGGCAGGAAGCGCTGAAGGCCAGCGCAGGCGAGCGCAAGCTGGCTACCGACCAGCCGGTGGAAAAATTCGGCCAGCCCCTGGTTCTGATGGAGGCGCCGGCCAGCATCAACTGGGCCACGCCCGGCTCGACCGTATTGTTTGCCGCGCAGCAGCTGCAATGGACCACGCAATCGGACCTGCACATGACGGCCGGCCACACCTGGTCGTCCGTGTCGGCCAGCGCCAGCGCCCTGTTCACCCACACCGGCGGCATCCAGGCGATCGCCGCCAACGGCCCGGTATCGCTGCAGGCGCATACGGGGCAACTGGAAATCCTGGCCGACAAGGCCATTACCGTGATCTCGGTCAACGACGTCATCGACATCAAGGCCAACCAGAAGATCACGCTGCAGGCCGGGCAATCGTCGATCACCTTAGAGGGCGGCAATATCACGTTTAAGTGTCCTGGCAACTTCACGGTCAAGGGCGGCCAGCATGTCTTCAACGGCGGCGCCAGCGCGGCCGGCATGCTGCCGGCACTGCCCGATACGCGCATCAAGCTGTTCGACGAAGGCTTTGTGCTGCGCGACCGCGACACGGGGGAACCGATGCCGCGCCAGCCCTACCGCATCAAGCGCGAAGATGGCAGCTATGAGAGTGGCATGACCGACGAAAAGGGCTTGACGCATGTGATTGCAGCGGCCGCCGCCGAGGCGCTGGTGATCGAGCTGCTGAAAACGATGGGCGGTCAGGGTTCGGCATCGGCACCCGCCCCCTCTTCAGCGCCGGCGCCGGTACCAGGTTCGCCAGGACAGCCGGCGGCCAAGGCAAACACCCCGCCGGAACCAAAATACAAGCCGGCAGGCGACTCCAGCACCACGCCGGTGGACAACAAGCGCCGCAAGGAAGTACTGGTCAAGCTGCCGGCCTGCTGGATCGAGGACTACGAAAAGGAAATCGCTGGCCCCTCGTATGGCCGCTATGCGCAGCCTTACCAGCACGACGGCACGCCACACAAATACAGGGACAAGATCTGGTTCAAGCTGTACATACCGGCAAAATCGGACGGTCCGGTGGTGGTGGAAGTGCGTTTCAAGGCCATCCCGGTACTGGACGCCGCAGGACAGGCGCTGGAAGAGAGCGACAAGGGCACCGAATCGGCGGCGCTGCGCGTCAAGCAGCGCGCCAACGTGGTGGCGCTGGCGCAGAAAAACGCGACGGCCGGCATCGAAGGCAACTGGAACAACAAGTTTCGGCTTGAAATCAATGATCCGCAATGCGGACAAAAAGTGTTGCCCGTGGTTTTCCGCGTCCTCTGGGTCGACGATCAGCAGCACTACACGCTGCAGATCCACAAGCGCTATGACCGCGAAAACGTCACCGGCGACGTCATGAACGTGTCGCTGGCAACGGCACTGACCACGTATGCGCATGAATTCGGGCATTGCGTCGGCATGCCCGACGAATATTCGTACACGGAGTTCGAAGAAACGGTACGCTATTTCAAGCCGGACGGCACACTCGACGCGCCCATCGTTTGCCACGTCAACGGCACCTCGCCGGAAGACCTGACGCAATCGATCATGTCGTATGCAGAAGGCGCACTGATATTGAAACGCCACGGCTGGAATATCGCGATTGAAGCGCAGGAATTGTTGAGCAAAAAAATCGGCAGGAAAATACGATGCGATATTGTCTGACACTGCTTATTTATGCCATGCTGATGGCACTACCATTGAAAGCCAATACCATGACGAGCACTCACGCGCCCCTCTCCATTTCCCTGCAATGCCTGGGCAACGCTGGCTGCGTCTATCAGCGCAAGCCGATCGACATACTGGTCACCATCCGTAACGATGGCAGCCGCGATATCGGCTTTCCGCTCGACTACCTGCGCAAGTCGGGCCCGATCGTCAAATTCATCGATACCGATACGGGCGCCGTCACCTATGCCCGCCGCGGCCTGGCCAATCCGGCGCTGAAAACGCAATTCACCACGATTGCGCCAGGCGCCTCGATTTCCATGGAAATCGATGTACATCCTACCGACATTGAAACGTTTCGCATCAAAAAAGTCGATATCAGCGTGGAGGTGATATTGAAGGGCAACATACGCATCGATGGCGAAGCGGAGCTGCAGGACTACCAGGGCGGCACGAAGATCCGCATCGTTGAAAAAGATGACTAAGACCATGCTGGCGCGGATGGTGCTGTAGAGCATACGCGTCGACCAGCAACTGCTGTCGCCACGGAAACGATCGCGCTGTGCGATCACTTGCTGGCCGGCAGCTACAGTTGTCCGGCCCCGCATAAAAAAAGCCCCTGAAAAATCAGGGGATTAGCTGTTGCATTGACCCGGTATTACCTTACGGTGCCGGACGGGAGATTATCCCACTCGATTGCCAACAATAAATCTAAACATTCGATTTTTCAGAGCTTTTCACGTTACTCAGTTGCCGAGACCCTCAAAAATACCCTCACTAGATATCTCCATCATTATCGATTTATCCCGAGGGTGTCGGTAGAGGCACGTCGGCCCACTCGCAGCTGTCGCCAGTTTTTTTCTGAGCGATGCAGCCTGCCGATGCATTCGAGGATACGTCAAGACAGCAGCACAGCGCTGTCACGCTGACACTAGCGCAATATCAAGCCCTCTATAGCAACAGAGACGAGGCAATGGCACGCGCTTATCTCTAAACCGCTTTTACCATGGCCCATATCGCCGTCGCTTTTCACGTCTCGAGCAGGGCAGTGAGTCGGGCCATATCAGCATTTAATAAAGCGCAACTTGCTGCAGATCGAAACGGCCAAGGCTGAGATCGTGTACTAATGGCGGATCTGACTCCGGCTCCCACGTATGGCGCATACCCCTCGCCGCAAAAGTCAGCGCACGCAGCTACCAACCGAGTTCGCTTATCATATCGATATTAGAAACCTGGACGGCGCCTGACTTCAAAGTGATGGTGGCAGTGACATCGTCCACTGCCCCCCATCCTGCATATTGCATGGAAAAGCCGGAATTTTTATCACCCTCATAAACTTTCTGCTTAAAACTAGGATGATTAACCTTATAGATGACGGAGCTTATTTCAGCCAAGGAGTCATGCGGAGCAATTGTAAACAGATAACCTCCGCTGCGTCTTTCATTAGCCAGTACGGAAAAGTGTATGGATGAACTATTTTTTCTCGCCTCCCCAATCGGCATAGGAGTATTTGCGACAAGGTGTTGCGTATTCGACGAAATGATCGTCTGCGCAGCTCGAAGCTGCTCCTGAATCTCCACATCCTTAGTAGCCGAAGCAAATTTTGCAAAAATCGTATCTGTTACCTTTCTATTCGGGGAAGTCATTTTTATGACCTCAATCACAAAAGTTCGTTCCGCTGGATTGGTTGAATAGATTTTTGGCCCATGCTCAAGCAATACTTTACCCAAAGAAAAAACCCCTTCTTTTTCGGCCCGATCGTTACCTATCCAAAATTGAACTGATCCCGTAATAAGGCTTACTATAGCCCCGGCAATGCCCAGCCCCAAACTCAGCCGGCGTACGGTAGACTTCAATTCATTTTGATTTCTGAGCTTCTCATATTCGAACCGCTCACGCTCCAACTGAACCTTGGCATCATTACCCTCCATGTCCCTCTCCCAGTCGGCATATCGTATGCAGTACTTGATATCAGGCAGGCGGACGACACGCGTTGACCATTTCCCTTACCCGCCAACTTATCATCTTAGAATACAGTCGGTAGAACGCCACATCCGAAGCTTTGAGCATGATCAAAATACCAGCATGGGAACGGGGTCAGGTTGACCCCGCCCCTAGACAAATGGCGGACCTGACCCCGGCCAGAGCCAGCAAACCAAGGCGCGCCTCTACTGCGTTTTGCTTTCCTCTTTTTTCACCAGTTTGCCATTGATAAAGGTAACGATATTGTTCGGATCCTGTTTCTCAGAAAAGTCGTAACCTGGCGCCGGATTGCTAACCGTGACACAGCCTTTCGCGCCCGTGCCATAGCAGCTATGCGCGCTATATGAGGTTTTATACACATTGATAAACTCGAATATGGAAGCGATGATATTGCCAGGATTCATGGTCGTCAGGACAGGAATCGGATCATTTTTCATGTACGTATAGCGGTACAGCTCCTTGTCCGACGACGTTTGGGTGTTCACCTTGCCGAACGAGGAATACAGATCCGTGTTCGAAATGCCTGGACCGAAGGCCTGCAGCGTCAGCTTCGGGTTGACAAAGCCGTTGCTCGCCGCGATATCCAGGCCATTCCTGGCAACGATCGCGCCGCGGCTATGCGCCAACAGCAGATTTTCCGTATCCTGGCGCCCCATCAGTACCTGCGCCAGTTCCTTGTCGCCAGCCGAATAGCCCAATACCGGCGCCAGCAATTTTTCATAGCCAGCCAGGAGCACATCTGCGAAGCCGTCTTTCGTCTGCTCGATATGCATCAGGACAATAACATCCGGTTTTTTATTCTCGGCATCGAGAAGCACGTTCTGGTAGGCCAGTTCCGCGGCACGGTCCATGCCATTGCGAATGCCATTCACGGCCAGTACCCCTTTCATGGCGATGGCCTCCTCCTTGGTGATCTCTTCCTTCACGAGCAAACCGGGTTCCTTGATGCAGGCATTGCGGTCGCCTGGACAGCTCAGCTTGTAGAACTTGCTTGGCGTATTGGCCGCAATAAAGGTTTGATCGGTGTAGTAGGTGGCCTCGCCATACATGGCGTTCTTGAAGCCTTGAACGATCTCGGCATTTTTCGCCAATTCCTGGACATTCTGTTTTTCCGCCGCCGTGTGCGCCACGCCCGTATCGCGGTTCAGCGCCGCGATGGCGGCAGCGCCATCTTTCCCCGTCAGCGCCTGCTGCTGCGCATTGTCGCGTATCGTCAGCACGCCATTGCTGATCGTGCTGCGCGTGAGTCCGTTCGAGGAAGAGGAATCGGAACTGTTATTGAGCAGGTTTTTCGCCACCAGCTTGCTGCCCTCGTACAGATTATCGGTGGCATTCGGCCCGCTGCCCGCGTTGATCAAGTCGGTGCCGCCCGGGCCTTTCCCCTTGCCGATATCCTTGCCGCCAGCCACCTTGTCATTCCCCTCCTTGTTGCCCTGTTCCCTGTCTTTCTTGGCGTCCGGATCTGCAAAGCTGAAGCCGCCACTCAGCCCCATGCTGCTGGCGTCGGCCACCGAGTGGTTCTTGATATCGCTCTGCGTGAGCGTCCCCGTATTCAGGCTGTTGGCGCCGGGCGCGGCGCTGCTGCTGATAATGGCGCCCTTCAAGTCCGTATTGCCGCCGACCGCGATCTGGAAGCCGCCCGCGCCGGCCCTGATGCCGCTTTGTTCCTGCACGCTGGCATAATCGCTGTGCATCTTGCTCTGGCTGAAACTGGCACTTACGCTGGCACCGGCGCCATAGGTTCCGCTCACGCTGACACTCTGGTTCTTGCTGTCGAACTTGGCTGTATCCTGCAAACTTTCCAGATTCAGATTGCCCTGGATATTGGCAATCACCTGGCCGGCATTCGCCACCGCACCCTTGATCGTGGTATCCCCTCCACTATTAATCACCAGCAACTGGCCTGCATTGACGTGCGTATTCAGCTGGGTACTGCCCTCGCCATCCTGCTTGCCCTGACTGGCGCTGATACTGCCGGTCAGGCCAAACGCCGGCCCGCTCTTGCTGATGTTAGCCGAGACACCCGCCGAAACACTCAGGCTGGAACTCTTGGTGTGCTGACTTTCCGTATCCTGCACTGCCAGCAGGTTGACCTGATTATCTGCGCCCAGTCGAACGATATTGCTGGCATTAAGCTCGCTGCCGAGGATATTGATGTTGCTATCCTTGCCGCCGCCAGTTGCCGTAATGTTAATATTTTTGCCGCTCAATATGCTGCCGCTATGCGTCGTGCTGGCCGTCGTCTGCGTCTGTTCGCTTTCCGAATGACCGTAAGTGAGGCTGATGCTCACGCTCGGGCCTTGCGATTTGGCGTTGTTGGCGGCCAAGGCGGCCGTGGCCGCAGCCATGGCCTGCACCCGCCCGTTGCTCGTCTTGCCCATCGCCTCGCCCATGCCTTGCACGGTTTGAATGGCGCTGACCACGCTGCCACCCACAGCCAGGGTGAAGCCATCCTGCACGATCTTGGTAACAACTTTGCCTTTCTCATTGTCTTGCCCAGGCTGAATGGTGACACTTTTCCCGATGATATCGAGGTCAGTCGCGGCGGCAATATCGCTGCCACTTATTTTGACGCCGTTGCCAGCAACCATCGTCAACGCTCCCCCCGTGGAACCAATCATGCTGCGCGAGTCACCGCTCTGCAGCGTAGCATCACGTTGCCGGTCCACGGTCGTGCTATTGGTGCCATAGGTGAAGCCAATGCCGCCACTGCTCATAAATCCGGTTTTTTTGGTATTCAAGTGATGCTGTTCATACACGGTATTGGTGGCCGCATCGATCGTGATGTTGTTACCCGCGAGCAATCGTGTCGCATCGTCACTCAAGATGCTCGAACCCGTAACTTGCAGATCATGCCCAGCCTGCACCGTCACGCTGCTGCCGCCCAGCGAAGTGCCGATTGCCGTGGTGGTATCGACCACATCATGCTTGGTCGTCGTGGTCTTGTTCCAGAAGCCCTTCTTCGACGATTTGCTGGCGATATCGCTCACTTCGTTCTGGAAACCATTGACCAGGCTGATGTCATTGCCCGCCACCAAGCCCAACGTTCCCTGCGCCTGCACGTCCGCCGCGCGCGCTGTCAGGTTATTGCCCGCCTGCAGATTGACATTGCCGGCGCCCATGATCTGGCTGCCTACTTCGCTGGTTTTGCTCTGTTTGCTGTAATTGTCAGCATTGCGTATGTCATTCTGCGTAGAGGCCACGGTAACGGTATTGAGGGTCAGGTTATTGCCGGCAATCACGCTGGTCTGGCCATTCACGCCGGCGTTGGCGATGACGCCGCCCGTCACCGTCACATCGCGCCCTGCCTGGACGACGAGGGCAGCGCCTTCGTCCGTCCCCGTCACGTACATGCCTGCCGTCGAGCCGATGGTGGTGCTGGTCGATGTATTGCCCGTCCATCGCTCGCTGGCGTTGCTGACGGTGGTGCTGACCACATTGATATCGCGGCCTGCACTGGCCAACAACTGGGATTCGGCCACAACACTGCTGCCGCGGTTATTGATGTCATTGCCGGCGATCAGCGCCACTTTGTCGCCGTGTACTTCGCCTGCCTGTTGCTCGATACGCTTGGCCGACAAGCCGCTACCGGAGGTGGCCACCACCGTCTCGACGCTCAGGTCGCGCCCGGCAGAGATTGCCGTGACGCCGCCCTGCCCGGTATTGCTGACAATACCTCCAGCGATACTAACATCCCTTCCCGCAGACAGCACCAGGCTGCTGCCACTGGCGGCATCGCCGCTGACGTACAGCCCCGCCACGCGGCCCAGGTAGCGCCCGTCTTCCAGCGTATTGGTGGAAATATGAATGTCGCGTCCTGCGCTCGCCTGCAGTGCGTTATTGGCCGAAATGGTACCGCCGATATTATTCAAGTCGTTGCGCGCCGCGATGCTGACGTTATCGGCGCCAACACGGCCACCCAGATTGCTGACATTCTCCGCATTCAGCAACACGACTTCACGGCCGGCAATGGTGCCGCCATTCACCAGGTCGCCCGACAAGCGGATATCGACCTCTTTGCCTGCCAACAGACTGCCTGCGCCGTCAAGGTCGTCTTCGCGCACGCGTACGTAGACCTGCGGCACAAGCACCTTTTGCGTGGAACCATCGGCCAAGGTCACGTCCTGCTCCACCAGCCACACGATATCACTGGTCAGCGCCGCCATCTGTGCCGGCGTCAGCGCCAGGCCAGGGCGCAAATCCCAGGTCTGGGCAAAGGCGGCGCCGGCATCCATCAGCCCGCGATACTGCTGATCATCGCTGGAATAGTCGCCAGTAAAACGCTGCCCCGTCAGTTCCGCGATCTGCTCGCGTACCAGGCGTTGCTCGTAAAAACCGTCACCGAGGCGCTTTTGCGTCACGGTTGGATCGAGCTGGACCTTACTGGTCAGGTAATCCGACCCCGTCCAATCCTTGTAATTGGCAAAACGGGGATCCGTTTCCACGAGGAAGCGCGATGCAGGTCCGGGACTCGTCCTGAACAGGCTGGCATTCGGAATTTGCGTGGAAGGCAATGTCGTACGCACGACTTGCGCGCGGCCGGAAGGGTTCGCCAAAGCCACCTGACCGATTACCGTCATGCGTCCTGCGGACGCGCCGCCGGCGCCGGCCACCTGCGCTGCCCCGCCGGTGGCGCTCGACACCGTGGCGCCACGCGCTGCGGCCATGCCGGACTGTGTGGCCTTGCCCGGCCCCGTAGCGCCTGCCGCAAGTTCCTGCTTGACGCCTGCCAGGCCGAGCGCCTGACCGGCATTGCCGGCACGCTCGCTCCCCTGCAAGCCGCTGTTGTCGCCCACGGCGGCAGGACCACCTTGCGTATTTTTAGCAAGCAAGCCCGCATCGACCTTGCCAGCACCAGCCACTGCGCCGACGGCAGCAACACCGCCATCTTGCACACTGCCATGGCCTGCTGCCTGGCCAGCGTTACCAAGGCGTCCACTACCTTGCAAGCCGCCTGCCCCACCTACCGCATCGGGTCCACCTTGCGTCCCACCTGCCAGCAAGGCGGGATCGACCGTGCCAGCCCCGGCGGCACCGCCAACGGTAGCAACAGAGCCGCCCTGTACGCCCCCATGCCCGGCCGACTGGCCAGCGTTGCCGAAACGCCCGCTACCTTGCAAGCCGCTGCCCCCGCCGACCGCGCCGGGACCACCCTGCGCGTCACGCGCCAGCAAGGCCGAATCGACCGTGCTGGCGGCGCCGCTTCCTGTGGCCGCGCCAGCGGAACCGCCCTGCACCGCGCCATGGTCAGTTGTTTTCCCCGCGTTGCCAATCCGACCACTGCGATCTTGCGTGCCTTGCGCGTCAACGGCGTCCGCGCTCCTGCTGTCGACTCCCACTGTGGCACGGCCAGTATCGATGCCTGACGTTGATGTTTGTCCGCCCGCACCCGTGGCGCCGGCGACGGCCGAACCGCTGAGCGCGCCGACATTGCCCGCCTGCCCCGCATTACCCGTCCCGCTGGCGCCGCTCAATGCCCCCGTGCCGCTGGCTGCCGTTGCACCGCTGCCTGCAGCAGCATTGACGCTGGCAATGGCGCCCGAGGTCTTGTTCACGGTCGTCAAGGCCACGTTGGCATTGGCGGCACCCGCAGCGCTGGTGCCGCCGTTGACACCGCTCAAGCCTGTCGATGATGGCGAGATATAGGTCGCTTTTTCATATATCTGCTTGACGATGTCCGACGAACTCTTCTCGACTGGGTCGTAGCGGTATGATCCCTTGAACATACTCATGGCACCGCCGGTAGCCGATATTGGACCGTACAGAATATTTGACACCGAGCCGGATTCACGAAAGTATGTCTGCAGCTTCACCTCTGGAGCAAGCAGTGTCGTTCCCTCGACTTTCAGCACGCCACCAGCGATAACGTGACTCTGGTCATTAAGGGCACTGCTGGCGTGAATCGTGATATTTCCGCCGGCCAGCAGTTTTCCGGGATCTGTCTCAACGACTGTATCCTTGCGCGAGGTGCGGGTAAGCTCATATCTTTTGTAATCCCTTACATTGTTCACACCATTGACGACCAGATGGTAGTATTCCCCCATTTTATTTTCGTAGACTCCCTCAGCACCCAGCCGATACCGCTTACCTTCTTCTCCAGGGGTCATGCTCTCAAATTCCACGACGGATTCAGGTCCGCTATCAAGCGTCTCGATCCTGAAATGCGTATTTAAATTTCGGAACTGACTCGCCCCCATATCCAGATTCCCCAACGCCTCGATCGTCGCACTGGCATTCGTCACCGATACCGCCCAGCCCGTGGCGATGCGGTTGCCGTCCAGGTAACCGCCGATGGCCATGTCGCCGCCGCTGAAGATCAGGCCGTGTTCGCGGTTATTGAGTGTCGTGACGCCGATATCGAGGCGGGTGCGCGCCGCGATGGTGGCCGCCACGCCGCCTTCCACGTCATTGTTGACGGTGCCTCCGCCGATGCTCAGATAGTCGCCATAGATGCGGCCCGTGCCCATGTTGTTCAGCGTGCCGACGTTCAGTTGCGTGTAGATGCCATCGATCACGCCCCGGTTGTTCAGCACCCCGCCGACATTGACGCGCGTCGTGCCCGCATTGATGTCGCCGGTAGCAGCGTTGTCGAAATTGGCGGCACCCAGGGTCAGTTTGCTGAGCGCCTGGATCTTGCCCGCATTCGCCAGCTGCCCGCCGATGGCGATATCGGCGTTACCGTTGGCCATGATCTCGGCGCCCGCGTTCAGCGTAAAGTTGCCGGCCAGGTCCAGCGCCAGATCTTTCTGTGACAGCACCTTGCCGTCACCGCTCAGGCTGCCCGCGCGGATGTCGGTGCGCACGCCGCCGATGATGGTGCCACCCGAGTTGGTGACGGCCAATCCACGGCCGGGGCCGGTGTCCTGCAGCGCCAGCGCGCCACCGGCGCTGAGCATGCCCAAGGTATTGTTGACGCTGCCCGCACTGTTGATCGCCAGGTTGCCATCCGCGCGCACCGCGCCCTGCACATTGCTGACATTGGCACTGTTCAGGGTCACCTGCACGCCTTCGATGCCCTGGTTCGCGCCCAGGGTGCTGGCATTGTCGATTGCGCCACCCGTCAGCGTGACGGCCGCGCCGGAACGGATCAAGCCTTGCTGATTGTTGACGCTGCCGCCACCGGCGTTCAAACCGATATTGCCCAGCACCTGGATTTGTCCGCCCTGGTTCTGCAAGCCGCTCAGGGTCAAATCCAGCGCCGACTTGCCGACGACCTGGCCGCCGCGATTGTCCAGCTGGCCCACGCTGCCCGTGATGTTGCCGGCAGCGCCCAGGTAGCCGCCTGCATTGTTCCAGCTGCCCGTTTGCAGGGTCAATCCGGCACCGCTGCTGATGCCGCCGGCGCTGCCGGGATGGCGCACCGCATACGCGCCCGCATTGGTGTTGAGCAAGGCGTTGCCGTGCGTATCGATGGTCATGGCGCCGCCCGACTGCAGCAGGCCGCCATCGTTGTCCAGAATACCCGTCTGCAAGTTGACGCTTCCCGTGCCCGCCAAAGTGCCCTGGTTGTTGTTGAAGACCTGGCCATGCGTGTCGAGCGTGACGTTCGCGCCCGCAATGGTGCCCTGCCCGTTCCACAGGCCGCCATTGCGCAGCATAATGTCGCCACCCGCTTGCAGGGTGCCGCCATTGTTGACGGTGGCGCCCGTGGACGTTACCGTCAACAGGCCTTGCACCGAGGCCAGCTTGCCGCCAGCGCTGTTGTCGACGCTGGCCGCGTTTACGTTCAAATTGCCCGTGGCGGCCAGCAAGCCGCCCGCATTGTTCAAGGCCTGCGCTACATTCGCCGTCAGCTGCCCGCCCGCCGTGGCGCTGCCACCCAGGTTCAGCAGGCTACCTGCGCCCAGCACCACATTCCCGCCGCCAGCGATGGCGCCGCCAAGGCTGTTGTCGAGTACATTGTTCGCCGTCACCGTCAGGTTGGATGTACCCGCCGCCTGCAGCTTGCCGCCCTGGTTGTTCAAGTTCGATGCGACGATATTGGTGTTGCCGTTGCTGGCGATGGTGCCGCCGCGGTTATCCAGGCCACCACTCAATTGAATGCTGGTATCACCTTTACCGAGCTGCGTCAGGTTACCGCCTCCATTGTCCAGGGTCGCGGCCGTTATGCTGATTTGCTGCGCGATGGTGCTGGCGTTGCGGTGGTCGATGGCGCCGGCCGTGACGACCAGCGCGCCATTTCCCGTGACCTGGCCGCGCTGGTCGTTGAACTGCGTGGCTTGCAGGCTCAGGGTGCCGCTGCCCGCGTGTTCGATCTTGCCATCCGTATTCGTCAGCGTGCCCGCCTTCAAGCCCAGGTTGGCGCTGTTGACGGCGATGCGGCCGCCCGTGTTGTCCAGCACGCCTGCTGGCGCCGTCAGCTCGATGGCGGTATTGCCGACACCGGTCTGCACGATGCTGCCGTGCTGGTTATTGAGGTTGCCCACGCCAACGGCCAGTTGGCCGGCACTGATATCGCCGCGCTGGTTGTTCCAGGTCTGGCTATTCGCCCCGGCCTTGATCGTCAAGGCACCGGGCGTGGTGACCACGGCGCCGCTGGTGCTGACGTCGCCTGCGCTGGCCGTCAGGCTGATATTGTCGGCGCTGCTGCGGCTGCCGCCAAGGTCGACGCTGCCGCCGCTCAGGACGGCATTGCCTGCCGCCAACACTTGCCCATGCGCACCCAATGCCTGCTGTGCCGTAATTTGCAAGTTGCCGCTCGTTTGCAAACTGCCATCGGCTTTCACGCCCGCGCCGATCAGGCTGGCCGCACCGCTGTTGATGCTGTTGGCACTGATGGTGTTGTTGCCCTGGGCCAGGATAACGCCGGCATTCTCCAGCGCCCCCGTCACGGTGAGCACCTGTTCTGCACCGGCAAACAGGCTGCCGCTGTTGCGCACGCTACCCGCCGTGGTCGTCAGATTACCGCTGGCAACGATGCTGCCCTGCTCATTGAGCAGCTCGTCCATGGTCAATTGCGCATTGCCGCCCGCCGCCTGCAATTGTCCCAGCGTATTGTCCACCTTGCCGCCGGCCAGCGTCAGGTCGCGCCCGGCAATGATCACGCCGCTGGCATTGTCCAGCTTGCCCGTCGCTGCCACATTGACATCTTGCGCAGACGCAATACGACCATGATCGTTGAGCAACTCACCCGTTTCCACGCGCACATTGCCATTCGCTTCGATTTTGCCGCCGCTATTGTCCAGGCGCGTGCTGGCCAGCACTGTTGCCGCACTCGTGCCCAGCTGCGTGATCTGCCCCTGGCGATTGTCGAGGATGCCAGCAGAGACGTTCACCTGCTGCGCCAGCAGGCTGGCGTTACGGTGATCGATGTAATTGGCCGCCACCTGCAGCGCGCCATTGCCCGTCAGCTGGCCCCGCTGGCCATACAGATTCGTGGCGCGGATGTCCAGCACACCCTTGCCTGCATGTTCGATCTTGCCATCCGTATTCGTCAGGTCGCCCGCCTGCAGGCGCAGATTGGCGCTGTTGACGGCGATGCGCCCGCCCGTATTGTCCAGCTTGCCCGTCTCGATGACGGTGTCGCCCGTGCCCGTCTGGATCACGGTGCCCTTGGTGTTGTCCAGATTGCCTACGCGCAAGGCTAGTTGCCCCGCGCTCAGGCTGCCGCCCTGGTTGACCAGTGCCTGCCCGTTGGCGGCATTGGCCGTAATGGCCAGCAAGCCATTGGTCGACACGACCGCCCTGCTGGTCGTCACATTGCCCGTCAATGCCGTCAAGCCGATATTCGCCGCGCTGGTCTGGCTGCCGCCCACGTCAACAGACGCACCCGTCAGTTGCAACTGGCCGGCCGCCATGTTCTGGCCGCCAGCCTGCAAGGCGCCGCTCGTTTTCACCGTCAGATCGCCAGCCGAGGCAAAGCTGCCATCGGCGCGCATGCCCGCTGCCAGCAAGCCGTTGCCGTCCAGACTACCCGCCGTGATCGTCGTATTGCCCAGGGCGGCCAGCGAGCCTGTATTGCTGAGCAAGCCGCCGATATCCAGGCTCTGGTTGCGTCCCGCATACAGCACGCCAGCGTTGAGCACGTCGCCGCTGACCTTGGCCGTGATATCCGCGCCCGCGCTCAGCGTTCCCTGCGCATTGCGCAAGCTGGCCGCGTCCAGGCTCAAGACGCCGGTCCCCGCCTGCAGCAAGCCACGCGTATTGTCGATGGCGCCACCCAGGTGCAAATCGGTCGCCGCCGCGATCACGCCATCGGCATTGACGAGTACGCCAGTGCTGACGATGTCGGCGGACGTGGCCGAGGTGATCTTGCCCTTGCTGTTGTCCAGATTGCCGGTCTGCACCGACAAGGTGCCGTTGCCGGAGATTTCCCCACTCGTATTGTCGAGCTGGCCGGTGACGGCTACCGTCATGCCGCCCGCGCCCGTCTGCAGCAAATGGCCGCCCCGGTTGCTCAGGCTGTCAGCCTGAACGCTCAGGGACCGGCCCGTGGTGGTGGCGTTGGCGTGGTCGAACAGACCGGCTTTCAGATCGACGGCGCCGTTGCCGATGATGCTGCCGCCGGCCCCCTGCAAGGTGGCTGCCGTGATGGCCAAGGTGCCGACACCCGCATGCTCGATCTTGCCGCCCGCATTCGTCAAGCTGGCCGCGCCCAGAGTCAGATTGGCGCTATTGACGGCGATGCGCCCGGCGCTATTGTCCAGCTTGCCCGTCTGGATAACGGTATCGCCCGTGCCCGTCTGGATCACGGTACCCTTGGCGTTGTCGAGATTGCCCACGTGCAGGTCGAGTTGGCCGGCACTGAGTTGCCCTTCCGTATTGCGCAAGGTGTCTTGCGCATGGATCGTCAAGGCGCCAGGCGTGCTGACCACGGCTTGATGCGTGCTGACATCGCCCTGAGTTGCCGTCAGGCCGATATTGGCGGCGCTGGTCTGGCTGCCAGACAAGTCCACGCTGGCGCCTGTCAGGTTGGCATTGCCTGCTGCCAGATTCTGGCCATGCGCGGCCAGCGTTTGCGCAGTGTTGACCGTCAAGTCGCCCGACATGCCCAGCTTGCCATCGGCCTGCATGCCCGCAGCGATCAGGCTGCTTGCGCTGCTGTCAAGGCTGTTTGCCGTGATGCTGTTGTTGCCTTGCGCCGCGATGACGCCAGTGTTCACAATGGCGCCGCTGGCGTTCAAGGTCTGATTGCCAGCAGCGTACAGGCTGCCCGCGTTGTTCAAGCTGGTCAGTGTCGCGTTCAGATTGGCGCCGGCAAACACGTTGCCTGCGGTGTTATTCAAGTTCGCTACGTTCAAGGTCGCGTTGCCGGCCACGGCCTGCAACTGGCCCTTGGTATTGTCGATGTCAGCACCGTTCAATGCCAGGTTGCGCCCGGCGGCCACGGTGCCTTCCGTATTGTCCAGGCTACCGACGTTCAACCCGGCATCCTGTGCCGCCACGATGCGGCCCTTGTTGTTCAGCAACGTATCCGCTTTCACCAGCGCATCGCCATTGCCTTCGATCTTGCCGCCCGTATTGTCCAGCGAGCCGGCGGCATTGACGCTCATCAAACCGCTACCCGTTTGCGCCAGGCTGCCGGCGCGATTGTCCAGCGTGCCGGTGTTGATGGTCAGCTGATTGGCGATGGTGGTCGCATTGCGGTGATCCAGGGTCGCGGCGGTGATGTCGAGCTTGCCATTGCCCGTGATCTTGCCAAACTGGTTGTTGAACTGGCCCGCGTGGATGGCCAGCAGGCCCGCGCCTGCGTGTTCCAGCTTGCCATTGATATTCGTCAACACCGTCGCGTTCAAGGCCAAGTTATTGCTGTTGACGGCGATACGGCCGGCCGTGTTGTCCAGCTTGCCTGTGGTGATGATCGTATCGCCCGCGCCCGTCTGCACGATGTCGCCGCTGGCGTTGTCCAGATTCACCACGTTCAATTGCAACTGACCGCCCACCAGTTGGCCCTGGCTGTTCACCAGCGACTGGGCGTTGTTTGCGTTGGCCGTGATGGCCAGCACGTTACTGGCGGAAATCACCGCCTTGTTCGTCAGTACGTCGCCGCTGCGCGCGGTGATGGCAAGGTTGCTTGCCCCCGTCTGGCTGCCAGACAGGTCCACACTCACGCCAGTGAGCACGGCATTGCCCGCAGCCAGGTTCTGGCCGCTCGCTTGCAGCACGCCATCCGCGCTGATGGTCAGATCGCCTGCAGTACCCAGGCTGCCATCGGCTTTCACGCCAGCGCCCAGCAAGCCGCTGCTGGTCACCTTGCCAGCGGAAATTATCGTGTTGTTGACGGAGGCAATCGACCCCGTGTTGTTCAGCAAGCCGCCGACCGTCAATTGCTGATTGCGGCCCGCATACAGCAGGCCGACATTGTTCAGGTCACCACTGATTTTGGCCGTCAGGTCCGTGCCGGCGCTGAGCGTACCCTGCTGGTTCAGCAAGGTAACGGCATCCAGACGTAATTTGTCTGCTTGCAACACGCCGCGCGTGTTGTCGATATTCACGCCGCCAACGTGCAAGTCGGCGGCCGCAGCCATCACGCCATCGGTGTTGTTCAATACACCTTTGCTGGCGATGTCGGCTGATGCAGCGGACGTGATGCGGCCCTTGCTGTTGTCCAACACGCCTGCTTGCACGGACAAGATGCCTGTTCCCGCATGCTCGATCTTGCCATCGCGGTTCGTCAGCGTGGCCGCATCGATATGCAAGTCCGTGCTGTTGACGGCGATGCGGCCAGCCGTATTGTCCAGCTTACCGGTAACGATGCTGGTATCGCCCGTGCCCGTTTGCAACACCGTCCCCTTGGCATTGTCCAGGTTTGCCACGTGCAGGTCGAGCTGGCCCGCCTGCAAGGTACCGTCCGTGTTGTGCAGGGTGGAACTGGTCGTGACGTTCAGCGTGCCAGGCGTCGTCACGACAGCCTTGTTCGTGCTGACATCGCCCTGGGTTGCCGTCAGGCCGATATTCGCGGCGCTGGTCTGGCTGCCGCCGATGTCGATGCTGGCGCCTGTCAGGGTCGCCTTGCCCGCCGCCAGATTCTGGCCGTGTGCAGCCAGCGTTTGCGCGGTGTTGATGGTCAAGTCGCCAGCCGTGCCCAGCTTGCCATCGGCCTGGATGCCGGCGCCGATCAAGCTGCTTGCGCTGCTGTCGAGGGTCTTCGCCGTGATGCTGTTGTTGCCTTGCGCCGCGATGACGCCCGTGTTCACGATGGCGCCGCTGGCGTTCAAGGTCTGATTGCCAGCAGCGTACAGGCTGCCCGTGTTGTTCAGACTAGCCAGTGTCGCGTTCAGGTTGGCGCCGGCAAACACGCTGCCGGTGGCATTGTTCAATTTACCGACTGTCAAAGCAGCATTGCCGGCTACGGCCTGCAACTGGCCCTTGGTATTGTCGATGTCGCCACCATTCAATGCCAGGTTGCGGCCGGCGGCCACCGTGCCTTCCGTGTTGTCCAGGCTGCCGACGTTCAACCCGGCATCCTGTGCCGCCACGAGGCGGCCCTTGTTGTTCAGCAACGTATCCGCTTTGACCAGCGCATCGCCATTGCCCTCGATCTTGCCGCCCGTGTTGTCCAGCGAGCCGGCGGCATTGACGCTCATCAAACCGCTACCCGTTTGCGCCAGGCTGCCGGTGCGATTGTCCAGCGTGCCGGTGTTGATGGTCAGCTGATTGGCGATGGTGGTCGCATTGCGGTGATCCAGGGTCGCGGCGGTGATGTCGAGCTTGCCATTACCCGTGATCTTGCCGAACTGGTTGTTGAACTGGCCCGCGTGGATGGCCAGCACGCCGCTGCCTGCATGCTCCAGCTTGCCATTGATATTCATCAACACCGTCGCGTTCAAGGCCAAGTTATTGCTGTTGACGGCGATGCGGCCTGCCGTGTTGTCCAGCTTGCCAGTGGTGATGACGGTGTCGCCCGTGCCCGTCTGCACGATGTCGCCGCTGGCGTTGTCCAGATTCGCCACGTTCAATTGCAACTGACCGCCCACCAACTGGCCCTGGCTGTTCACCAGCGACTGGGCGTTATGCGCATTGGCCGTGATGGCCAGCACGTTGCTGGCGGAAATCACCGCCTTGTTCGTCAGTACGTCGCCGCTACGCGCGGTGATGCCGATATTGCCAGCGCCCGTCTGGCTGCCAGACAGGTCCACGTTGGCCCCCGTCAGCACGGCACTGCCCGCAGCCAGGTTCTGCCCGCTCGCTTGCAGCACGCCATCGCTATTGATGGTCAGATCGCCCGCCGTGCCCAGGCTGCCATCGGCTTTCACGCCGGCACCAAGCAAACCGCTGCTGGTCACCTTGCCAGCGGAAATTATCGTATTGTTGACGGAGGCAATCGACCCCGTGTTGTTCAACACGCCGCCGACCGTCAATTGCTGGTTGCGGCCAGCATACAGCAGGCCGGAATTGTTCAGGTCACCACTGATTTTGGCCGTCAGGTCCGTGCCGGCGCTGACCGTGCCCTGCTGGTTCAGCAAGGCCGCCGCATCCAGACGTAAATTGTCTGCTTGCAACACGCCGCGCGTGTTGTCGATATTCACGCCGCCGACGTGCAAGTCGGCGGCCGCAGCCATCACGCCATCAGTATTGTTCAGCGTGCCCTTGCTGGCGATGTCCGCCGAGGCAGCTGACGTGATACGGCCCTTGCTGTTGTCCAGTACGCCCGCTTGCAGATTCAACGTACCCGTACCCGCGTGCTCGATCTTGCCGTCCTTGTTCGTGACGCTGACGGCATCCATGTTCAAGTTTGTACTGTTGACGGCGATGCGCCCAGCTGTATTGTCCAGATTGCCGGTAACGATGCTGGTATCGCCCGTGCCCGTCTGCAGCACCGTGCCCTTGGCATTGTCCAGATTGCCCACGTGCAGATCGAGCTGGCCCGCCTGTAAGGTGCCGTCCGTGTTGTGCAGGGTGGAACTGGTCGTGACGTTCAGCGTGCCAGGCGTCGTCACGACAGCCTTGTTCGTGCTGACATCGCCCTTGGTTGCCGTCAGGCCGATATTCGCGGCGCTGGTCTGGCTGCCGCCGAGATCAACCGAGGTGCCGCTCAGATTCGCATTTCCTGCGGCCAGTATCTGGCCGTGTGCAGCAAGATCCTGAGTGGTGCTGATTGTCAGATTGCCCGACGTGCCCAGCTTGCCATCGGCCTGGATGCCGGCGCCGATCAAGCTGCTTGCGCTGCTGTCGAGGGTCTTCGCCGTGATGCTGTTGTTGCCTTGCGCCGCGATGACGCCCGTGTTCACGATGGCGCCGCTGGCGTTCAAGGTCTGATTGCCAGCAGCGTACAGGCTGCCCGTGTTGTTCAGACTAGCCAGTGTCGCGTTCAGGTTGGCGCCGGCAAACACGCTGCCGGTGGCATTGTTCAATTTACCGACTGTCAAAGCAGCATTGCCGGCTACGGCTTGCAACTGGCCCTTGGTATTGTCGATGTCGCCACCATTCAATGCCAGGTTGCGGCCGGCGGCCACCGTGCCTTCCGTGTTGTCCAGGCTGCCGACGTTCAACCCGGCATCCTGTGCCGCCACGAGGCGGCCCTTGTTGTTCAGCAACGTATCCGCTTTGACCAGCGCATCGCCATTGCCCTCGATCTTGCCGCCCGTGTTGTCCAGCGAGCCGGCGGCATTGACGCTCATCAAACCGCTACCCGTTTGCGCCAGGCTGCCGGTGCGATTGTCCAGCGTGCCGGTGTTGATGGTCAGCTGATTGGCGATGGTGGTCGCATTGCGGTGATCCAGGGTCGCGGCGGTGATGTCGAGCTTGCCATTGCCCGTGATCTTGCCAAACTGGTTGTTGAACTGGCCCGCGTGGATGGCCAGCACGCCGCTGCCTGCATGCTCCAGCTTGCCATTGACATTCGTCAACACCGTCGCGTTCAAAGCCAGGTTCGCGCTGTTGACGGCGATACGGCCGGCCGTGTTGTCCAGCTTGCCCGTGGTGATGATCGTATCGCCCGTGCCCGCCTGCACGATGTCGCCGCTGGCGTTGTTCAGATTGGCGACGTTCAATTGCAACTGACCGCCCACAAGTTGGCCCTGGCTGTTCACCAGCGACTGGGCGTTGTTTGCATTGGCGGTAATCGCCAGCAACTTGCTGGCAGAAATGACTGCCTTGTTGGTGATGACATCGCCAGCAAGGGCCGTGATGGCGATGTGCGCCGCACCCGTCTGGCTACCCGACAGGTCCACATTGTCCCCCGTCAACACCGCGCTGGCCGCCGCCATGTTCTGGCCGCTCGCTTGCAGCACGCCATCTGCGTTAATGATCAGGTCACCCGCCGTGCCCAAACTACCATCGGCTTTCACGCCAGCACCCAGTAAGCCGCTGCTGGTCACCTTGCCAGCGGAAATTATCGTGTTGTTGACGGAGGCAATCGACCCCGTGTTGTTCAGCAAGCCGCCGACCGTCAATTGCTGATTGCGGCCCGCATACAGCAGGCCGGCATTGTTCAGGTCACCACTGATTTTGGCCGTCAGGTCCGTGCCGGCGCTGAGCGTACCCTGCTGGTTCAGCAAGGTAACGGCATCCAGACGTAAATTGTCTGCCTGCAACACGCCGCGCGTGTTGTCGATATTCACGCCGCCGACGTGCAAGTCGGCGGCCGCAGCCATCACGCCATCAGTATTGTTCAGCGTGCCCTTGCTGGCGATGTCCGCCGAGGCAGCTGACGTGATACGGCCCTTGCTGTTGTCCAGTACGCCCGCTTGCAGATTCAACGTACCCGTACCCGCGTGCTCGATCTTGCCGTCTTTGTTTGCCAAGGTGGCTGTATCTAAGGTCAAATTGGCGCTATTGACGGCAATGCGGCCGGCTGTATTATCAAGATTACCTGTCTGAATGACAGTATTGCCTGCACCTGTCTGCAAGACAGTGCCTTTGGCGTTGTCCAGGTTTGCCACGTGCAGGTCGAGCTGGCCTGCCTGCACTGTGCCGTCCGTGTTGTGCAGGGTGGAACTGGTCGTGACGTTCAGCGTGCCAGGCGTCGTCACCACAGCTTGATGCGTGCTGATCTCGCCCTGTGTCGCCGTCAGGCCGATGTTGGCGGCGCTGGTCTGGCTGCCGCCGATATCGATGCTGGTGCCGGTCAGATTGGCGCTGCCTGCCGCCAGGTTCTGGCCATGCGCGGCCAGCGTTTGTGTAGTGCTGATCGTCAGGTCGCCAGCCGTGCCCAGCTTGCCATCGGCCTGCATGCCGGCGCCGATCAAGCTGCTTGCGCTGCTGTCGAGGGTCTTTGCCGTGATGCTGTTGTTGCCCTGCGCCGCGATGACGCCCGTGTTCACAATGGCGCCGCTGGCGTTCAAGGTCTGATTGCCTGCCGCATACAGGCTGCCCGCGTTGTTCAAGGTATCGAGCGTCGTGGTCAGATTACCGCCGGCAAACACGCTGCCTGCCGCATTATTCACGTTCGCAGCGTTCAAGGTGGCGTTGCCGGCCACGGCTTGCAACTGGCCCTTGGTATTGTCAATGTCGCCACCATTCAATGCCAGGTTGCGGCCTGCCGCGATCATGCCCTCGGTATTGTCCAGGCTGCCTATCTGCAGTTCGGCATCCTGCGCCGCCACGATGCGGCCGGTTTTGTTCAGTAATACCTGAGCTTTGAGCAGCGCATCGCCATTGCCTTCGATCTTGCCGCCCGTATTGTCCAGCGAGCCGGCGGCATTGACGCTCATCAAACCGCTACCCGTTTGCGCCAGGCTGCCGGCGCGATTGTCCAGCGTGCCGGTGTTGATGGTCAGCTGATTGGCGATGGTGGTCGCATTGCGGTGATCCAGGGTCGCGGCGGTGATGTCGAGCTTGCCATTGCCCGTGATCTTGCCGAACTGGTTGTTGAACTGACCCGCGTGGATGGCCAGCACGCCTGCACCCGCGTGTTCCAGCTTGCCATTGACAATCGTCAACACCGTCGCGTTCAAAGCCAGGTTCGCGCTGTTGACGGCGATGCGGCCGGCTGTGTTGTCCAGCTTGCCCGTGGTGATGATGGTATCGCCGATGCCCGTCTGCACGATCTCGCCGTTGGCGTTGTTCAGGTTGGCCACGTTCAGTTGCAACTGACCGCCCACCAGCTGGCCCTGGCTATTCACCAGCGACTGGGCGTTGTTTGCATTGGCCGTGATGGCCAGCACGTTGCTGGCGGAAATCACCGCCTTGTTCGTCAGTACGTCGCCGCTACGCGCGGTGATATCGATGTTTGCCGCACCCGTCTGGCTGCCTGACAGATCAATGGAATCGGCCGTCAGCAAGGCGCTACCCGCCGCCAGGTTCTGCCCGCTCGCTTGCAGCACGCCATCGCTATTGATGGTCAGATCGCCCGCCATACCCAGGCTGCCGTCCGCTGTCACCCCGGCACCCAGCAAGCCGCTGCTGGTCACTTTACTAGCGGAAATATTGGTGTTGCCAACGGAGGCGATGGAACCGCTGTTGTTCAGCAATCCCCCCACCGTCAGTTGCTGGTTGCGGCCCGCATACAGCAAGCCGGTATTGCTCAAGTCTGCGCTGATCCGCGCCGTCAGATCCGAACCGGCGCTCACCGTCCCCTGCTGGTTCAGCAAGGCCGTCGCATCCAGACGCAAAGTGTCCGCCTGCAAGACGCCACGCGTGTTGTCCAGTGCGATACCGCCGACCTTCAAATCAGTGGTCGCAGCCATCACGCCGTCCGTATTCTTCAGCGCGCCCTTGCTGACGATGTCCGCCGAGGCAGCCGAGGTGATGCGGCCCTTGCTGTTGTCCAGCACGCCCGCCTGCACCTGCAGACCACCATTGCCGGCGATGCTGCCGCGCGTATTGTCCAGGGTCTGCGCCACGTCCACGCGCATCTGTCCTGGCCCCGTCTGCTGCAGGGTGCCGTCGCGGTTGTCCAGATTGTCGGCCTGCACTGTTACCTGCTGCCCGGACGTGACGGCATGACGGTGATCAATTGTTTCCGCCTGGATATCAACCAGGCCATTGCCCGTCACCTTGCCGCGCTCGTCATCGAAACGCACCGCGTCGATGCTCAGGCTGCCCGTGCCCGCGTGTTCGATGCTGCCGTCGCGGTTAGTCACCTTATCCGCAAGCACCGTCAAGTTGGCGCTGTTGACGGCGATGCGCCCGCCCGTGTTGTCCAGGGTGCTGCCTTGCAATGCCGTGTCGCCACTGCCCGTCTGGATGATGGTGCCGCTGCGGTTGTCGAGCGATCCCGTCTGGATATCCAACTGGCCGGCGCTCAAGGTGCCACGCACGTTGGACAAAGCCTGGCCGCTGGCTGCTGCCGCCACGGACAGCAGGCCCGTGGTCGTCACCAGCGCTTTGTCGGTGACGACGTTGCCGGCGCTGGCGTTCAGCGCGATAGCCGCGCCGCCCGTCTGGCTGCCGCTCAGGTCGATGCTGGCAGCGTGCAGGTTGGTCTTGCCGGCGGCCAGGTTTTGGCCATGCGCACTGATCGCTTGCGCAGCCGTCAGCTGCAGCTGGCCGCTGCCGGCCAGGCTGCCGTCGGCGCGGATGCCGGCGCCCAGCAGACTGCCGGCCGTGCTGTCGATGCGGCTGGCATCAATGCGGTTGTCGCCCTGGGCGGCGATGACGCCGCTGTTGCTGACGGCGCCACTCACCTGCAGCGCCTGGCTGCCGGCCGCATACAGGTTGCCGCTGTTGAGCACTTCGCTGGCCCGGGTGGCAAGGTTGCCACCGGTAAACACGCTGCCGGCCGTATTGTTCAGTTTTGCGACCATCAAAGCTGCATCGCCCGCTACCGCCTGGATCTGTCCGCGCGTATTGTCGATGTCGCCACTGTCCAGGCGCAGTGTACGGCCCGCCGCCAGGGTCGCTTCGGTGTTGTCCAGCGCGCCTGTCGACAGCGCCAGATCGCCGCTGGCGACGATGCGCCCCTTCTGGTTGTGCACATTGCTTGCCTGCACAGTCAACGCGCCATTGCTCTCCAGCGCGCCGCCGCGGTTGTCCAGTCCGCCGCGTACCTGCACGCCGGTCGTGCCCTGGCCGCTTTGCGCCAGGCTGCCGCCCCGGTTGTCCAGGGTCCCGGCGTCGATGTTGAGCTGCCCCGCCACCGTGCGGGCATCGCGATGGTCGATGTGTTCGCCGCTCAGCGCCATGGCGCCATTGCTGACGATACTGCCGCGCTGCAAGTTGATCTGCGCCGCGCCGATCTCCAGCGCGCCCGTGCCCGCATGCTGGATGGTTCCGTCCTGGTTGCTCAGGCTGCCTGCCTGCAGGCGCAAGGCCTGGCTATTCGTGGCGATGACGCCGCGCGTATTGTCGAAGCTTCCAGGCAATTGAATCGCCAGGTCGCCGGCGCCCAGTTGCATAATCTGGCCGCCCACGTTCGACAGGTCATGCGCCCGCACGCCCAGTTGTTGGCCAGTCAGCTGCGCCGCATCGCTGCGCACGGTCTGTGCCGCGTCCAGCTGCAACCGTTCGCGGGCACTGACCTGCGCGCGGCTGGCGTCGAGGTCGCCGGCGCTGGCGCCCAGGCTGACGTTGCCGCCCGACACTTGCGCCCCAGTAATGTCCAGCTGGCGCGCCGCCAGGCTGCTGTCTCCGCCTGCCACGGCCGTGCCATGCACGGCAATGGTATCGCCAGCAGAAACGTTCAGCTTGCCGCTGGCGGCCAAGGTATTATCCAGATTCAAGCCAGCCGCCAGCACCGAGCCAGCAGTGGCATCGATGCGCGCTGCCGCGCCCGTGGCTTGCACGCTGGCATTGCCCTGGGCCGCGATCACGCCGCTGTTGGCGATATTGCCCTGGGCCTGCACCTGGCTGTCGCCGCCTGCATACACGGTGCCGCTGTTGGCCACGTCACCCGCGACGGCAATACTCGTCTGGCTGCCGGCGCCGGCAGACTGGATGTTGCCGCTATTGCTCAACCAGCCATTCGATTGCAGCACCAGGTTGCCGGCCGTGGCCACCAAAACGCCCGCGTTGCGCACGCCCAGGCCCGCTTCCGTACCGATCAGGGTGATCTTGCCCGCATACATGCCGCCCAGCTGCGCCACGTCCAGTGCGTAGGCTGGGACGGAGCCCGCAGCGGCGACGCCAGCGCCCACGCCATGCGCCGCATCGATCTGGTTAGTTCCCGTCACCACTTTCAATTCCTGCGCCCAGATGCCGCCATTGATCTGCGCGGCGCGCGCCAGGATCGCCGTGTAGTCGCTCAGCGAGGTATCCAGTCCCCTTCCATTGATGCTGACCACCCCGCGCTGCACCATGTAGCCATCCAGGTTACCGCCGTTGAGGATAGGCGTGCCCGTCGTCAGTGTGACCCGGCTGGCGTTAATAAAACCGCCGCCGTCGACGGCCACGCCGGCCGGATTGGCGATGACGACCTCGGCCCGCTGGCCCGCCACCTCGACATAGCCGCGCAACTGGCTCGGGTTGGCCGAATTGACTTCGTTGAGGATCACGCGCGCGCTGCCGCCCGCCAGCCACGGATTGCCCTGCACCCAGCCACCCGTCTGCGTCTGCACATTGCCGCGGCTGTTGTTCAGGATGGCGCCATTCGCCGTCACGTCGAACTGGCTGTAGGTATTGCGCGATACGCCGGCGGCGCTCGGCGTCTGGATATTGACCTGCGTCACACCATTGGCGCTCTGCACCACGGTCGGACGCTGGCGGCCCGGCGCGTTTGGGTCGGCCACAATCTGCCCCATGGCCGGTCCCGCCACAAAGCTCACCATGCCCAGCGCGCCAAATATCGCCAAGGCCAGCGGCCGCAACTTGCCATTGATCCCGCCACCGCCATCGCCCTCAAATACGCCGCTGTCCAGGCCCCCCTCCCCCTTGGCAGCCTTGCCTTGCGAGGAAGCATTTTCAGCGACGACCATCAATTGGCCACGGCGTTTATTGAAGATGATGCGGTACAGGTTCTTGTTCATGAAATGTCCTAATGACAATTAAATGATGCGATCAAGGGGGAGAACGCTGGCTGGTTGCGGCGTCTCAGTCTCAGTAACTGGCGTTCAGGCTGAAGCCGGCCGTATGGCTGGCCGTGCGAAACAGCCCCGGCTTGTGCACGGGCCAGCCGACGAAGGCGTCGTACTGCACCCCCAGCCACTGGCCGCGCAAGCCGACGAAGCCGCCCGTCAGGCGGCGCGCGATCAGCCATTCGGCGGACGGTCCCGATACTTCGCCATGGTCCAGGCCCGCATACGCTTCCTGGCCGCTGTTACCCAGCGGCACGCCGACTTCGTTGCGCAGCAGCCAGCCCCGTTCGGCCGAGAGGCTGCTTTCGCCGTCATAGCCGCGCACCGTGTAACGTCCGCCGATGGCGAAGCGATCCTGCGGCACCAGTGGCGTGCGGTTATGCTGCATGCGCCAGCTGCCCGCGTAGCGCAGCGGCTGGCCAGCCAGCGTGAACGGCGCCGACACGGCCGCGTCGGCCAAGATGAGCTTGAAACGCGACGTGCCTTCGCCAAACGCTTCCTCGGGCGCGGCCATCGCATCCATCGCGCCCGTGCCGCGCCGGTATTGCAGATTCAGGTCCAGGGTTGCCTGGCCCATGAATTCACGGTGGCCGATACCGATTTCCCAGCCGGCCATGCGGCGGCGCTGCACTTCCACTTCCGTGTCGTCGATGAAATTTTGCGCGGCGCGCTGCCAGCCGCGCAGGGACAGCGTCGTCTTGCGCGAGGCGTCGCGGTACACCAGGCGCGACAACTTGACTTCGCGATTCTGGCTGGCGCCGCTGTAGTTGTAGTCCTGGCTGATGCCAGCCACGGACTGGTGGTAACGGCTGTCGCTGACCGTGAAGGCCAGCAGCCAGTAGGCGTAGGGAATCGAATAATGCGCCACCATGCCGCCCGTGCCGCGCGGACCATTGCGGTTGCCGTCGACGTTCTGGTTCAGGCTCAGGTAAAACAGGTCGTTCAGGGTCAGCCAGTGGTCATACGACAGGGTCACGCTGCCCTGCAGCTTGCCGGTCGAGCGCGAGCCGCCATCGTCGAGGCCCAGCGCCAGGCGGAATGGCAAGCCCTGCTTCCACTGGATCTGCAGGTCGCTCTCGCCCGGCTTCGCATTGCCGCCCTCGGCCGGCAAGATCTGGATATCGGCCTCAGCCGTCGGCACGCGCTTGAAGTTTTCCAGCGCCTGCTCCGTATCGCGCACATTGAGCAAGTCGCCCGGGCGCGCCGGCACGGCATTCCACCAGGTGGCGCGGGGATTGGTACCCGGTGCAAAGCCGATCTGGCGGATGCGCCCCGGTATCACGCTCAAGGCCAGCGTCCCCTTGCTCAAATCCTGCGGTTCGGCCAGCACGCGCGTCGTGACATAGCCGCGCGCGATAATGGCGTTCTGCAGCCGCCCCATCAGCACATTGATGGCCTGCGTGCCCAGGCAGCGCCCCAGCGGCGAGTCCGGCGCTCCCAGGTCGTCACGCGCGGCGGCGGCCAGCGCCCACTGGAACTGGGCGGCGTCCTCGCCCCGCAATTGCAGATGATCGATGGTAAAGCACGGCGATTCGCCTGCGGGCAGGCGGTTGGCGGAGGCGGCCGCGGGCGCCTCGAGCAGGCGCACGTCGGGCGTGCGTTCCTGCTGCTGGCGCAGGAGGCGCTCGCGTTCTTGCTGGCGTATCAATTCTTGGCTGGCATCGTCGCGCTGGCCGAGGCCAGGCGTAGTGGGAAGGGGCGGCGCGATTTCGGGACGGGTCTGCGCGGACACGGCGGCACACAAGGTGCTGCTAAACAAAAATACACCGCACCATGGCGTCAAGCGCAGGTGCATAGTTGCCTCAAATAATTATTTACGTAAGGAAATTATAAAATAACTATTTCTATATGGCAACTATATTTATTTCTTGAGAACTTTTCCTCTTTACTAACTGCCTTTTAACTATCGAATTACCACTAGTAAACAAGCTTACCGCGTCATGGCAAGAAATCAGATAATCGCATCACAACAGGTGCCATAAAAAAAGCCCTGTAAAAACAGGGCTTTCGCTTACTCAGTCATTTCGACATGCAAAATTTCCAAAGGGAAATTTATTCCCACTCGATGGTCGCCGGCGGCTTGCCCGAGATATCGTAGACGACGCGGTTGATGCCGCGCACTTCGTTGATGATGCGGTTCGACACCTTGCCCAGCAGACTGTGCGGCAGGTGTGCCCAGTGGGCCGTCATGAAGTCTTGCGTCTGCACGGCGCGCAGGGCCACCACGTATTCGTAGGTGCGGCCGTCGCCCATCACGCCCACCGATTTGACGGGCAGGAACACGGCGAAAGCCTGGCTCGTCGCTTCGTACCAGTTGGTTGGCACGCTGTCCTGATCGAAACCAGGCACCACCACCGGCTCGTATGGCGTGTTGCGCAGTTCTTCGATGAAGATCGCATCGGCGCGGCGCAGCAGGTCGGCGTAGTCTTTCTTGACTTCGCCGAGGATGCGCACGCCCAGGCCCGGACCAGGGAATGGGTGGCGATACACCATGTCATGCGGCAAACCCAGGGCCACGCCCAGTTTGCGCACTTCATCCTTGAACAGCTCACGCAGCGGTTCCAGCAATTTCAGCTTCATGGTGTCCGGCAAGCCGCCCACGTTGTGGTGGCTCTTGATGGTCTGGCCCTTTTTGCCTTTGCCGGCCGATTCGATGACGTCCGGGTAAATCGTGCCTTGCGCCAGCCATTTGGCGTTGACCAGCTTGCCCGATTCAACCTGGAAGACTTCGACGAATTCGCGGCCGATGATCTTGCGCTTCTGCTCAGGATCGGTGACGCCGGCCAGGTGGCCCATGAACTGGTCTTCCGCATCGACGCGGATGACTTTCACGCCCAGGTTCTTGGCGAACATGTCCATCACCATCTTGCCTTCGTCCAGACGCAGCAGGCCGTGGTCGACGAAGACGCAGGTCAGCTGGTCGCCGATGGCGCGGTGGATCAGGGCAGCAGCCACGGACGAATCGACGCCGCCGGACAAGCCCAGGATGACGTCATCAGTGCCCACTTGCGCGCGGATTTTTTCCACGGCTTCGCTGATGTAGTCGGGCATGTTCCAGTCCGATTTGCAGCCGCAGATTTCATGCACGAAACGGCCGATCATGGCCTTGCCCTGCACCGTGTGCGTCACTTCCGGGTGGAATTGCACACCGTAGAACTGGCGCTCTTCATCGGCCATGGCAGCGATCGGGCAGCTTGGGGTGTTGCCCATCAGTTTGAAGCCCGGCGGCATTTCCAGCACTTTGTCGCCGTGGCTCATCCATACTTTCAGCATGCCGTGGCCTTCGTCGGTGACGAAATCGGCGATGCCGTTGAGCAACTTGGTATGGCTGCGGGCGCGCACTTCGGCGTAGCCGAATTCGCGCACCAGGCCGTTTTCCACCTTGCCGCCCAGCTGGGCCGCCATGGTTTGCATGCCGTAGCAGATGCCCAGCACGGGCACGCCCAGCTCGAACACGGCTTGCGGTGCGCGCGGCGAGTCGCCGTCCAGCGTGGAATTGTGGCTGCCCGACAGGATCACGCCGGCGGCGCCATAGTTGCGCACGAATTCGTCGCTGACGTCATACGGGAAGACTTCGGAAAACACGCCGGAGTCGCGCACGCGGCGGGCGATCAACTGGGTGACTTGGGAACCGAAATCGAGAATGAGGATTTTAGAATGCATGATGGGGACTTTATCTGAGGTCATTACAAAACCGGCGCACTAGGCGCCGGTCTGGTCTGTCGCTACCACAATAGCGTAGCTGGAAAACTGTTCAGGGCAAGGCGCAGTGCCGAAGACAGTACGAATAGTACGGCGAGGCACTGGAACGCAGTCATGGACAGTTTCTCCAGTACGCTTACTCTGAACGGTAGTTAGGGGCTTCTTTCGTGATCTGCACATCATGGACATGCGACTCGCGCATGCCGGCCGAGGTGATTTCCACGAATTCCGCTTTTTCGCGCAGTTCGTCGATGGTGGCGCAACCGCAGTAACCCATCGATTGACGCACGCCGCCCACCAGCTGGAAGATGATCGCCAGCACGCTGCCCTTGTAGGCGACACGGCCTTCAATACCTTCAGGCACGAACTTGTCGGCCTTCATGGTGGCGTCCTGGAAATAACGGTCAGCCGAACCGTCGGACATCGCGCCCAGCGAACCCATGCCGCGGTACGACTTGTAGCTGCGGCCCTGGTACAGGATCACTTCGCCTGGCGCTTCTTCCGTACCGGCAAACATCGAACCCATCATGACGGTCGAGGCGCCAGCGGCCAGCGCTTTCGAGATATCGCCCGAGAAGCGGATACCGCCGTCGGCGATACATGGCACGCCCGTGCCTTCCAGTGCTTCAGCCACATTCGAAATGGCCGTGATTTGCGGCACGCCCACACCGGCGACGATACGCGTGGTGCAGATCGAGCCAGGACCGATACCGACCTTGACCGCATCGGCGCCGTATTCCACCAGCGCCTTGGCGGCAGCAGCGGTAGCGATGTTGCCGCCGATCACTTCCACTTGCGGGTACTTGGTCTTGATCCAGCGTACGCGGTCGAGGATGCCTTGCGAGTGGCCGTGGGCCGTGTCGACCACCAGCACGTCGACGCCGGCGGCGACCAGCAGGTCGATGCGCTCTTCATCCTTGGCACCCACGCCGACGGCAGCGCCGACCAGCAGTTTGCCCTGGCTGTCTTTCGACGCGAACGGGTGGGAAGTCGACTTCTGGATATCCTTGACGGTGATCAGGCCGCGCAATTCGAATGCGTCGTTGACGACCAGCACGCGCTCGAGGCGGTGCTTGTTCATCAGGCGCTTGGCTTCGGCCGTATCGGCGTCTTCCTTGACGACCACCAGCTTTTCGCGCGGGGTCATCTTGGCGGACGCTTCCGCGTCGAGTTCCTGTTCAAAGCGCAAGTCGCGGTTGGTGATGATGCCAACGACTTCCTTACCCTTGACAACCGGGAAACCGCTGATGCCGTATTGTTCCGTCAGCGCGATCACGTCGCGGATCTTCATGTCCGGCGGAATCGTGATCGGATCGCGCAGTACGCCTGCTTCGAAACGCTTTACGCGGGCCACTTCACGTGCCTGGTCTTTCGGATTCAAATTCTTGTGGATAATGCCGATGCCGCCTTCCTGGGCCATCGCGATCGCGAGGCGGGCTTCCGTCACCGTATCCATGGCTGCGGACAGCAAGGGAATATTCAGGGTGATATTGCGGGTCAGGCGAGTTTTAAGGGACGTATCGGCGGGCAGAACGTTGGAGTAGGCTGGGACGAGCAGCACGTCATCGAATGTGAGTGCTTTTTGAAGTAGACGCATAGCATTTCCTATTGGCGCAAAAGCAGATTATACAGAAAAAAGTGCCCTCCGTCCTTGCAGCATAGAAAAGATATTTGAAAATAGCAAAAAATGGCGGCTGCCACGCAGCGGACGGGCTAGCACCGCCCTGCCCGCTCAGCCTTTGGCAGGCTTGCTGCCGGCGCGGCGCCGGCGCGCTTCTTTCGGGTCCGCCTGCAGGGGACGATACACCTCCACCCTGTCATGCTCGCGCAATACGGTATCCAAAGGCTTCTTCTTGCCATAGATGCCGACCATGTTGACGGCCAGGTCGATGCCGGGGATTTTCTGCAGCAAGCCGCTCAACGCCACCGCCTGCCCGATGGTGGTGCCTGCAGGCACCTTCAATGCATGCAGAAAGCTGCTATCGGGCAAGGCGTGGCAAACCTGCACCTGAATATCGTCAGCCATACACCGTCTCCGCGCGCTTGCAGAAGGAATCGACCATGCTGTTGGCGATCATGCCGAAGACAGGGCCAATGATCTGCTCCAGTACGCGGCTGGAGAACTCGTAATGCAGGTCCAGTTCGATCTTGCATGCATCTTCGCGCAGGGCCTTGAAGGTCCACACGCCGTCGAGGGTCTTGAAAGGACCGTCTACCAGCTTCATCTTGATGGAAGTCGGGGGCACGTTCTCGTTGGATGTGGTGAAGCTTTGGCGCACGCCGTGGTAATGTATGCCCACGCTGGCGACGACCGTGTTCTCTCCCCGCTCGCGAATCTCGACCGCACCGCACCAGGGCAGGAATTTGGGATAATCCTCCACCGCCGCCACCAGCGCGAACATTTGTTCGGCGCTATAGCCGAGAAAAACTGATTTATGTACTACTGCCATTGAAGAACCATTTGCTATGATGTTGGATACATTTGATTTTATCGCGCTTGCGCGAGACAGTAGTTTAACCGACCCGCGCACATTTACCATCTCATGACCATAGCAGACAACAGAAAAGCCTTCCACGACTACTTTATCGAGGATCGCTACGAAGCGGGCATCGTGCTGGAAGGCTGGGAAGTCAAAGCCATCCGCGACGCCCGCGTACAAATCAAGGAAGCCTACGTCGTCGTCCGCGGCGATGAACTCTTCCTGTTCGGTGCGCATATCAGCGCCCTCCCGACCGCCTCTACCCACATTCATCCGGAAGCCGTACGCACGCGCAAGCTGCTGCTGCACCGTGCGGAAATGGATAAACTGATCGGCAAGGTGGAACGCTCCGGCTATACGCTGGTACCGCTCAACCTGCATTACAAGGGCGGCCGCGTGAAATGCGAAATCGGCCTGGCCAAGGGCAAGAAACAGCACGACAAGCGGGCTGCCGAACGTGACCGCGATGGTGCACGGGAAGTGCAGGCAGCAATGAAGTCGCACCGCCGCTGATCCGCCACGGCGCGCAGCATGCTACGTTCACACAAATAGGCCCGGCTATATGCCGGGTTTTATTTTGCCACCATCTACGGCAAACGGAAAAAAGCGCGGCGCAGCAGAACTAAAACAGGGAGGAAATGAGATAAGGCGGGAAAAAAGACTGGCATTTAGAAAAATACCATGGAGATAAGCAGCAGAGAGACAAACAGGCCTGCCTGGCCAACGACGATAAATCAAGAAAGTTCCGGATGCTTGCATGCTGCCTTGTACTCCACCTGCCACTCCACAGGACAAGCATCCGAATGAACGGTTTGTTAAACCTTCAGCAGATCACGCGACTTGCCCGAATCGGTCCACTCTTTGACCCATTTCGGTTGACGGCCACGGCCAGTCCATTGCTGCGTCGCGTCATCCGGATTGCGATAGCGTACCGCGACCGTGCCGGTTTTAGCGCGGATACCCGTACCAACCAGATCTTTTACGGAAACGCCGACGCTCTGGGCGATTGCCAGGATTTGCTCGCGCGCTTTGGACAGATCGTCCTGTTCGCGCTTCTTCATTTGCTTCTTGATGTCGTCCTGCAAGGTACGCAGTTCGGACAGGGATAAGCTGGACAGATCCATGATATTTCCTTGTGTGAGTTGAAAAATATAACTGAACAGTTAAATTCTATCCAATTGTAACGCGACTGAGGTGATTTTTCTTGAGATTTGATTGTTTTTTACAATTCTTTCACCAAAAAACCTCGACTTCCTTGGCTTTCAAGCGCTGCAGGTCTTCAATCCCGGGAACAGCCATCGCGCATGGACAGTCTGCGCAGTCGCCTCCGCTTTGTACGCCTGCGATTCGATACAGCGCCATCGGCAGTATTTATTTTGCAGTACTTTCTGTTTCATTGCAATTTATAGTAATTACAAATAGCAATTCAAAATATACATGGGAGCAATACTATCGGCAATTGCGCATCATCTACCCAGACACCACCCATGTATCCGTTACGGATTTCGGCGCAATCATCGCCACGCATGCGCGGCAGATTTTACTTCAATTAAAAAGATAAGCGGCGCACGCCAGCATATAATCCCGAAAGTGCGCACAGCATAGCATAAAGAAAAGATTTTCAACGCTAATGATTCAAACACAGATACTCCAGCCCTGCTCTCACCATATATTCCAGTAGCACAAATGAAAACTGCCCGCGAAACGGCGGGCAGTATTGACGACAAACTTGCTATGAGTTTGCTATTCACCGGGCAAGCCAGGCAATCAGGGAATAGCCACGCCGCCTTTCGGCTTCTGCGTTTTCACCACCTGCATTGCCGTGGCGATCAAACTGCTCATATCGCCCAGATTGGCTGGCACGATAATCGAGTTATTTGTTTTCGCCAATTGCGCGAACGCGCCCACATACTGCTCGGCCACCTTCAGATTGACGGCATCTTCACCGCCTGGCTCGCGTATGGCCGCACCCACCTGGCGCAGCGCTTCCGCACTGGCCTGCGCCAACGCGACGATGGCCGTCGCCTGGCCTTCGGCGCGGTTGATCGACGCCTGCTTTTCGCCTTCGGAACGGGCAATGGCCGCTTCGCGCTCGCCGCTGGCGATATTGATCTGCTCTTGCTTGCGCCCTTCCGAAGCGGCAATCAGGGCGCGCTTCTCGCGCTCAGCCGTAATCTGCGCCTGCATCGCATGCAGGATTTCCTTCGGCGGCGTCAAATCCTTGATTTCATAACGTAATACCTTGACACCCCAATTCGCCGCCGATTCATCAATGGCATTCACGATGGCCGTATTGATATGGTCGCGCTCTTCAAATGTCTTGTCGAGTTCCATTTTCCCGATCACCGAACGCAGGGTCGTTTGCGCCAGTTGCGTAATGGCGGCGATATAATTCGACGAGCCATACGAAGCACGCATGGCGTCGGTAATCTGGAAATACAGAATACCGTCGACCTGCAATTGGGTGTTATCACGCGTAATGCACACCTGCGGCGGCACGTCGAGCGGAATTTCCTTGAGTACGTGCTTGTAGGCGATGCGGTCGACAAACGGCACGACGATATTCAAGCCGGGACCCAATACGGCATGGAATTTACCCAGGCGTTCAACCACCCAGGCATGCTGCTGCGGCACCACATTGACCGTCTTGAAGACAAATACCAATGCCAGCAATAACAAGATAAGCGACACGCTTCCGATGTTTACTTCCATAATCTACTCTCCAGGTTATCCAACAATCAAACGGCTGCCGCGCACGGCACGTATGGTGTAATGACCGGCCTGCGTATCGCTGCCGGGTATCAATTCCACATCCCACAAGGCGCCGCGATACATGACGCGCGCCACGCCATCGACCCAATGCGCCACGGCCACGCTTTGGCCGATATCGAGATTCACATTCGGATCCTGGGCCGCATCGCGCCGCGACGCCTTGCCAAAACGGCTGCGCCGCAATAACAAGGTGGCCGCCACGCCGACAATTGCCGCCGTCACGGCCTGCCAGCTGCCATTACCGCCCGCCAGCGCCACCAATCCGCCAGCGCCGACCCCGATGGCGATCATCAGCAGATAAAAGGTGCCCGTGAACAATTCCAGGATCAATACCACACCTGCCGCCACAAACCAGCCCACCCATTCAGCCATGATGCCTCCATCCATTTGAATCCAAAAAATAAAAAACCCCGCGGCCTATATAAGCGACGGGGTTTGATGCGCAATACTGCCTGATATTATTCTTGCCATACACCTATATACAAGCAGTCTAACGCAATTCCGGATGACGTCAATAGCCGGGGGCGAATTAGCGCCACCGGACCAGCCAATTATTCCTCCAGCAGGCTGCGCAGCATCCATGCCGTCTTTTCATGCAAATCCAGGCGCTGCGTGATCAGGTCGGCCGTCGGCTGGTCATTGGCTTTTTCCAGCAATGGGAACAGGCGGCGCGCCGTGCGCGCGGTCGCTTCCTGCGCCGCCACCAGATGGCTGACCATGTCCAGCGCCGGCGGCACGCCGTCGATTTCCTTGATCGAGGCCAGCTTGACGAATTCCTTGTAGGTGCCGGGTGCCGGATAGCCGAGGGCGCGGATACGCTCGGCGATCAGGTCCAGCGCGCCCCATTGTTCCGTGTACTGCGTCATGAACATCAGGTGCAGGGTGTTGAACATCGGCCCCTTCACGTTCCAGTGGAAATTGTGGGTCATCAAGTACAAGGTGTAGCTGTCGGCCAGCAGGCCGGACAGGCCTTCCGCGATCTTCGCGCGGTCCGCCTCGGAAATGCCGATATCGATCTTTGCAGCCTTGCTCGGTTTCTTGCTTGCCATGAGAACTCCCGTTTCAATGTATTGGTGGAATCATTTTAGCTGATCTGGCGCAAGCCCATCAAATACTGCCGTGCGCAGCATGGCAGGCATAAAAAAACCCGCTGCCAGGTCAGTGGCAGCGGGTTTTCAAGGGGCAATAAAGAGGCTTACGCTTTCAGCGCAGCCAGCTTTTGCCAGGTGTCGATCACCGAGTCAGGATTCAGGGACATCGATTCAATGCCCTGCTCCATCAGCCAGACGGCGAAGTCCGGATGGTCGGAAGGACCCTGGCCGCAAATGCCGATGTACTTGCCGCGTGCCAGGCAAGCCTTGATGGCCAGGGCCAGCAGGGCTTTCACGGCAGGATCGCGCTCGTCGAAGTCGGCGGCCAGCAATTCCATGCCGGAATCGCGGTCCAGGCCCAGGGTCAGCTGGGTCAGGTCGTTCGAACCGATCGAGAAACCGTCGAAATGGTCGAGGAACTGGTCGGCCAGGATGGCGTTCGACGGCACTTCGCACATCATGATGACGCGCAAGTCGTTCTCGCCGCGCTTCAGGCCGTTTTTCGCCAGCAAGTCGATGACTTTCTCGGCCTGGCCCAGGGTGCGCACGAATGGCACCATGATTTCCACGTTCGTCAGGCCCATGTCATTGCGCACGCGCTTCATCGCTTCGCATTCCATGTTGAACGCCTCGGAGAAGTCAGCCGACAGGTAGCGCGCCGCGCCGCGGAAGCCCAGCATCGGGTTTTCCTCATCCGGCTCGTAGCGCGAACCGCCGATCAGCTTCTTGTACTCGTTCGACTTGAAGTCGGACAGGCGCACGATGACTTTTTTCGGCCAGAACGCGGCGGCGATGGTAGCGATGCCTTCGGCCAGCTTGTCGATATAGAACGCTTTTGGCGAAGCGTGGCCGCGCGCCACGGATTCCACGGCCTTTTTCAGGTCGGCATCGATGTTCGGATATTCCAGGATCGCGCGCGGATGCACACCAATATTGTTATTGATGATGAATTCCAGGCGCGCCAGGCCCACGCCGGCATTCGGCACGGACTGGAAGTCGAACGCCAGCTGCGGATTGCCCACGTTGAGCATGATCTTGGTATCGAGCTTCGGCAATTCGCCGCGCGACACTTCCGACACTTCCGTTTCCAGCAAGCCATCGTAGATCTTGCCTTCGTCGCCTTCCGAGCAGACCACGGTGACGAAGGTGCCGTCTTTCAGCACGTCGGTCGCGTCGCCGCAGCCGACGACGGCCGGCACGCCGAGTTCACGGGCGATAATTGCTGCGTGGCAAGTACGACCGCCACGGTTGGTGACGATGGCCGAAGCGCGCTTCATGACCGGTTCCCAGTTCGGGTCCGTCATGTCGGCAACGAGCACGTCGCCTGGCTGCACGCGCTCCATGTCGGCCGGGTCGTGAATCACGCGCACGGGGCCGGCGCCGATCTTCTGGCCGATGGCGCGGCCGGACGTCAGCACGGTGCCGGTGCTCTTCAGCTTGAAGCGTTCCTGCACGTCGGTCGCCTTTTGCTGCGACTTGACGGTTTCAGGACGCGCCTGCAGGATGTACAGCTTGCCGTCGCGGCCATCCTTGCCCCACTCGATGTCCATCGGACGGCCGTAGTGGTTTTCGATGATGACGGCGTATTTCGCCAGTTCCACCACTTCGCTGTCGTTCAGCGAGTAGCGGTTGCGCATTTCGACGGGCACGTCGACGGTTTTCACGGAACGGCCAGCTTTCGCTTCGTTCGTAAATTCCATCTTCAGCAGCTTCGAACCGATATTGCGGCGGATCACGGGCGACTTGCCTTTTTCCAGCATCGGCTTGTGCACATAGAATTCGTCGGGGTTGACGGCACCCTGCACCACGGTTTCGCCCAAGCCATAGCTGGAGGTGACGAACACCACGTCCTTGAAACCCGATTCCGTGTCGATGGTGAACATCACGCCGGCCGCGCCCAGGTCGGAACGCACCATGCGCTGCACGCCGGCCGACAAGGCCACTTCAGCGTGCGTAAAGCCCTTGTGCACGCGGTAGGAGATGGCGCGGTCGTTGTACAGCGAAGCGAATACCTGCTTCATGGCTTCAAGCACGTTGTCGATGCCGACCACGTTCAGGAAGGTTTCTTGCTGGCCAGCAAAAGAAGCATCCGGCAAGTCTTCCGCCGTCGCCGAGGAACGCACGGCAAACGACATTTCCGTGTCGGAATCGGCTACCAGCTTGGCGTAGAACTGGTCGATTTCAGCGGCCAGGCGTGGCTGGAACGGCGTTTCCACGATCCATTGACGGATCTCGGCGCCGGCTTGCGCCAGCGCGCGCACGTCATCGATGTTCAGCCCTTCGAGGCGCTGGGCGATGCGTTCGGCCAGCGGCAAGCCGCCGTTGGCGCTATACGAGAGGAAATCGCGGAATGCCTGCGCCGTGGTGGCAAAGCCACCGGGCACGCGCACGCCGGCTTCCGCCAGCTGGCTGATCATTTCGCCCAGGGAGGCGTTCTTTCCGCCGACGGATTCGACATCCGTCATGCGCAAATGCTCGAACGAGGCAACATACACCGCGTCCTTGTCTTCCTGCTGTTGCGATACTGCGTTGGTCATAATGACACCCTTACTGATGATAGAAATCTTTACGCGCGGCGCACGGACAGTCTTCTTGTTATTCTTGGCGTCGTGCAGCACAATCATACCGTTACAGCCATTTTACCTTGTGCGGCGCAAATTGACGACGCACAATCTTGATCCGAAAACCCATGACACAAGAACTACGCCCCCCTCTGCCCTCCGCGGCCCGCACCGTTTTCTTTGTTTCCGACGGCACCGGCATCACCGCCGAGACCTTCGGCCATTCGGTGCTGACGCAGTTCGACCTGCGCTTCCGCCAGATCCGCCTGCCCTTCATCGACACCATGGACAAGGCCTACGAGGCGGCGCGCAAGATCAACGAAGCCTTCACCGCCGACGGCCAGCGCCCGATCATTTTCTCCACCCTGGTGAAAAACGACCTGTCGGCCGTGATCCGCAAGTCGAGCGGCATGCACATGGACCTGATCCAGACCTTCGTCGCCCCGCTGGAGCAGGAATTGGGCGTGATGTCGACCCATACCATCGGGCGTTCGCACAATATCGTCGACAGCGAGGAATACAAGAACCGCATCGAGGCGATCAACTATTCGCTGGCGCACGACGATGGCCAGTCGCACAAGAACCTGTCCTCGGCCGATGTCATTCTGGTGGGTGTTTCGCGCTCTGGCAAGACCCCGACCAGCCTGTATCTGGCCATGCAATACGGTATCAAGGCGGCCAATTATCCGCTGATTCCCGACGATTTCGAGCGCGACAAGCTGCCATCGGCCCTGCTGGAATTTAAGAATAAAATTTTCGGATTGAGCATTACGCCCGAACGTTTGTCGGAAATACGCAACGAAAGACGCGCTGGAAGCAAGTATGCGGCCATCGAAAATTGCCGTTACGAGGTCAACGAAGCGGAAAAGATGATGAAACGCGAAGGCATACGCTGGCTGTCCTCGACCACCAAGTCGATCGAAGAGATCTCCACGACGATCCTGCAAGAGATCAAGCCGAACCGCCGCGAGTACTAGAACGCCTGACCAAACCTGCTGCGCGTCGGTTTTGTCAGGTGTTCGTTTCTCTCGAAAGCACCGTCAGCGCAGCCACCAGTTGATCGAGTTCAGCAGTGGTGGTGGTGACGGCCATCGTGGCGCGCACGACGTCCATGTCGCCGATATTGCGCTGCACGGTAAAAACCCCGAAACGGTGCAGCAAGGCCTGCTGCAGCACGCGCGCCGCCATGCCATCGACGGCAAAGGCGACCAGCGCCGTGCCACGCAGCGCATCGAGCGGCGACAGAATGCGCACACCGGGCAGCCGCGCCACCCGTTCGATCCAGTAATTGCGCAGCCAGGCCAGGCGTTCCCTCTTGGCTGGCGTGCCGCCCAGGTGTTCATGGAAGTCGAGCGCGGCGGGTGCGGCCAGGATGGCGCCGATGGGCGGCATGCCCATGTGCAGGCGGCTGCGGATATCGTCAAGCGGATAATCGTCGTCGCCAAAATGCGGCTCGATCTTGTGCAATTGAGATGCGCGGATATACACGACACCGAGTCCCGCCGGCGCCCCCAGCCATTTGTGCAGATTGAAACCGGCGAAATCGACGCCCATGGCCTGCACGTCCACGTCGACCTGCCCCAGCGCATGGGCGCTGTCGAGCAGCACGTCGATGCCGCGTTCGCGCGCCAGCGCCATGATAGCCTTCACTGGCAGTTGCTGGCCGTTGGCCGGCGTCACCTGCGACAGCAGCAGCAATCTGGGCTTGACGGCCTGGCGCATGGCTTGCGCGTAACGGGCGATGATTTCGTCATCGCCGATGGGCAGGCCCAATGTGACTTGCGTGCTGGTGACGCCACGGCGCTGCGCCAGCCAGCGCATGGCCGTGCGCATGGCCGGATAGTCGAGATTACTCCACAGTACCGTATCGCCTGGCGCCAGGCCGTGGTATTGCGTGATCAGCACCTGCATGGACTCGGTGCCGCTGCGGGTCAGCAGTATCTCGTGCGGCTGCGCCTGGATCAGCGCGGCGACGCGCCGGCGCAGGATATCCACATGCGTGCGCGTAAACTCGCCGCGCACGAAAGGACTCAGCTGCTCATTGGTGTAGCGCACGGCCTGCTCGAAGGCCGCTTGCACGGGCGCGGCCATGGCGCCGAAATAGCCGTGTTCGAGATTGACGATGGCGTCCGGCGGCGCGGGATAAAACGCGGCCACCTGGCGCCACCAGGCCTCGTCACGAGCCGCACCGTCGGCAAGCACAGGCAAAGACATGGCGACCCTGTTCAGGACTGGCCCTGGCGCAGCTGCTCGAAGAAGCAGACGGCGGCGCAGGCAGCCACGTTCAGCGATTCGATCTGGCCCAGGTGGGGAATGACCACCTGGTGCGTCGCCATCGACAATAAATCATCGGCGACGCCCTGCCCTTCATGGCCGAACAGCCAGGCGACGGGCTGGCGCAGGTCGACGTCGTACAGGCGCTGCGTGGCGTAGCCGCTGGTGGCGAGGGTCGCCACCTGGGCGCTCGATACGAGCGCAGCCAGGTCGACGTTTTCAAAGATGTCGAGCACGAAGTGCGCGCCCATCGCCGCGCGCAGCACCTTGGGCGACCAGCAGAAGGCCGTGCCGGCGCTGCAGTACACCTGCGTGATGCCGGCTGCGGCCGCGCTGCGCAAGATGGAACCCACGTTGCCCGGGTCTTGCAGGTTATCGAGCAGCACGGCCGATACGCTCAGCGGCTGCGTGACGGCCCGTTCCGGCGTCTCGACGAGGAACATCACGCCTACGCCGTGCTCGACCTGACTCACCGCGTGGTACAGCGCGTCGGGCAAGCCCAATACGTGTGCGCGCTGGCTTTCCAGCTGGCCGACGATCTCCATCACTTCCGGATTGCGCAAGGCGCTTTCGCTGACGATGCACTGCTCCGGCATGCCGCGCAGCTGCAGGTAGGATTGGCACAGGTGCACGCCGTCGAGCAGGGTGCGGCCCGACTTGCGGCGCGCCTGCGAACTGCCCGCCAGCTTCAGCAGCTCCTTGTATTGCGCATTGTCGCGCGAGGTAATCGTCTTCATGCCACCACCTCTTGTCCACCGAACAGGGCGATCACGTTGCGCACGGGCGCGAACGAGCGGCGGTGCACGGGCGAGGCGCCGTGCAGATGCAGACGCTCCAGGTGCAATTTCGTGCCATAGCCCTTGTGCTGGTCAAAGCAGTACTCGGGATAGGCCGCATGCAGGTGCACGAGGGCCGCGTCGCGCGCCGTCTTGGCCAGGATCGAGGCGGCGGAAATCGAATCGACCTTGTCGTCGCCACCGATGATGGCCATGCCGCGTATCGGCATCACGGGACAGCGGTTGCCATCGATCAGGGCCAGGGTCGGCACGGTGGCCAAAGCCTCGACGGCGCGGCGCATGGCAAGCATCGACGCCTGCAGGATGTTCAGTCGGTCGATTTCCTCTTCCGACGCTTCGGCGATGGCCCAGGCCAGGGCCTTGGCCTTGATCTGCGGCGCCAGCAGGTCGCGTTTGGCTTCGGTGAGCTTTTTCGAGTCGCGCAAGCCGTCGATGGGCTGGTTCGGGTCGAGGATCACGGCGGCGGCAAACACGGGACCGGCCAGCGGACCGCGCCCTGCCTCGTCGACGCCGCAGATGATTTCATCGAGCGAGAATGGCAAGTCGTCAAACAGGCCGGGATAGATATTTTTCACGTTGAATCTTTGGTTGGTACTGCGGTTGAAGCGGTGATCGGGCGTTACTTGCGGTTGGCGGCGATGACCTGCATGACGGCGTTGGCGCTTTCGCGCGCGCTGTCGCGCAGCAGGCTGTGGTGCATGTCCGTGAAGCGCTGCACCAGGCGCAAGCGGCCAGGCACATCGCTCAACTGCTGCCACATTGCCTCGGCCAGGGCTTGCGGGCTGGCCGCGTTCTGTAGCAGCTCGGGCACCAGGTAATCGCGCGCCAGGATGTTCGGCAAACCAATCCACGGCTGGTAGCCCATGTGGCGCATGATTTCCCACGACGCGCGCATCATCTTGTAGGCGATGACCATGGGCTTCTTGTACAGCGCCACTTCCAGCGAGGCCGTGCCGGAGGCCACCAATACCGCATCGGCGGCGCAGATGGCCGTGTGCGAGCCGCCATCGGTGAGCAGTATCTCGACGTCCTGCAAGCCCGCCTCACGGATCAGCTGCAGGAAGTACTGGCGCTGCTTTTCGCCGGCCATGGGCGCGACAAAACGCAAGGAGCGGTCGCGCGCCAGCAGCAGCTTGCAGGCGCTGACAAACGCCACCGCATTGTATTTGAGTTCGCCCATGCGGCTGCCCGGCATCAGGGTCACGACATTCGCGTCCTGCGGCAAGCCCAGGGTGCGGCGCGCGGCCGCTTCGTCGGGCTGCAGCGGGATCATCTCGGCCAGCGGATGGCCGACATAGGTAACGGGCACCCCCGCCTTGCGGTAGATTTCTTCCTCGAAGGGGAAGATCACCAGCATGTGCGAGACGGCCTTGATGATTTTCTTGATGCGTCCGCCGCGCCAGGCCCAGATCTGCGGCCCGATGTAGTGCACGGTGGGAATGCCGCCTTCCTTCAGCTGCTGCTCGAGGCCCAGGTTAAAGCCCGGATAATCGGCGCCGATGAAGACGGCGGGCCGCTCCGCCAGCAGCTGGTCGCGCAGCGCGTTCTGGATGCCCTTGATTTCGCGGTAGCGGGGAATGATCTCGAACAGGCCGCGCACCGTCAGCTTGTCGAGCGGCCAGTCGGACACAAAACCCTGCTGGGCCATGTGCTCGCCGCCGATGCCGTGGAAGCGGGCACCAGGCAGCTGCGGCACCAGGCCGGACAGCAGGCGGCTGGCCAGCAGGTCGCCCGACACCTCGCCGGCGACGATGGCGACCGACAGGCCGCTGGCCTGGTCAGCGGACGATGCCACGCGACGCGACGCCAAGGAATTCGCGCATGGCGCGAATGTGTTGCGCCACCTCGGGCGACGACGCCGCTTCTTCTTCGAACAGGGCCGCCTTGGATTCTTCCAGGGTCAGTCCCGCGCGGTAGATGAGCTTATACGCGGCGCGGATGCCGTTGATCTGCTCGCGCGTAAAGCCGCGGCGTTTCAAGCCTTCGATATTGACGCCATGCGCCTGCGCCGGATTGCCGTTCAGGAGCACGAAAGGCGGCACGTCCTGCGTCAGGCTGGTGCTCATGCCGACAAAGGCGTGCGCGCCGATCTTGCAGAACTGGTGCACATTGGCGAAACCGCTCATGATGACCCAGTCGCCGATTTCCACGTGGCCCGCCAGCTGCGCGTTGTTCGAAAAAATCGTGTTGTTGCCCACCAGGCAGTCGTGCGCCAGGTGCACATATGCCGAAATCCAGTTGTCGTTGCCCAGGCGCGTCACGCCGCCACCCTGCACGGTGCCCGTGTTGAAGGTGCAGAATTCGCGGATGGTGTTGCGGTCGCCGATTTCCAGGCGCGTCGCCTCGCCTGCCCATTTTTTATCCTGCGGCTGCGCGCCGATGGAAGAAAACTGGAACAGGTGGTTGTCGCTGCCGATCGTCGTGTGGCCGTCGATCACCACGTGCGGGCCGACCCTGGTGCCAGCGCCGATGCGCACGTGCGGACCGATGATGGTGTACGGACCCACCTCGACCGAGCTGTCGAGCTCGGCCTTCGGGTCGATCACTGCGGTAGAGTGGATGGCCGCCATGTTACTGCCCCGCTGGCTGGCTCGCAGACTGGCTCGCATCCTGCGCGCTGCGGATGGTGCACATCAGTTCCGCTTCCAGCGCGACCTTGCCGTCGACCGTACCGACAGCCTTGTATTTCCAGATGCCGCGCGAGACGCGCAGGATTTCGACGTCCATCTTCAGCTGGTCGCCCGGTTCGACAGGACGCTTGAAGCGCGCATTGTCGATGCCGACAAAGTACACCACCGAATTCTCGTCCGGTTTCACGCCCATCGACAGGAACGACAGCAGGGCCGCCGTTTGCGCCAGCGCTTCGATCATCAGCACGCCTGGCATGACCGGTTTGTGCGGGAAATGGCCCTGGAAGAACTCTTCGTTGACCGTCACGTTCTTGATGGCGGTGATGGTTTTGTTCGCTTCCCAGTCCAGCACGCGGTCAACCAGCAGCAGCGGGTAGCGGTGCGGCAGCAGCGATTTGATGGCCAGGATGTCGAGGGTCTTTTTTTCAGTAGTCATTTTTCGTCTTGCGTGGTCAGTGTTTTAATTGTTTTTTCAAGCGCGCGGATCTTCTCGCGCATGCTTGACAGGTTGCGCACGATGGCGGCGCTCTTTTCCCAGTCGGAGTTCTTGGCCAGCGGATAAAAACCCGTGTACTGGCCCGGCTCGGCGATCGAACGCGACACCATGCTGCCCGAGCCCACGTGGACGCGGTCGGCAATGGTCAAGTGGCCCAGCACCATGGCGGCGCCGCCAAAGGTGCAGTATTTGCCGATGATGGCGCTGCCGGCCACGCCGACGCAGCCGGCCATGGCCGTGTGCGCGCCAATGTGGCAGTTGTGGCCGATCTGGATCTGGTTATCGAGCTTGACGCCGTCTTCGATGATGGTGTCGGCCAGCGCGCCACGGTCGATGGTGGTGTTGGCGCCGATATCGACATCGTCGCCGATCACCACCCTGCCCGTCTGCGGAATCTTGATGTACACGCCGCCTTCGTTGGCGAAGCCGAATCCGTCGGTGCCGATCACGGCGCCCGAATGGATGATGCCGCGCTGGCCGATCACGCAGCGCGCGTGGAAGGTCACGTTGGCGAACAGCTGGGTGCCGGCGCCGATGGCAGCGTCGCGGCCAATCACGCAGCCAGCGCCGATCACGCATGCAGGGCCAATCACGGCGCCCGCCTCGATCACGGCGCGCGGCCCGACCGATGCGGTCGGATCAACCTGCGCACTGGCGTCGACAAAGGCGCCCGGATGAATGCCGGCCGGCGCCTTGATCTCGTGCAGGGCGGCGAAATACTGCGCCGCGCGCGCGAAATACACATAGGGATTCGGTGTGACGATGCGCGCGCCGGCGTATTCAACGCCGATCAGCGCGTCGTCGGCCGGCGTGAGGATCAGCGCCGCTGCGCCGCTCTGGGCCGCCTGTGCGCGGAATTTGCTATTGCTGAGAAAGCTGATGTGCGAAGCGCCGGCGTCGGCCAGCGGTGCGATCCCTGTGACTTCCAGGTTGGGATCGCCCGCTAATTGACCACCGAAGCGTTCGACCAATTCTCCTAGTCGAGTGCCCATCTATTTACCTCTATTCTAATGTTACTTGTCCAGCGCCTTCAGGACCTTGTCGGTGATGTCGATGCGCGGGCTGGCCCACAGGGCTTCCTGCAGCACGATGTCATATCCTTCGATATGCGCCATCTGCTGGATGATGGTGTTGGCTTTCTCCGCGATGGCGCTGCGCTCTTCGTTCGTGCGCTGGCTCAGGTCTTCGCGGAACTCGCGCTGGCGACGCTGCAGTTCCTTGTCCAGCTCGAAAAACTCGCGCTGGCGCTTGGCCCGCTCCGGCTCGCTCAGGGTCGGCATGTCCTTTTCCAGGGCTTCATTGGCGACCTTGAAGCGGGCCGCCAGTTCCTGCACGGCTTTTTCGCGCGAGCGGAACTCTTCGGCCAGCTTGGCGCTGGCCAGCTTGGCCAGCCTCGATTCGTTATAAATACGTTCGCTGCTGATCCAGGCGATCTTCGACTCCTGAGCCTGCGCCTGCACCGGCAACAGCGAACTCCAGCACAATGCAATCATGGCAAGGGACTTGGGCAGGGTGGCGGATGCGGTGTTCATGATACTCCATGGTCAAAAAGTAAAAGCTGTCGCCCCGATTCAGATGGCCGGTCAGAAACCGGTGCCCATCTGGAACTGGAAGCGCTCCAGGCGGTCCGTCGGCTTGGCGTTCAGCGGTTTGGCATAGCTCAGCTTGAGCGGGCCCACCGGTGAAATCCAGCTGATGCCCAAGCCTGCAGAATAGCGCAATTGCGAGAGCCGCATTTTTTCGCCTTCCTGGTAGACCTGGCCGCCGTCGAGGAAACCGAACCAGCGCAAGCTGCGGTCATTGCCCGAACCGGGGAATGGCATCTGCAGTTCCGCGTTACCGATCAGGCGCGAGGCGCCGCCCAAGGCATCGTTGGTGCTCGGTTCGACCGCGCCCAGCGAGGAACTCAGGTAGCCACGCACCGAACCGATGCCACCGCCGTAGAAGTTCTTGAAGACCGGATACACGTGCTTGCCGATGCCGTGGCCGTAATCGAGCTCGCCCTTCAGCGCCAGGGTGACCTTGCTGAACAGCGGACGGAAATACTGGTGCTCGTAGATGGCACGGAAGTATTTCTGGTCGCCGATCAGGTCAGCCTCCAGGTTGACGCGCTGGTAGCGGCCGATCGATGGCGTCAGGGCGCTGTCGCGGCTGTCGCGCTGCCATGCCGCCGTCAGCGGGATGGAATTTGTGGTGGCCGAACCGATACCGTCGGACGGGCCGCCGTTGTCGACCACATACTGCTTGAAGCGAATCGGGCTGGTGATGTCGGTTTCGATACGCGAGCGCTCGGCGCCGATGCCGAAGAAGACAGTGTCGACTTCCGAGAACGGCACGCCGAAACTGACGCGGCCACCAGTCTGCTTGATCTTGTAGCTGCCGATATTGAGCGCCGGCGGTTCCGTCGTGCGCAGGTAGACTTCGAAGCTGCGCGAAATGCCATCGTCCGTAAAATACGGATTGGTTTGCGAAAACGCAATCGTGCGGCTGTAATGGCTGGTATTGAGTTCGATGCCGACCGTGTTGCCGCTGCCGGCAAAGTTGGCTTGCGAAATCGACGCCGACAGGGTGAATTTTTCCGATTGCGAGAAGGCGCCGCCGATCAGGAAGTTACCCGTTGGCTTTTCCACCACCGTCACGTTGACGTCGACCTGGTCGGTCGTGCCCTGCGCTTCCGGCGTGTCGATGGTCACGTCCTTGAAGTAGCCCAGGCGGTCGACACGGTCGCGCGACAGCTTGATCTTGTTGCTGTCGTACCAGGACGATTCGAACTGGCGGAATTCGCGGCGGATGACTTCATCGCGCGTGGTGGTGTTGCCGGCGATATTCATGTGGCGCACGTAGACGCGCTTGCCCGGATCGATGAAGAAGGTGAAACCGACTTCATGCTTTTCGCGGTTGATTTCCGGATTCGCATTGACGTTGGCAAAGGCATAACCAAAGGTAGCCAGGCGGTCCTGGATGCGCTTGTTCGTCGCCGTCAGGCGCGCGCCCGAGTAGATCTCGCCTTCGCGCATCAGGTTCAGCGCTTTGAGCTCCTCTTCGCGGCCGAACATTTCGCCTTCGAACTTGGTGCCGGCGATCTTGTACTTCTCGCCTTCGGTGATGTTGATCGTCAGGTAGATGTCTTTTTTATCGGGCGTGATCGACACTTGCGTGGAGTCGACCTGCATCTCGATATAGCCGCGGTCCAGATAGTAGGACTTGAGCGACTCGATGTCGCCCGTCAGCTTGGTTTTCGAATACTGGTCGGCCTTGGTGTACCAGCTGAACCAGCCGCCCGTGTTCAGGGCCAGCTGTTCGCGCAGTTCCTTGTCCGTGAAAGCCTTGTTGCCGACGATGTTGATCTGCTTGATGCGGGCCACGTCGCCCTCGTCGACGGCGAACACCACGTTGACGCGGTTGCGCTCGATCGGCGTGACGGTGGTGGTGATCTTCACGCCGTACAGGCCATGCGACAGGTACTGGCGCTTGAGTTCCTGTTCCGCGCGGTCGACGGACGCCTTGTCGAAAATCTTGGCTTCACCGACGCCGATTTCCTTCAGGGCCTTGACCAGCACGTCCTTTTCAAATTCCTTGGTGCCCGTAAATTCCACGGCCGCGATGGCCGGGCGTTCCTCGACCAGCACCACCAGCACGTCGCCATCGACTTCCAGGCGCACGTCCTTGAAGAAACCCGTCGCATACAGGGCCTTGATGGCGGCGATACTCTTTTCGTCGGAGAATGTCTCGCCGACGCGCACCGGCAGATAGCTGAAAACAGTGCCCGCTTCAGTACGCTGGATCCCTTCGACCCGGATGTCCTTGACAGTGAATGGCTGGACGGCCAGCGCATGGCCGGCACAGAAGGCCATGACGGCGGCGCCGATCAGGCTGCGACGAAAGGAAGGCAAGGCAAAACGAGCAGAATGTAATTTCATTGGGGTTATTCAATGGGTAAATCAATGGACAACATACACAAAAGATTGCTTGTGCGACTCACGCAATGGCATCAACCACCGCCCTAATTCAGCAATCGCAACACGTCATTAAAGACGGCAAGCACCATCAAGGTCAGCAACAAACCGATCCCCAGGCGCTGGGCAATCTCGCCTACGCGCTCCGGCAAGGGGCGTCCGGTCAAAACTTCCAGCGAATAATACAGCAAATGCCCGCCATCCAGAACAGGAATGGGTAGCAAATTCATCACGCCCAGACTGATACTGATGAAGGCAATGAAGCTCAGATAGCTTACCAGACCGATGCGCGCCGTCTGGCCCGCGTAATCGGCGATGGTAATGGGCCCCGTCACATTCTTCAGCGAGACCTGGCCGGTGATCATTTTACCCAGCATTTTCAGGCTCATGACACTGGTATCCCAGACCTTGGCGGACGCCTTGCCCACGGCGGCGAACGGTCCCGATGCCACGGTGATCATATCCGGCACCTGCCCCAGCTTTGCCTGGATCTTACCAACTGTTACAGCTCCCTCTGCCGTGCCAGCCTTGACAGCTTCCGGCGTAATGGACAGGGTCAGATCCTGCCCCTGGCGCAAAAGCTGCAACTGCAGGGTCCGGCCCGGCGCCTGGCTCAGGGTGGCGATGACGGCCGCCACGTCGTGCACGGGCTGCTCGTCGATGGCGAGGATCTGGTCGTTTTTCTGCAGGCCGGCGCGCGCGGCGGCGCCATCGGGCATGATTTCCATCAAGGTGGGCGCGGAACGGGCCATAGTCAGGCCCAGCTTGCCCAGCACGTCGCCTTCCAGGTCCGTTTCCGTCAGGCTGGCCGTCGGCAAGGTCGCTTCCTGCTGGCCACGGTCGGGGCGGCGCACCTCGATGCGCGCCGGCAGCTTGTCGAGGGTAGCCTGGATCAGCTCCCAGCGCAGCTCGGACCAGCTGGCCACGGCCTTGCCATTCACCGACTCGACCGTATCGCCGCTGCGCAAGCCGGCCGCATAGGCGGCCGTCTGTTCGGCCACGGGACCGAGCTTGCTGGACGGCTCTTCGATGCCATGCATGAACAGCCCCGCATACAGCACGATGGCTACGAGGAAATTGGCCAGCGGGCCGGCGGCCACGATGGCGATGCGGCGCCACACGCTCTGGCGCGTGAATTCGCGGCGCAATTCGCTTTCCGGCAAGTCGCTGAGGTCTTGCGCGCGGCTGTCGAGCATGCTCACATAGCCGCCCAGCGGCAGCGCGGAAATCGCCCACTCCGTCTGATCCTTGCCAAACTTGCGCGAATACACCACTTTCCCCATGCCAATCGAGAAACGCAGCACTTTCACGCCGCACCAGCGCGCCACCAGATAGTGGCCCAGCTCGTGCAAGGTGATCAGCGACCCCAGCGCGACGATAAACGCCAGCAAGGTGGTAATCAAGGTCATGCGGCCAGCCTGTGGGCGATGTACGCGTGCGCGGCCGCTCTGGCCAGCCGATCCTGCTCCATCACGGCCTCGATGCTGGAAGCGGCGCCATGCGGCACCGTCTCAATGACCTGGGCGATGACCCGGTCGATCTGGCGGAAGCCGATCTGTTCGTCGAGGAAGGCTTGCACGGCCACTTCATTGGCCGCGTTCAGCAGGGCCGGCGCCGTGCCGCCCGCGCGCAGGGCGTCGAAGGCCAGCGCCAGGCAAGGAAAACGGCGGAAGTCGGGACGTTCGAACTGCAAGGTGGCAACTTGTGCCAGGTCAAGCTGCGCTACGCCAGAATTGATACGCTGCGGATACGCCAGCGCATGCGCGATGGGTGTGCGCATGTCCGGATTGCCCAGCTGGGCCAGCACGGAACCGTCGATATACGACACCATCGAATGGATCACGCTTTGCGGGTGGATCAGCACCTCGATCTGGTCGGCAGGGGCGCCGAACAGCCAGTGCGCCTCGATCACTTCCAGGCCCTTGTTCATCATGGTGGCCGAATCGACGGAAATCTTGCGGCCCATGGCCCAGGTCGGATGCTTGCACGCCTGGTCCGGCGTCACGCTATCGAGCGTCTCGACGTCGCGCGTGAGGAAGGGGCCGCCGGACGCGGTGAGCACGATTTTTGCTACGCCCGCCGCGCCAGGTGCGCGGCCATGGGCGTGCGGCATGCATTGGAAGATGGCGTTGTGTTCGCTGTCGATCGGCAGCAGCACGGCACCATTGTCATGCACGGCATCGATGAACAGCTGGCCCGACATGACCAGCGCTTCTTTATTGGCCAGCAATACTTTCTTGCCGGCACGTGCGGCCGCCAGGGTGGGCGCCAGACCGGCGGCACCGACGATGGCCGCCATCACGCCCGTCACTTGCGGCGCGCTGGCGATGGCGCACAAGGCTTCCTCGCCGTACTCGACTTGCGTATCGGCGCCCTGCCCGCGCAGCAAACGCGTCAGTTCAAGGGCGGCATCCGCCGTGCCGACGACGGCGCGTTGGGGACGGAACTGCAGGCACTGGGCGGCCAGTTCGGCCACACGGCTGTGGGCACTCAGCGCATACACGCTGTATTGCTCCGGATGGCGCGCCAGCACGTCCAGGGTGGACACGCCGATCGAACCGGTCGCGCCAAGGATGGTGATGTATTGCATGAGTTTCCTTAAAGCCAGCTAGCCACGAGAGCGGCAAATGGCAGGACCGGGATCAACGCGTCGATACGGTCGAGTACGCCGCCATGGCCAGGCAGCAGGTTGCTGCTGTCCTTGATGCCGGCGCGGCGCTTCAATTGGGATTCGAACAGGTCGCCGACGATGCTGGCGGCGACGATCAGCAGCAGTACCAGCAAGGCCACCAGCCAGCCGCGGCGCAGTTGCAGCTGCACGGCGAAGGTGTCTTGCAAGACCGGCAGCGATGGCGCGGCAACGATGGTGATGGCGGCGATGACCAGCACGGCGATGCCGCCGCCGATGGCGCCCTCCCAGGATTTTCCTGGGGAAATGCTTGGCGCCAGCTTGCGCTTGCCGAAAGCCTTGCCCGAGAAATAGGCGCCGATGTCGGCGATCCACACGAGAGCCATGACGGACAGCAGGTACAAAGGGCTATGCAGGAACAAGGCGATGATGGCGACGAAGCAGCCGACGATGGTCACCGGGTACACCAGGCTGAGCAAGGTATTGCCCAGGCCTTCGGTGGGCGGCAAGCCCGTCGCCAGCGAAGGCACGAAGCGGATCAGCCAGATGGCCACGCACAGGGCGAACCAGAAATTGAGCTGCGCCATGCCGTTACCGACAAAAAACGTATAAGCGAAGGCGGCAGTCCAGACGGCGGCGATCAGCAGAGCCTGGCGATTTTTGAAGATGCGGAAGCTTTCCCAGACGGCGGCGCCAAAGAACGCCGTGGCGATCACGGCGAAGGCGGGGAAATAATTCAGATACAGAACCGGCAGCAAGACCGCCAACAAGACCAGGGCGGTGATTATCCGTGTTTTCAGCATCAGTTTGTCTTTTCAGTTAATTGCGCGCTGGTACGGCCAAAGCGCCGTTCGCGCTGCTGGTAAGACGCGATTGCCGCGTCGAGGCACTCGTCATCGAAGTCGGGCCAGAAAGTCTCGGTGAAAAACAACTCAGTGTACGCCAGTTGCCACAGGAGGAAATTGGAAATGCGCTGCTCGCCGCCCGTGCGGATGAACAGGTCAGGCTCGGGTGCGTAGGCCATGGCCAGGTGCGGCGCCAGTTGCTCTTCCGTGTAGGCGTGGCCGGCGGGCTGGCCATTGGCTGCCGCATCGGCCGTCATTTTATTGACTGCCTGCATGATATCCCAGCGGCCGCCGTAATTGGCGCAGATGGACACCGTCAGGCGCGTGTTGTTGGCCGTCTTGCGTTCCGCATTGGCGATCAGGGTTTGCAGCTCCCCATTGAAGCGCGACAGGTCGCCCACCACCTTCAGGCGGATGTCGCTGGCATGCATCTTGACCACTTCGCGTTCCAGCATGGTAACGAACAGGCGCATCAGCATCGACACCTCTTCTTCCGGGCGGCGCCAGTTTTCCGAACTGAAGGCAAACAGGGTCAGATATTCGACACCGCGGTTGAGGCAACTCTCGACGATGCCGCGCACGGCGTCGGCGCCCTTGACGTGGCCAGCCACGCGGGGCAGGAAGCGCTTGGTTGCCCAGCGGCCATTGCCATCCATAATGATTGCTACATGGCGCGGCACCGTGCCAACCTCAGGTACTGCCGTTGTCGAACTCGAATAGATCATGAAAACACGAATACCAAAAATAAAAGATAGCTATTATGCGCCAAATAGCACTGCCCGGAAAAGCCATGCTTTCCCGGGCAGCGTCAAAAGGACTGAAAACTAGACCGTCAGCACTTCTTTTTCTTTGTCGACAACCATCTTGTCGATGTCGGCAATAAACTTGTCGGTCAGTTTCTGCACTTCTTCCGACGAGCGGCGCTCATCGTCCTCGGAGCAGGCTTTTTCCTTGACCAGCTTCTTCAGCGACTCGTTCGCATCGCGACGAATGTTACGCACGGCAATCTTCGCGTCTTCCGCTTCGCTCTTGACCAGCTTGACCATTTCCTTGCGGCGCTCTTCCGTCAGCGGCGGCGTCGGGACGCGGATCAGGTCGCCCTGTGCCGATGGATTCAAGCCCAGGTCGGCGTCGCGGATGGCTTTTTCGATGGTGTTGGCCATCTTCTTCTCGTACGGCTGCACGCCGATGGTGCGCGCGTCGATCAGGGTCACGTTGGCGACCTGGGTCAGCGCCGTCGGCGAACCATAGTAGTCGACCATCACGTGGTCCAGGATACCCGTATGGGCACGGCCGGTACGCACTTTGGCCAGGTCGGCCCGCAGTGTTTCCAGCGACTTCGTCATGCGTTCCTGGGTGTTCTTTTTAACGTCAGCTAAGGACATTGCTGTACTCCTTGTCTTGATAATAATGAATATTGCTACTTCGCTTGCGATGAAAACACCAGCGCAGTCGGGAGTGCCGAAAACCGTTCAGGGCAAGGCGCAGCGCCGAAGACAGTACGAATGTACGGCAAGGCACTGCAACGCAGCCATGGACGGTTTCTCGGCGCTCCGCTTCCCTTATACGTGAACCAAGGTGCCTTCATCTTCGCCCATGATGACGCGCATCAGCGCGCCTGGCTTGGTGATCGAAAACACTTTGATTGGCAGTTTCTGGTCGCGGCACAGGGCGAATGCGGTGGCATCCATCACTTGCAGGTGCTTGGCGATGGCGTCGTCGAACGTAATCGTGTGGAACAGGGTGGCGTTCGGATCCTTCTTCGGATCGGCCGTGTAGACGCCGTCGACCTTGGTGGCCTTCAGGACGATCTCGGCGCTGATCTCGGAACCGCGCAAGGCGGCTGCCGTGTCGGTGGTGAAGAACGGATTGCCGGTGCCGGCGGCGAAGACCACTACTTTACCTTCTTCCAGGTATTGCAGGGCTTTCGGGCGGACGTACGGCTCGACGACTTGCTCGATGCCGATGGCCGACATGACGCGCGCGGTGATGCCCACGTGGCGCATGGCATCGGCCAGGGCCAGTGCGTTCATCACCGTGGCAAGCATGCCCATGTAGTCGGCGGTGGCACGGTCCATGCCTTGCGCGCCAGGCGCGACGCCGCGGAAGATATTGCCGCCGCCAATCACGATTGCCAGTTCCACACCCAACTTCGCCACCTCGGCCACATCGGCCACCATGCGCTCGATCGTGGCGCGGTTGATGCCGTAGGGATCATCACCCATCAGGGCTTCGCCGGACAACTTGAGGAGGACGCGCTTGTAGGCTGGTTTTGACATGAGCTGGGGCTCCATAAATGAGGTTATTCGAGTATGACATGGCGCAGCGCCTTGCAGCGCCGGATAGGCGGGAGGAAGCTGCCCATGCCGCCGCCCGGCACGACAGGTGCGGGCGGGCCAAAAAAACGGGCCTCTCGGCCCGCTTTACTTACGCTCCCTGGGAGGCAGCCATCTGTGCTGCGACTTCTGCTGCGAAGTCGTCTTGCTTCTTCTCGATGCCCTCGCCCACTACGTACATGGCGAAACCTTTGACGCTGGTGTTAGCCGCCTTCAGCATTTGCTCAACCGACAGCTTGTCGTTTTTCACGAAAGCCTGGTTCAGCAGCGATACTTCTTTCAGGAACTTCTGTACGGAACCTTCCAGGCGCTTGGCCAGGATTTCCGGCGATTGCGCTGGCTTGCCTTCGGCGGCCGCTTTGGCTGCGTCTTCTTCGGCTTTCAGTTGGGCAACCGAACGCTCTTTTTCGATCAATTCCGCAGGAACTTCGTTCGACGACAGCGACACTGGCTTCATGGCAGCGATGTGCATGGCCACGTCCTTGCCTACTTGCTCATCGGCACCGTCGAATTCGACGATCACGCCAATGCGCGAACCGTGCAGGTACGAAGCCAGCTTGGCGCTGGTTTCGAAACGCTGGAAGCGGCGGATGGTCATGTTTTCGCCGATTTTGCCGATCAGGGCAGCGCGCACTTCGTCCAGGGTCTTGCCGTCGAGTGGCAGGGCCAGCAGGGCAGCCACGTCAGCCGGGTTGTGTTCTGCTACCAGGCGGGCAGCGTTGTTGGCCAGTGCCAGGAAATCGTCGTTTTTCGCAACGAAGTCGGTTTCCGAGTTCACTTCGACCAGGGCGCCTACGCCGTTGGCGATGTAGGTTGCCACGACGCCTTCAGCGGTGATGCGCGCCGATGCTTTCGATGCCTTGCCGCCCAGTTTGACGCGCAGGATCTCTTCCGCACGCGCCATGTCGCCTTCGGCTTCGGTCAGTGCTTTTTTGCATTCCATCATTGGTGCGTCGGTTTTGCCGCGCAATTCGCCTACCATCGCTGCTGTAATCGCTGCCATGTGTTTCTCCTGATTCGGTGAGTCGATAGTCGCGGCCGGGCATGCATGCCTCGCCAGCGGTCACTATCGTTTTTTTGTTAAAAAAAAGGGGGAGCTGCTGCCACCCCTTTTCCCTTACTGCTGTGCTTACAAACGGCTATCCTGCGATAGCCTGGCCATTAAGCCTGTTCGTTTACTTCGACGAATTCGTCGCCAGCGGCTGCTTTAACCATTTCAACAACTTCGTTACCGGCAGCTGCACGGCCTTCGATGATTGCGTCAGCAACACCGCGAGCGTACAACATGATGGCTTTCGAGGAGTCATCGTTACCTGGGATCACGAAGTTCACGCCTTCTGGGGAGTGGTTGGTATCGACAACGCCGATGACCGGGATACCCAGTTTAGCTGCTTCGGTGATCGCGCCTTTGTGGTAGCCGACGTCGACGACGAAGATTGCGTCAGGAATGCCGCCCATGTCCTTGATGCCGCCGATCGATTTTTGCAGCTTGATCATTTCGCGGGAGAACATCAGCGCTTCTTTTTTCGACAGCTTCTCGATCGAACCGTCTTCGATCATCGCTTCCATGTCCTTCAGGCGCTTGATCGAGGTTTTGATCGTTTTGAAGTTGGTCAGCATACCGCCCAACCAACGTTGATCAACGAAAGGCACGCCAGCGCGTTGTGCTTCAGCAGCGATGATTTCGCGAGCTTGACGCTTGGTGCCAACCATCAGGATGGTGCCACGGTTTGCAGCCAGTTGACGCACGTGCTTCATTGCGTCCTGGTACATCGCCATGGTTTTTTCCAGGTTGATGATGTGGATCTTGTTGCGATGGCCGAAGATGAACGGTGCCATTTTTGGATTCCAAAAACGGGTTTGGTGACCAAAGTGGACACCGGCTTCCAGCATTTCGCGCATTGTTACGGACATTATTAACTCCAGGGTTGGGTCTGGAATCCGATCAGTCACCATACAGGCACCCTTGTCGACCGGATTCGCGTGTTTATATAAATTAAAGACACTGTTTTACTGCATTGCTTAAAAGAGAATTCAAGCAACCCGGGATTCTACACTGAAATGACCGCCGCATCAAGTCCGCACTGCAAAACGCCGGCCCTGCGGAAACACTCAACGCACCACCTTGGTGCAAGACGTGGCGCCACCGCCGATAGAGCGCCGTTTCCCCCACAAATCCCCGCTTCAGCCATAGGAAGGAGGCGGCGGATTCAGGGCGCCTCGTTTATAATTTCGACATATTTGCAGACTTTTCCCCATCTGGCAGGAAGGGTCTGTGCTTTTCACCTGAATTCTTGCAGATTGCGAATTACACCATGTCCACCATCCGTATCAATACCCCCGCCGACATCGAAGGCATGCGCATCGCCGGCAAGCTCGGCGCCGAAGTACTCGACTACATCACGCCCTTCGTCAAGGTGGGCGTCACCACGGGCGAGCTCGATCGCCTGTGCCACGAATACATGGTCAACGTGCAGGGCACCATCCCTGCCCCGCTGAACTACTGTCCGCCCGGCTACACGCCCTACCCGAAAGCCATCTGCACCTCCGTCAACGACGTCATCTGCCACGGCATTCCTGGCGACAAGGTCTTGAAAAGCGGCGATTCCGTCAACCTCGACATCACCGTCATCAAGGATGGCTACCACGGCGACAACAGCCGCATGTTCCTCGTCGGCACGCCCACCATCCTGGCCAAGCGTCTGTCGGAAATCACCTATGAATGCATGTGGCTGGGAATCGACCAGATCAAGCCGGGCGCCCACCTGGGCGATATCGGCCACGCCATCCAGCAGCACGCGGAAAAAGCCGGCTACAGCGTGGTGCGCGAATTCTGCGGCCATGGCATCGGCAAAGTCTTCCACGAAGAACCGCAAGTGTTGCATTACGGCAAGCCAGGCACCCTGGAACGCCTGGAAGCGGGCATGATTTTCACCGTGGAACCGATGATCAACTCGGGCCGCCGCGAAATCCGCGAAATGAACGATGGCTGGACCATCAAAACCAAGGACCGCAGCCTGTCGGCGCAATGGGAACACACGGTGCTGGTGACGGAAACGGGCTATGAAGTGCTGACCGTCTCGCCCGGCATGCCGCCGCCGCCCGCCTTGATCCTGAACAAAGCCTGATTCTTCCATCCCACGCACCGCCACCCAGGGCCCAGATGAAAAAGCAAGTTCGGGAACAGCTGAAACAGCAACTGAAAGCCGACCGCCAGGTCGTCATTGCGGCCTTCCAGGCCGACGGCAAGCCTGAAAAACTGCTGCGCAGCCTGCGCCACAGCGTCGACGGGGTGCTGGCGCGCGCCTGGCAGGAAGCGGGCTTGCCGCCAGGCACTTCCCTGGTGGGCGTGGGCGGCTATGGCCGCGGCGAACTGTTTCCGTATTCCGACGTCGACCTGCTGATCCTGCTGCAACAGGCGCCGGACGCGGCCGCGCAGGAAAAACTGGAAGAACTGGTGCAGCTGCTGTGGGACCTGGGCCTGGAAATCGGCCACAGCATCCGCACCGTCGACGAGTGCCTGGTCGAATCGAAGGCCGACATCACCGTGCAAACGAGCTTGCTCGAAGCGCGCCTTGTGTGCGGCAATGCGGACCTGTTCGCGCAATTGCAGCAGCGCTACGATGCGGCGATGGATCCGCAGGCGTTTTTCCAGGCAAAAACGGCGGAAATGCGCCAGCGCCATGCCAAATATGAAGACACGGCCTTCAGCCTGGAACCGAATTGCAAGGAAAGCCCGGGCGGCCTGCGCGACCTGCAGGTGATTTTGTGGGTAGCCAAGGCGGCCGGCCTGGCGAACTCGTGGCGCACGCTGGCCACGGGCGGCCTGATCACCCTGACGGAAGCGCGCCAACTGATGGAAAAGGAACGCGCCTTCAAGGATATCCGCGTGCGCCTGCACCTGCATGCTGGGCGGCGCGAAGACCGCCTCGTGTTCGACGTGCAGACGGCCATCGCCGAATCGCTGGGCTTGCAGGCGACGGGCAGCGGGCCGCACATGCGCCGCGCCAGCGAATTCCTCATGCAGCGCTATTACTGGGCCGCCAAGACCGTGACCCAGCTCAACACGATTCTGCTGCAAAACATCGAGGCGCGGCTGTTTCCGCAGGACGACGTGGCCGTGCCCATCAACGAACGCTTCAATGAAGTCAACAGCCTGATCGACATCAGCGCCGACGATACGTTCGAGCAATATCCTTCGGCCATGCTGGAAATCTTCGTGCTGATGACGGAGCGCCCGGCCCTGAAGGGCATGACCTCGCGCGCCACGCGGGCCCTGTGGCACGCGCGCTTCAAGATCGACGCGGCCTTCCGCCAGGACCCCGTCAACCGCGCCCTCTTCCTGCGCATCATGCAAGCCCCGGTCGGCATCATCCATGCGCTGCGACGCATGAACGAAATGAGCATCCTGGGACGCTACCTGCCGAATTTCCGCCGCATCGTGGGCCAGATGCAGCACGACCTGTTCCACGTGTACACGGTCGACCAGCACATTTTGATGGTGGTGCGCAACATGCGCCGCTTCACCATGAGCGAACATGCGCACGAATACCCGTTCTGCAGCCAGTTGATGGCCGATTTCTCGCAATCGTGGCTGCTGTACGTGGCGGCCCTGTTCCACGACATCGCCAAGGGCCGCGGCGGCGACCACTCGAAGCTGGGCGTGGCCGACGCCACCCAGTTCTGCCAGGACCACGGTCTGTCGTTTGATGACACGGAACTGGTGGCTTTCTTGGTGGAAAATCACCTGACCATGTCGCAAGTTGCACAGAAGCAAGATTTGTCCGACCCGGACGTCATCGCCGCCTTTGCGAAAGTGGTCAAGGACGAGCGCCACCTGACGGGCCTGTATCTGCTGACGGTGGCCGACATCCGCGGCACCAGCCCGAAAGTGTGGAATGCCTGGAAGGGCAAGCTGCTGGAAGACCTGTACAAGATCACCCTGCGCGTGCTGGGCGGCGAGCCGCACACGGCCGACCGCGAACTGAAGAACCGCCAGCAGGAAGCGCTGGCCACCCTGCGCCTGTACGGCTTGCCGCCCGATGCGCATGTAAAGCTGTGGCAACAGCTGGACGTGGCGTATTTCCTGCGCCACGACGCGTCCGACATCGCCTGGCAGACGCGCTCGCTGTATGACAAGCTCGACAGCAAGTTGCCGGTGGTAAAATGCCGGCTGGCGCCCATCGGCGAAGGCTTGCAGGTGGCCGTGTACATTCCCGACCAGCCGGACCTGTTCGCGCGCATCTGCAGCTATTTCGACCGCAAGAATTTCAGCATCCTCGACGCGAAGATCCACACGACGAAAAATGGCTATGCGCTCGACACCTTCCTCGTCACCGAGCAAAACTTCGCCAAGAGCTACCGCGACATCATCAGCCTGATCGAGCATGAGCTGGGCGAGCTGCTGCAGTCGCAGACGCCGCTGCCGCCGCCGGGCAAGGGACGGCTGTCGCGCCTGTCGCGCACCTTCCCCTTCCAGCCGACGGTGGACCTGCGGCCCGATGAAAAAGGCCAGTACTACCTGCTGTCGGTGGCCGCCAACGACCGCACGGGCCTGCTGTACGCGATCGCCAACGTGCTGACCAAGTACCGCATCAACTTGCACACGGCCAAGATCATGACTCTGGGCGAGCGGGTCGAAGACGTTTTCCTCGTCGACGGTCCCGCGCTCAACAATGCCCGCAACCAGATATTGCTGGAAACCGATTTACTCGATGCGCTGAAAGTGTAAGCTTTCCGCGCAGCGCCTACCCTTACTGAAACTGAAACAACATGACCGAAGAATTATTACGCTTGTCCAAACGCATGTCCGAACTGGGGCTGTGCTCCCGCCGCGAAGCCGATGAATGGATCGCGCGCGGCTGGGTCCGCGTGGATGGCAAGGTGGTGTCCGAGCTGGGCAGCAAGGTCTACCCGAGCCAGCGCGTCACCGTGGAACGCCAGGCGGCAGCCGAGCAGTCGAAGCGCGTCACCGTGCTGATCAACAAACCCGTCGGCTATGTCAGCGGCCAGGCCGAAGACGGCTACACGCCCGCCGTGGCCCTGATCAAGGCGGAAAACCGCTGGGCGGAAGACCGCAGCCCGGAACAGTTCCACCCGACCCAGCTGCGCAGCCTGGTGGCGGCCGGCCGCCTGGACATCGATTCCGTCGGCTTGCTGGTCCTGACGCAGGACGGCCGCGTGGCCAAGCAGCTGATCGGCCACGATACCGATATCGACAAGGAATACCTGGTGCGCGTGAGCTACACCAAGGGCGGCACCCTGCCCGACAGCGAGCTGAAAAAACTCAACCATGGCCTGTGGCTCGACGGCAAGCCGCTGCTGCCGGCCAAGGTGCGCTGGCAAAACGAGGATCAGCTGAGCTTTACCTTGCGTGAAGGCAAGAAACGCCAGATCCGCCGCATGTGCGAAGCCGTCGGCCTGAAAGTGCTGGGCTTGAAACGCGTGCGCATCGGCAAGGTCAAGCTGGGCGATTTGCCGACCGGCCAATGGCGCTACCTGAGCGCGGACGAGCAGTTTTAAGCTTGCCGGGATCTATATCCAGAAGGCAACAAGAATAGTGCAACAAAGGCAATTATTGTGATTTGGTTAGCAAATATTGCCCTGAACCTATACACTATTCCCCATTAGAAATTACAAGAGATACGCCGTCGTGAACGATCCCATTCCTAATCCCCTGCGCAAAGGCGCCCCCAGTCTGGCTGACGTGGCCGAGCCGATGGAGCCAGGCACCAAGCCGCACCATATGAGCGATCCGTGGGATATCGGCGAAACCCTGTGCAGCCTGGCTGATAACGGCGACGCCATTTCCATCTACCCGACGGGCGGCGAAGACGTCATCATGGCGCGCGTCCTGTCCGTCGACGACGACTTGCCGCAATTCGTGCTGGAACTCAACGAAGGCGCGACCCTGCCCGAAGGCGGCGCCACGTTTGTGTCGTGGGTGCAAAGCGCCAAACTGCAATTTACCATCAATGGCGAATGGGAGGCGTATCCCGAGCGGCCAAACGTCTACCTGACCAACTTCCCCAGCCATTGCCTGGTGCTGGAGCGGCGCGAATCGGCGCGCCTGGAAACGCCGCTGGGCGTGTACTACCTGGCCGCCTTCGTGCTCGAGGGCCGTCCGTATGAATTGCAGCTGTATGATTTCTCCGCCGGCGGCATCGGCATGCGCGCCCACCCGCGCGACACGGTGGGCCTGTACGTGGGGCGCAAGCTGTCGCGCGTGCGCCTGGAACTGGGGCCGGACAAGGTCATGATCGCCGACCTGGAAATCCGCCTGTCGCGCACCTTCCGCTCCTTCCTGCTGGGCGAGCAGGTGCAGATCGGCTGCCGCTTCCTGAACCTGACGGAGGCCATGCAGGATGAACTGAAAACCTTGCTCGACAACCTGGGCAGCAGCCGCAAGGTGCGCTAGGATTGCTTCAGGCATAAAAAATGGCCGCCCAGCTGATGCTGCGCGGCCATTTTTTGTTTGACAGCCAAAGTCACGAGGCGCCTGAAAAACGTTCAGGGCAAGGCAACGCCGCCATGGACGTTTTCTCAGGAGCCGATCAATCGTCGTCGTTCGGATCCAGGTCGGGGAACATGACTTCCGTATAGCCGAATTGCGTAAAATCAACGATACGCATCGGATACAGAATGCCGTGCAGGTGGTCCACTTCATGCTGCACCACGCGGGCATGGAAGCCGTCGCAGTCGCGGCTGATGGGCTGGCCGAACTGGTCGACGCCTTCGTAATGCAGCTCGCTCCAGCGCGGCACGCTGCCGCGCAGGCCGGGCACAGACAGGCAACCTTCGAAGCCCTCTTCCTTGCGTTCCGACAAAGGTGTCAGCAGCGGGTTGATCAGCACGGTTTCCGGCACTTGCGGCGCGTCGGGATAGCGCAGATTCTGCTTGAAGCCGTAGATCACCAGCTGCAGGTTGACGCCGATCTGCGGCGCTGCCAGGCCGGCGCCATTGGCCGCATGCATGGTGTCGAACATGTCGGCGATCAAGGCGTGCAACTCGGGCGTATCGAATTCACGCACGGGCTCGGCCATCCGCAGCAAACGCGGATCGCCCATCTTCAGAATCTCGCGTACGGTCATTTTGCTTCCAGTGTCGATTGCAATTCTTGCAAGTAAGTACGGAAGGCCGCGCCCGTTTCCGGATGTTTCATGCCCATCGCCGTCGTTGCCTTCAGATAACCGAGCTTGGAGCCGCAGTCATAGCGCTGCCCCTGATAGCGGTATGCCAGCACGCGCTCTTCGCGCATCAGGGCGGCGATGCCGTCCGTCAACTGGATTTCGCCGCCGGCGCCCGTGCCCAGGTTTTCCAGGTGACCGAAGATGCGGCTGGTCAGCACATAACGACCCACCACGGCCAGGGTCGATGGCGCCTCTTCCGGCGCAGGCTTTTCCACGATGGCCGAGACCACTTCCAGGTCGGGCTGATAATTCTTTGCCGACACAATACCGTACTGCCTGGTTTCCGCGCGCGGCACATCCTGTACCGCCAGCAGCGAGCAATTTTCATACTGGAAGACATCGGTCATCTGCGCCAGCACGGGGCGCACGCCCTCTTCCACATCCATGAAATCGTCGGCCAGCAAGACGGCAAACGGCTCGTCGCCGATCACGGGACGGGCGCACAGCACGGCATGTCCCAGACCCAGCGGCGCCGACTGGCGGATGTAAATGCAATTGATATGCTTGGGAATGACGTTTTGCACCATTTCCAGCAATTGGCGCTTGCCGGCCGCTTCCAGTTCCGATTCCAGTTCATAGGCCGTATCGAAATGGTCTTCGATGGCGCGCTTGTTGCGGCCCGTGATGAAGATCATTTCCGTGATGCCTGCCGCCACGGCTTCTTCCACCGCGTACTGGATCAGGGGCTTGTCGACGATGGGCAACATTTCCTTCGGTTGCGCCTTGGTCGCAGGCAAGAAACGGCTGCCCAGGCCGGCGACGGGAAAGACTGCTTTTCTGATTTTTTTCATGGGTCTTCTGTAAGATATTGAATAATTAGTCTTGCGCGAGCAAGGCCAGCAAACCGGCCTCGTCAAGCATGGCCACACCCAGTTCCTGCGCCTTGGCCAGCTTGCTGCCAGCGTCAGAACCCGCCACGACATATCCTGTCTTCTTCGACACGGAACCGCTGACCTTGCCACCGGCCGCCTCGATCAACTCAGCGGCCTCGTCGCGGCTCATATTGGGCAAGGTGCCTGTCAGGACGAAGGTCTTGCCGTCCAGCTTGCCGCCAGCGGCTGACATTTCAGGCAATTGTGACAGTAATTCACTGCGCAGGGCGTCCAGTTGACCAAGCAGCTTGACATGGTCTTCATCGGCCAGCCATTGCGCCAGCGCTTCGGCCACGGCGGCGGGCAAGCCCGCGTGGAAGCTGGCGCCCTGCGCCGCCAGGCTGGCCAGGGTCACGCCCCGCTCCACCAGCTGCTTGCTGCGCGGCTCCGTCAGCTTCGGAATGCCAAGCGCGGCGAGCAGCTTGGCTTGCTCCAGTTGCGCGCGCAGCTTGGCGCTGGGCGCGTGTTCGCCCTGCGGCGCGACGCCGGCGTCCAGCAATGCCTGCAGCGCCTGCTGGTTCTTTTCTTCGGCAAAGAAGCCGGCAATCGACTCGGCCACGGTGCCGCCGATATCGGGCAGCACGCGCAGCAAGGCCGCCGGCGCCCGCCGCACGTAGTGCAAACTGCCCAGCCATTCGGCCAGGGTCTTGGCCGTCGATTCGCCCACGTGGCGGATGCCCAGCGCAAACAGGAAGCGCTCAAGCGGCGGACGCTTGCTCGCTTCAATGCCGGCCAGCAGGTTTTCCGCCCACTTGGTGGGAATCTTGCCTTGTTGCACTGTTTCCGGCGTGGAACCATCGCGCTCGTCGGCACGCAGCTTCATTTCCAGCAATTTGTCCAGGGTCAGGCTGTACAGGTCGGCCAGGCCATGCACGTATTCCAGTTCGACCAGGGTATCGATGTAACGTTCCCCCAGTCCCTCGATATCCATCATGCGGCGGCCCGCGAAATGGCGGAACGCTTCCTTGCGCTGCGCCGAGCAGAACAGGCCGCCCGAGCAGCGGGCAATCGCCTCGCCCTCTTCGCGCACCACGTGCGAGCCGCAGACGGGGCAAGTTTCCCGCATCCTGAACGGCGGCGGCGCCGGTTCCGGGCGCTTCTCCAGCACCACGGACAGTACTTCGGGAATCACGTCGCCAGCGCGGCGCACGACGACGGTGTCACCCACGCGCACGTCCTTGCGCAGCACTTCATCTTCATTGTGCAAGGTGGCGTTGGTCACCGTCACGCCGCCCACGGACACGGGCGCCAGGCGCGCCACGGGCGTCATGGCGCCCGTGCGGCCCACCTGGATATCGATGCCCAGCACCTGCGTCAGCGCTTCTTCTGCCGGAAACTTGTGCGCCAGCGCAAAACGGGGCGCGCGCGACACAAAGCCCAGCTGCTGCTGGTCTTCCGTCGCATTGACTTTATAGACGACACCGTCGATTTCATACGGCAAGGCCGGGCGGCGCGCGCCGATGTCGGCATAGTAGGCCAGCAAGCCTTGCGCGCCCTGCACCACACGGCGCTCCTTGGACACGGGGATGCCCAGGGTCTCGTACCAGTCCAGCAAGGCCGAATGCGACACCGGCATGGCGGCGCCATCGAGGGCGCCGATGCCATACGCATAGAAGCGCAGCTTGCGCTGCGCCGTGATGCGCGAATCGAGCTGGCGCAGGCTGCCGGCCGCCGCATTGCGGGGATTGGCGAATTCTTTCTGGCCCGCTTCGCGCTGGCGTTCGTTCAGGCGGGCGAAATCGGCCTTGAACATCATCACTTCGCCGCGCACGTCGAGCACGGCCGGTATCTTGCCGCCATGCAGGCGCAAAGGGATGCCGGAAATGGTACGGATATTCGCCGTCACATCTTCGCCCGTGGCGCCGTCGCCGCGCGTAGCCGCCTGCACGAACAGGCCATTTTCATAGCGCAGGTTGATGGCCAGGCCGTCGAATTTCACTTCGGCAGCATAGTCGACTTCTGCACCGTCCAGTTCCAGGCCGTCGCGCACGCGGCGGTCGAAATTGACGATATCGTCGTCGGTGAAACCATTGTTCAGCGACAACATCGGCACCGTGTGCGTGACTTGCTCGAACTGCGGCAGCGGTGCCGCGCCCACGCGCAAGGTGGGCGAATCGGGTGCGCGCAAGTCGGGATGGGCCGCTTCCAGCGCCTGCAGTTCGACGAACAGCTTGTCGTATTCGGCGTCGGGAATGGTGGGATTGTCAAGCACGTGGTAGGCGTGCAGATGCCGGTTCAGTTCGGCAGTAAGTGCCAGGACGCGCGCCTGCGCATCCTGGTTGATCGGATCGGTCATTGTTGCGGGATTCTTCAGCTAAATAAACGCAGGGCGCGGGTGGAACCGGCCGGGATGTCGGCCGCGTCCATTTCCTGGTAAAACTCTTGCACCTGGCCGGCGATCTCGGCCAATGCCGCATCGGACAGGGCCTGGTTGTAATCGTCGACGATGGTGGCGTCGAGGCGGCCCACCAGCGCCTTGGCGCAGGCGACCATGGCGCCGAAACCGTCGCGCGCCGGTGCCACGCAAGGCACGTCCAGCAGCAGGGTCAGGCGGGGCGTCGTTTCCTCGGCCAGGGTGACGTTCGTCGACAGCGAGAACAGATGGCCGCCGTCGCCGTCCGGCATGACGAAACGGCCGTCCGGACGCACGTCGAAACCTTGTTTCTCCAGTGCAACGAGCAAGGTGGAAATGGCCCATGGCGCGCCGTTCGTGTGCAGGTTCACGCCCAGCTGGGCGTCGTGGCCGGCGACGAAGCGATGCAAGGTGCGCGCTTCGGCCATCACTTCCATCATGTCGGGCACTTCCGGCTCGGCGCCGATCTCGTCGGCGACGCCGCGCAGCCGAGTGACCAGTTCCGAGTATTCGAGTTCATTCAGGGCCGTGCTGCGGCTGGCCAGCTGCACGCCGCCCTGCATCTTCGTGTAGACACCGCCATGCGTGATCGGTTCCCAGTCGCCATTCACGTGCAAACCAATGAAATGGACGGGTTTGTTGCCCACCAGACGCAAGGTTTGCAGCACGGGCAGGATCTTGTCGCCGCGCACGGGCGCTTCCAGCGACAGGGGCAGCAGGCAATCGATCAGCGGGTCGACCAGGCTGGTCGCCTGTTCGCTGGCCGCGCTCACTTCCTGCACGGGCGCGGCGGGCGCAGCGGCGGCAGGAGCCGGTTCGGCAGCGGTATCGCCCAATGACGGTTCCGCATGCACGGGCGCGTCCGGCACAACGGCGGCCGGCGGTGCGCCGAACGACGGTTCCGCCTTGGCGGCAGGCGCGGCGTCGAAGCGCGGTTCCTGCCGCAAGACAGGTTCCTGGGCTTCCACCGCAGGAGCGTCGCCCTCGCGCATCAGCACGTCATCGTGGTCGGTGGAAAAAGCCCGTTCCACGCTTTTCTTGGCCTTGTATTCCTGCCATTTGTTGTACGAGAAAACGCCGACGATAAAGACGCCGCCGGCGCCGAACAAGGTAATTTGAAGGTCTGTCATGCTGCTTGTGCCTCGGTTGCAAAATTTGCGGCGGACTCCATGTCCACCGCCACGATGCGCGATACGCCCTGCTCCTGCATCGTCACACCGATCAATTGATGGGCCATTTCCATCGCAATCTTGTTATGCGAAATGAAAAGGAATTGGGTCTGGTCGGACATGCGCTTGACCATGCGGCAAAAGCGTTCCGTGTTCGAATCGTCCAGCGGCGCATCGACTTCGTCGAGCAGGCAGAACGGCGCCGGATTCAGGCGGAACATGGAAAACACCAATGCGGTCGCGGTCAGCGCCTTCTCTCCACCGGACAACAGGTGGATGGTGGCATTTTTCTTGCCGGGAGGCTGCGCCATGACTTGTACACCGGAATCGAGAATCTCGTCGCCCGTCATGGTCAGCCTGGCCTGGCCGCCGCCGAACAGAATCGGGAACAGCTCGGAAAAGTGGTGGTTGACCTTGTCGAACGTGTCTTGCAGCAAGTCGCGCGTTTCCTTGTCGATCTTGTGGATCGCGTCTTCCAGCGTATTGATCGCTTCCGTCAGGTCGGCATTCTGGGCGTCGAGGAAATTCTTGCGCTCGGATGCCTGCGCCAGTTCGTCCAGCGCGGCCAGGTTGACGGCGCCCAGCGACGTGATGGCGTTGGTCAAACGCGTGACTTCGCCCTGCAGATACGACGGACGCATGTCCGGATGCAATTTTTCCGTCAAGGCGGCCTCGTCGGCGCCCGATTCCAGCAATTGCTGGGCGAATTGCTCCTGGTTCAGGCGCGCGGCTTGCTCCTTGAGCTGCATTTCCATAATCTTGTCGCGCTGCGGCTGCAAGCTGCGTTCCGATTGCGTGCGCGCATCTTCGGACAGGCGCAGCTGCTGTGTGATCTGGTCCAGTTCATGGCGCGCGTCGGCCAGCGCCCGCTCCTGCGTGGTGCGGCGCTCGAGCAGATCCTGCAAGCCGTCGGCGGCCGCGCCGCTTTCCAGGTTGGCCAGTTCCAGTTCGCCCGCCTGCAGGCTTTCCGTCACTTGCTGGGCCTGCGTACTGGCCGTGGCGATATTGCGGCGCAATTCCTCGATCTTCGCGCGGTGGGCTTTTTCCGCGTATTCCGTATCCTTGGCGGCGCGTTCCAGGTCGCGCAAGGCTTCGCGCGCTTCGGCCAGGCGCTGCTCTTTCTGCAAGAAGTCCGTATGGCCGTCTTCGTGCGCTTCCTGCAAGTTGCCCAGTTCCATGTCCAGCTGTTCGAATTTCTCTTCCGATTCCAGCTTGGTCTGCATCTGCTCGGCTTCCTGCGCGGCAATCTCCGCCAGGTCGGCGCCGATCTGCGTGCTGCGCTGGTTGAAGCGCGCTTCCACTTCCGACAGTTTCACCACGTCCAGTTGCAGAGTATGCACGGAAGACGTCAGCTGCTGTATGCGCAAGCGCAAGTCGGACAGGTTGCGCGTCAGGGCGCCCACGGCCGCGTCGGCCCGCACGGAACGGGCGCGCGCCTCTTCGGCCAGCAATTGCTGGGCGCGCAGCTGCTTGCCGATATTGTCAATTTCCTGCTGGCGGCCCAGCATGCCTTCCTGCTCCGAATCGGCCGCATAGAAGCGCACGCTGGTGGCCGTGACCACGTGGCCCGCGCGCGTGACGAAATAGCCGCCCGGCGGCAACTTGCCGCGCTCGGCCAGCGCTTCGGCCGCGTCTTCCACGGCGTAGGCGTTGTACAGCCAATCCTGCAGCAAGCCGCGCAAGCCCGGATCGTTGAGTTTCAACAAGTTCAAAAACGGTTTCAGGCCTGGCACGTCCGGCACGGGCAGCGGCGCCACCGTCGATGGTGCGTACAAGGCCAGCTTGGCCGGCGGCGCGTCCGCAAAGAATGCCTTGGCCCAGTCGATATTCGACAGTTGCAGGGCCGACGTGCGCTCGCGCAGGATCGATTCCATGGCAGCTTCCCAGCCCGCTTCGATCTGCAGCTTTTGCCACAAACGCGGCAAAGTGTCGAGCTCGTGCTTTTTCAGCCACGGCTGGACCTTGCCCTGCGTCTGCACCCGTTCCTGCAATTGTTTTAAGGCGGAAAGACGCGCTTCCAGCTGGGCGTTGGCGGCCGTTTCGGCATTCACCTGCGCCTGCGCCTCGGCCCGCTCCTGCTCCAGCTTGGGCTGCTGCTCCAGCGCTTCTTCCAGGTAGAAACCCTGCTCTTCCAGGGTTTGCTGCTTTTCTTCCAATTGGAGCTTCAGGTTTTCCAGATGGCTGCTGTCAGGCAAACTGAGGCTGTTCTTTTCCTGCTGCAAGCGCTCGCGGCGCGTCAACAGGCTGGCCAGGATGTTGGAAGCGTTGCGCTGGTGCGCCGATTCCAGTTCCAGCTGTTGCTGGGCCTGCATAATGCGCGCGCGCGATTCCGTGCTCTTGTTTTGCGCGGCGCGCCAGGCGGCGTCCAGCTCGGGCAATTGCTCGCCCTTCTGTTCCGCCATCATTTGCGATTGCTCAACCTTGGCCGCCAGTTCCTCGAGGTGGAATTCCGCCTCTTCGATCTGTTCCTGGTATTCGCCGCCCTGGCTGGTCCACTGGTCGCGCTGGGCCGTCAGGGTGGCCAGCTGCGCCTGCAGGCGGGCGCGCGATTCGATGACGAACTTGATCTGCGCTTCCAGGCTGCCGATTTCCGCATTCGTCTGGTACAGATGGCCTTGCGCCGTATGCAAACGGTCGCCCACGGCAAAGTGCGCCTGGCGCATCTGCTCCAGGGTCAGTTCCACGTTGCGCAGCTTGGCCGTCTGCTCTTCCAGGTCCGTCTGCGCCTGTTCCACTTCGCGGAAATAGCGCGTCTGCTCGTTTTGCGCCTCGTTCTTGCGCAGCAGCCACAACAGTTTCTGCTTTTCTTCCTGGTCCGCCTGCAAGGCGTGAAAACGCGTGGCGACAGCGGCCTGCGCTTCCAGCTTTTCCAGGTTGGCATTGAGTTCGCGCAAAATGTCTTCCACGCGCAGCAAATTCTCGCGCGTATCCTGCAAGCGGTTTTCCGTCTCGCGGCGGCGTTCCTTGTATTTGGAGACACCGGCCGCTTCTTCGAGGAAAACGCGCAATTCTTCCGGGCGCGATTCGATGATGCGCGAAATCATGCCCTGGCCGATGATGGCGTAGGCGCGCGGACCGAGGCCCGTGCCGAGGAAGATATCCTGGATGTCGCGCCGGCGCACGGGCTGGCCATTGATGTAATAGGTGGAGGTGCCGTCGCGCGTCAAGGTGCGCTTGACGGCGATCTCGGCGTACTGGCCCCACTGGCCCGAGGCCTTGCCATCGTTGTTGTCGAACACCAGTTCCACGGAAGCGCGGCCAGCCGGTTTGCGGTGCGTGGAGCCATTGAAAATGACGTCCTGCATCGATTCGCCGCGCAACTCCGACGCTTTCGATTCGCCCAGCACCCAGCGCACGGCGTCGATGATGTTCGACTTGCCGCAGCCATTCGGCCCGACCACGCCCACGAGCTGGCCTGGCACCTGGAAATTGGTGGGATCGACGAAAGACTTAAATCCCGACAACTTGATGGAAGAGAGACGCACGTGTTTTAGAGTTCCTGGCCTATGCTGGCGGTTATATTATGGGTGAACCCGGTTCATATTCAGTTCAGATGCACCATCGCGACGGCTGTCTGGCCATTCACCGCAAAAAAAGTGGTTCATCATACCATTTCCTGATGCTTTTCTGGCCAAAAAACCGTAGCGCCAGGCGCCAGCTTGTCCCGCATCACGGGGCTGGGCGGCCATCCTGCGCCAGTTTCCAGTCTTCGCGGGAAAAAACGCGCTCATGGCCGGACAGTACCAGGGCCAGTTTTTGCAGCCACTGCTCGGTCGGCATCGGTTCCGCCTTGAAGCTCAGCACCACCATCAGCACCAGGCTGGCCAGCGCCAGCGCATGGCTGACGGCGATATTCACGGCGCCACGGGCGCTCCACATGAAACCCAGCGCCAACGCCAGGCCCAGCACGCAGCCGCTGACGGCTTCCGACACGCTGTGCGCATGCACAACCACGCGCGAAATGGCCACCAGCACGGCAAAAGCCACGCCGACGAGCACGGCGGCATGGCGCCAGCGCGGCTCGGCCCGCTGCAGCAGCACATACATCAGCACGGGAAACACGGCGCCGGCGCGCATGGCGTGGCCGCTGAAACCCGTGAAATCGAGCGCGCTGCTGCCCACTCCCCAGCTCATGAAAGCCAGCTTCGACAGCACCACGAGGGCCAGCCCGCCGCCGTACCACAAGCTCCAGCTGAGCACCAGGCGCCATTGACGCGAGACGAGCAGCCACAGGGCAATCGCCACGCCAGCCGGCCCCATCACCGACATATCGGCCGCAAAAGAAATCCCATTCCACCAAGTCATCGTGCCTACACTTATTTCATGATCAGCGTGCACTATGCCACGACTAGCCCTGCTTACGCCCCGGTTTTCATCAACTGCAGGCAAGAATTACATCCCATTACAATTTTCACCTCGAAAATTGCCATATGAAAATGTTTTCGCGGCAACCGCATGGGCGAAGGGTCAGATATTCGTCAGGCGCTTGCCCTTGGGCGGCGAAAAGTCGCGGATCGATTCGACCATGCCCACTTCCAGCGCCTGGTCGGCCGTCAGGTGCAGGTCGGAATACGCGTGCACTTGCCACTGCTCTTCCGTCAGCTTGACGTGGCCGCGCAGGATGCGCTCGGTGCGCATGTCGTCGGCGCGCAAGCCTTCGACGATGATGCTCAGCGCATCGGGGCGGGAACCGGGCGAGGCCGTCGCATGCGACTTGTGCACCATGAAGCGGGCCGTGTCGCTGGCGTGGCGGTGCCGCCCCGCCAGGAACAAGGTCACGGCAATGGACGCCACGGCGCCCGCGTTGTAGGTAATGATGTCGAGCGGCAACTTGCTGAGGAAGTTGTACAGACAGATGCCATCGCTGACATAGCCGCCGTTCGACTGGATCAAAATGTGCGCGGTGGTGAGCTTGTCTTCCGTGATGTCGGACACGGCGTTGAAGACGCGCCGCACCATGTCGCTGTTGACGTCGCCCGAGAGGGTAAAGTAACCGTGCTGCTCGGTGTTGTTTTGTGTCTCGTGTTGTGTCCCGCTTTGTGTCGTATTCATGGCAGCCACCCGCAAGAAAGCCAGAACTTCATCATAGTCCATTCGCGCGCGGCAGGGCGCCCTTTTGCGCCAGGCCAGGCCCGCTGCCAGCCCCGCAAACCGGGGCTTTTGCTGCAATTTGGCAACGTCTTTACAGATTGACAGAAACACCCTGCTGGCATATATTCCTCCCACTTGATCGGGAGAGGGCAATCCAGCGTTGCCGCCGAAGGGGCACTACCCAAAAACTCTCAGGCAAAAGGACCGATCAGGCGGACTGAAGCTGTTGCTTTGGCGACACGTTTTAGCTCAACTCTGGAGAGCGGCCGCGGCACATGCCGGCGGCCCACCGAAGGGGCGCACGGGGCAAGCCCCCGTAATCTCTCAGGTACAAAGGACAGGGGGGTCAGTGATCACGCTGGAAAGCCGTGTTTGGCTATTCTATGTTTTGTTAACTCCCCTTTTACCTTCGTCCCGAGGAATCCATGACGCTCAAAGCGACCCCACTCAACAACGCCCACCGTGCCCTCGGCGCCCGCATGGTCGATTTCGGCGGCTGGGACATGCCCGTCAACTACGGCTCGCAAATCGAAGAACACAATGCCGTGCGCGGCGACGCCGGCATGTTCGACGTGTCCCATATGTGCGTGGTCGATATCGAAGGTCCGAACGTGCGCGCCTTTTTGCGCGGCTTGCTGGCCAACAACGTTGACAAGCTGCAAGTGTCGGGCAAGGCGCTGTACTCGTGCATGTTGAATGCCGAAGGTACCGTCATCGATGACCTGATCGTCTACTTCTTCAACGAAAACTGGTTCCGCCTCGTCGTCAACGCGGGCACGGCGGAAAAAGACGTGGCGTGGATGCAGCAGCAAAACACCAACACCAACAGCGGCCTGACGATCACCGAGCGCCGCAATGCCAACAATCCGATGGCCCTGGTGGCCGTGCAAGGCCCGAACGCGCGCGCCAAGGTGTGGCAAGTGCTGCCGGAAACGCAAGCCGCTTCCGAAGCCATCAAGCCGTTCAACGTCGTCATCGTCAAGGACACGGCCTTCGGCGAAGTCATGCTGGCGCGTACCGGCTACACGGGCGAAGACGGCTTTGAAATCGGCGTGGCCGCCACCCAGGTGGAAGCGCTGTGGAACGCCCTGGCCGCCGCCGGCGTCAAGCCCGCCGGCCTCGGCGCGCGCGACACCCTGCGCCTGGAAGCGGGCATGAATCTGTACGGCCAGGACATGGACGAAACCATCAACCCGCTCGACGCGGGCCTGGCATGGACCATCGACCTCGTCAGCGAGCGCGACTTCATCGGCAAGGCCGCCCTGCTGGCCAAGGGCCAGAACGCGCAATTCGTCGGCCTGATCCTGCGCGAAAAAGGCGGCGTGCTGCGCGCCCATCAAAAAGTCATCATCGCCGGCAGCGACGCCACGGGCGAAATCACCAGCGGCACCTTCAGCCCCACCATGCAGGAAGCGATCGCCCTGGCGCGCGTGCCGAACGGCGTCGCCGTGGGCGACACCGTGCACGTGGAAATCCGCGGCAAGCAGCTGGCCGCTTCCGTCGTCAAGCTGCCTTTCGTGCGTAACGGTAAAATCCTGGCTGCGTAAGGTTTTATAGAGCCGCCCGCAAGACCGTACAACCATAATCAATAACGAACATTTACCATCTGGAGCCACACATGAACATTCCTGCAGACCTGAAGTACACCGCTTCCCACGAATGGGTACGCCTTGAAGGCGACGGCACCGTCACCGTCGGCATCACCGAATACGCGCAGGACGCCCTGGGCGACATCGTCTTCGTCGAACTGCCAACCGTGGGCAATACCTATGGCGCCGGCGACGATGCCGCCGTGGTGGAATCGGTCAAGGCAGCGAGCGACATCTACGCGCCAGTGGCCGGCGAAGTCGTGGCCGTCAACGACGACGTGGTCAACTCGCCTGAGTCGATCAATGCCGACGCCTACGCCAACTGGCTGTTCAAGATCAAGCCATCCGACGTGTCGGCCCTGGACGGCTTGCTCGACGCTGCCGCCTATGGCGCCACCACCAGCGCGTAATCGCGTTTGATTCACGGGCCGCAATTGCGGCCCGTTTGCTTTTTTTCTGCGCTGCGCCCGCGCGCCGCCTCCCGGTTTTTCAGTCTTTTTTGGCCTCTATATCATGACCCGCACCAGCCTGACCCAACTCGAAGCACGCGATGCCTTCATCGCCCGCCACATCGGCCCCTCTTCCACCGAACAGCAAGCCATGCTGGCGACCCTCGGCTATCCATCGCGCGCCGCGCTGATCGACGCCCTGGTGCCAAGCAACATCCGCAACAAGGGCGCCCTGCCCCTGGGCGCCTACTCGCAGCCGATGCCGGAACAGGAAGCGCTGTCGCGCCTGAAAGCCATCGCCGGCAAGAACCAGGTACTCAAATCCCTGATTGGCCAAGGCTATTACAACACCTTCACCCCCGGTGTCGTTTTGCGCAACATCTTTGAAAATCCCGCCTGGTACACGGCCTACACGCCTTACCAGCCTGAGATTTCGCAAGGCCGCCTGGAAGCGATCTTGAATTTCCAGCAAGTGATCACCGACCTGACCGGCATGGGCATCTCGAACGCCTCGATGCTGGACGAAGGCACGGCCGCCGCCGAAGCGATGACATTGATCCAGCGCGTGGGCAAGTCGAAGTCGAACGTGCTGTACGTCGCCAATGACGTGCTGCCGCAAACGCTGGAAGTGGTGCAGACGCGCGCCCAGCCGATCGGCATCGAAGTGCGCACCTTCGACCCGGCTGAAATCGAGTCGCTGGACGCCTGCTTCGGCGTGCTGCTGCAATACCCTGGCGTAAACGGCTTAGTCCGCGACTACCGCGCCGGCGTGGAAAAACTGCACGCGAATGGCGCCATGGTCATCGTCGCGGCCGACCTGCTGGCCCTGACCATGCTCACGCCGCCTGGCGAATGGGGCGCCGACGTCGTCGTCGGCAACAGCCAGCGCTTCGGCGTGCCGCTCGGTTTCGGCGGCCCGCACGCGGGCTACCTGTCCACGCGCGATGAATTCAAGCGCAATATGTCGGGCCGCCTGGTGGGCGTGACCGTCGATGCGCAAGGCAACAAGGCGTACCGCCTGGCCCTGCAGACGCGTGAACAGCACATCCGCCGCGAAAAAGCGACCTCGAACATCTGCACGGCGCAAGTGCTGCTGGCCGTGATGGCCTCGATGTACGCCGTCTACCACGGTCCTGCCGGCCTGCTGCAGATCGCCCAGCGCGTGCACCGCTTTACGGGCGTGCTGGCCGCCAACCTGAAGACCCTGGGCCACAAGGTCGTCAACACCACCTATTTCGACACCCTGACCATCCAGGTCGCCGATGCGGAAAAACTGCACGCGGCGGCACTGAAGCACGGCGTCAACCTGCGCAAGGTCGACGCCACCCACGTCGGCGTGTCGCTCGATGAAACCACGACGCGCGACGATATCGCGCTGCTGTGGAACGTCTTCGCCGACGGCGTCGCCAACGCGCCTGCCGCGCCGGACCTGGATGCGGTTGAAGCGGGCGTCACCAGCGCCCTGCCGGCGCAGCTGGCGCGCGAGAGCGCCTACCTGACCCACCCGGTCTTCAACAGCTACCACTCGGAACACGAAATGCTGCGCTACCTGCGCAGCCTGGCCGACAAGGACCTGGCGCTGGACCGCACCATGATCCCGCTCGGTTCGTGCACCATGAAGCTGAACGCGACGAGCGAAATGATTCCCGTCACCTGGCCCGAGTTCTCGAACATCCACCCGTTCGCGCCCGATGCGCAAACGGTCGGCTACCGCGAAATGATCGCGCAGCTGGAAGAGATGCTGTGCGCGCTGACGGGCTACGCTGCCGTCTCGCTGCAGCCGAACGCCGGCTCGCAGGGCGAATACGCGGGTCTGCTGGTGATCAAGGCGTACCACGAATCGCGCGGCGAAGGCCACCGCAACATCTGTCTGATTCCATCGTCGGCGCACGGCACCAACCCTGCCTCGGCCAACATGGTCGGCATGCAGGTCGTCGTCACCAGCTGTGACGCCAACGGCAACGTGGATCTGGCCGACCTGAAAGCGAAAGCGGAAAAGCACAGCGCCAACCTGGCGTGCGTGATGGTCACCTACCCATCCACCCACGGCGTGTTTGAAGAAGGCATCCAGGAACTGTGCGAGATCATCCACTCGCACGGCGGCCAGGTCTACATCGACGGCGCCAACATGAACGCGCTGGTCGGCGTGGCCGCTCCCGGCTCGTTTGGCGGCGACGTATCGCACCTGAACCTGCATAAAACCTTCTGCATCCCGCACGGCGGCGGCGGCCCAGGCGTCGGCCCGATCGGCGTGGGCGCCCACCTTGCGAAATTCCTGCCGAACCAGCGTTCGTCGGGCTACCAGCGCGACGTCGCCGGCATCGGCGCCGTCAGCGCCGCGCCATTCGGCTCGGCCAGCATCCTGCCGATTTCGTGGATGTACATCGCCATGATGGGCGCGGAAGGCTTGACGGCAGCGACCGAGACGGCGATCCTGGCGGCAAACTACATCGCGCGCCGCCTGGCGCCGCACTACCCTGTGCTGTACTCGGGCCACGACGGCCTGGTCGCGCACGAGTGCATCCTGGACCTGCGCCCGATCACGGACGCCACCGGCATCAGCAACGAAGACGTGGCCAAGCGCCTGATGGACTTCGGTTTCCATGCGCCGACCATGAGCTTCCCCGTGCCGGGCACCTTGATGATCGAACCGACGGAAAGCGAATCGAAAGTGGAGATCGACCGCTTCATCGACGCCATGATCGCCATCCGCGCGGAAATCGCCAAGGTCGCCAGCGGTGAATTCGACCACGACGACAACCCGTTGAAAAACGCGCCGCACACGGCACAGGTATTGATGTCGGACAACTGGGAACGCAAGTACAGCCGTGAAATCGCGGCCTACCCCGTCGCTTCCTTGCGCCAGCGCAAATACTGGCCACCGGTCGGCCGCGCCGACAACGTGTACGGCGACCGCAATCTGTTCTGCGGCTGCGCACCGATCAGCTCCTACGAAGAGGAATGACGCCAGACCAAACCTACTGCGCGTCGCGCTTTGCGGCCGGCGATGCTCACCGTACTAGAGTACGGTTGCGCTTCTCGGCCACAAATCACTGACGCTCGCTACGGTTTTGTCAGGCGTCGAAACTCAGCAATCAAGAAATGAAATCCCGGCAAAAGCCGGGAGTATTAAATTAAAACAGAACGGCAGGCCGCAAGGTCTGCCGTTTTTTTTATGCGCGCTCTACAGCGCCAGCAATACCGCACCAGGCAAGCCCAGCACCGTGCCCAGTATCGTCAGCAACATGACATCGCGCCGCTCGCAGCGGGTGCGGTGCGAGCTCCAGGCGGCGAACAGCAGCGCCACGGCCACGCCGCTGAGCGAGATTCCCACTTCCGTCATGCCGTCTCTCCCATCATAGTTTCTTCCTTCATCGTTCTCATCCTTTCATTGACTGAGCAAGCTACCTATCGGTAGGTAGCCAGTGTACAATAAAAAAGACGGCAGTGTCCATGCCGTGTTTTTTGACGATACAAAGGAAGCGCAATGCAGCAGCAAACCACTCTCCCCGCCGCCAGTCTCGGGCTGGCGGCTTCCCTGGCCCTGGTGGCCGTGCTCGGCCCGGCCGGCATCGACATGTACCTGGCCTCGATGCCGGCCATGGCGCGCGAGCTGCACACCTCGTATGCGAACGTGCAACTGAGCCTGACCGTTTTCCTGCTGGCCCTGGGCGGCGGGCAGCTGCTGTGCGGGCCGCTCACCGACATGCTGGGCAGGCGCCGCCCGCTGCTGGCCGGCATCGCCGTCTACATCGTGGCGGCCGTGTGGGCGTCGCAGGCGGAACAATTGACCACCCTGCTGCTGGCGCGCACGCTGCAAGGCCTGGGTGCGGCGCTGACCCTGGTCGTGGTGATGAGCATGGTGCGCGACGTGGCCGATGGCGTCACAGCGGCGCAGCTGTTTGCCCTCCTGATGACCATCGTGGGCCTGGCGCCCGTGCTAGCGCCCGCCGTGGGCGGCTTGCTCGACGCCCGTTACGGCTGGCGCGCCGTGATGCTGGCCCTGGCCGCGCTGGGCGCCTTGACCCTGCTCAATAGCGCGCTGTTCCTGCCGGAAACCTTACCCGTCGCCAAGCGGGTCTCGCCGCGCGGCATGCAGCGCACGTATGCGCGCATCGCGCTCGACCGCGCCTTCCTGCTGCCCGCGCTGGCCCTGTCGGCCGCGTTCTTTTTCCTGTTTGCGTATATCGGCGGTGCGTCACTGGTCTACCAGCGCGATTTCGGCCTGTCCGCCGGCAGCTTCGGCCTCGTGTTCGGCGCCACGGGCGTGGCCGTGCTGCTCGGCGCCATGGCCAGCGGCCGGCTGGTGGAAACGCAGGGCGTGGCGCGCCTCTGCGTGGCGGGCAGCGCGGCCATGCTGGGCGGCGCGGCACTGGCCCTGCTCGGCGCCTGGGCGGGCGCCGGCATCGCCGCCGTCGTGCCGGGCATGTTCGTGGCCCTGTTTGGCCTGGGCATCGCGGAATCGGCGCTGATGGCCATGGCCATGGGTTCGCAGCAGCGCGCCCTCGGTTCCACGGCGGCATTACTGGGCGCCATACAGATGAGCTTATCGTCGCTGGCCACGCCGCTGGCGGCCGGCCTGTCCGAACGGGGGCCGCTGCCCTGGCTGCTGTTCTTGACCGCGGCCGGCCTGCTGGTATCATGGCTGACCCTGGCCGCTGCGCGCATCCATCCGGCACACGCCAGCAGCCTGGGCGCGCACTGACGCTTCACCCAACTACTACCCTCATATGAAGAAACGCTCGGCCTCGGCCGATAACATCTGCGCCGTCGCCGTCGTGCACTTTTCCGAACACGGCTACGACGCCTCGTCCCTCAGCGACATCGCCGCGCAGGCGGGCATGCGCAAGGCCTCGCTGTATTCGCACTTCGCCGGCAAGGACGCCCTCTTCCTCGACGTGTTTGCCGACGCACTGGCCGAAGAGCAAGCCTTCATGGACGCCTGCTTCGCCGACGAGGCGGCGCTGGCGGCACCGGGCGGCCAGCTGGCCGGTTCCCTGTACTGCGACCGCATGGCGCAGCGCTATGCCGATTCGGCCCACTTGCGCTTTTTGCTGCGCACGGCGTACCTGCCGCCCGCGCCCCTGCGCGTGGAAGTGGGCACGGGCTATGAAGCGTTGCTGGCGCAATTGCAGCGGCACTACGTGGCCAGCCTGGGGCGATTGGCGCCCGCCCTGCCGCCGCAACGCATCGACCTGTATGCGCAAGCCTACCTGGGCATCGTCGACAGCCTGCACGTGGAACTCATTTACGCTGGCGGCGCCGCGCTGCAGCAGCGCCACGCGGCGCTGTGGCACATCCTGGCCGATTCACTTTCCTTAAGCACCTGTAAGCCCTCCTGAAATCGAACCTGCCTGACCTTCTGCGGTTCAACACCCTCACCGTCACCGACAAGGAGTATCCCATGGTAAAGCGTATCGTCTGGAAGGAAGGCGACCTGGTCAGCCTCAAGCTGCGCGAGAATTTATATGCGCTGGCACAGATGACCAGGAACTCGATCATGCGCTTTTACGCTGCCAGCAGCGCCACCGGTGACTGGAGCGGCCTGATGCTCGATACGACACCGGTCCTTTTCAGCGGCTTTGTCGGGAAAATCGTCTTGCGACAGCTTGCCGTCGAGCAAATCCCAGCGGGTAGCCCTCTGATTGTCGGCGACCATGAACGCTATTGGTTGAGGCCGCTTGTCAATTTTGAGGGAGGCTTCCCGTTTCGCGGTGCCGATCTGGTCGATCTGGGTGCTGACTGTGCCCTCGACTACAGCGTGATACCCGCGCTGAAAGAAGAACTGGCACTGCCCGCAAGCCGCGACCTGATCGAACGCCATGAGCTGACCAATATGTGGGGCGATGCAGACCTCAGCGACAGGCTGTGCCGCTATTTCGATACCGGCGTCAACCGTGACGATTTGAAGTTCGAAGTCTTTCCCGGCCTATGGATGGATCGTCAAAGCATGCGTCCGCTGACCCGGCGCTTGCCGGTTCCGCTGAGATAAGCGTGCACAAGCGGGTACCGGCATTGCCAGTACCAGGCACCACGCGCCTTGCAAACGCTTCAATAATTCCGCTTCAAAATAGTTTTCCACAGCAACCATTACGTATAGCACCTTGCCGTATCGAGGCTATACACGACGGAATTGAGCGTGGTGTGCACGATCTGAAACAACGCGCCGTCCCAGCGGGACTTGCTGAAGTGGGAGGTACGGTCCAGGTAGCCTGGCGTGCCGGTGATGCCGTCGACAGCCAATGGTTTTCCGGCTTTGTCGACGAGGTGAGCTTGCCACACCTCGCCGATGGCCGGGCCAAGGCACCGGTAAACTTCGACGCGATATTGTCTGTCCGGCGACGAACGCCATAATTTGCGCACCGGGATGCGGAGTGTAAACGCGCAGTCGCGCACACGGCATGCCGCCTGATTGACGGCCTCGGCCTCGGCACCACTGGCCAGCCGGACCAGCACCGCCGTCAGTTCCAGCAGCATGCGCTCCTGTTGTGCGGACGGGGAACAGGCCATGTAGGCGCCGATATCGAAGTCTTCCACATAATAGCTGGTGCAGCCCAGCACCTGGCTGCACTGCGCCTCGCCGGCCGGTTTTTCGCCGAAGATGACGGACAGGAGCGAAGAGCCATCAAGGACGAAATCGGACGGCAAAAAATGCATCAGCAACTGCCGCACATGATGCGCGCCCGGATGAAAAGACCAGGCGTGCTGGTTGGAATAGCTGATTGGTGTTTCCACCACCCTGATCTCTTTGAGTCTTGCCATATGACCAATGCCTTTCATGGGCCTGTCTTGCCTGCCTTTTCGTCGAACATGACGGTTGGCCCCGATTATAACAATCGCGGCCAGGACGAACGCCGGCAGAAAAACGCTGGCCAAGACCCGGTCAACATTACGCTTCGGTAATGTTGACGATCTTTGCTTGACCTTGTCTGCATGCACTTTTATCATCCCTGCATTATTCATTTTACGGAGTCCCACGTGGGTACTTGTTCTAGTGACAGTAGCCGATCTTGTATCGGCGATTGCCTCGGCAGCTAAGCAGCAAGCAACGCGGAATTCCGTTTTCTCCGTGCCTTGCTGAGCAAGGTGCGGTGTCTCGCGCGGCCAGTCCGGCTGCGCGCCTCTCCCTCCCTCTTTCCGATCGCGACCGGCTACTGACCCGGATTGCCCGCCAGCACTATTGTGTCTTGGCGGCACGCAAGTCTTGCCTGCGGCTGCGCCGCCCGTCAACACCTCGTCGTGAAAGGAAGAGCCATGAACCTCTTCACCCGCTTATTCGAATCGTTCCTGCGCAAGCGCCATACGGCCGGCAATTTCCGCCGCCGCGCCATGCCGCTGGAAAACAGCACGGCCCGTCCCGTGCCAGACCATCTGGCGCGCCAGTTGCTGGCCGCCGCCCATGAAGACCTGGACAGCGCCCTGAACCGCCTGCACACGCGCCTGGAAGGCTTGCGCGATGCCGAAGCGCAAGTGATCGGCGCGCAAACGGGGCCGAACGAGGTCGAGCATGAAAAACCGCTGGCCTGGTACCAGCACCTGTGGCTGTGCTACAAGAATCCGTTCAACTTGCTGCTCACCGTGCTGGCCATCGTTTCCTACCTGACGGAAGATCCGAAAGCGACCATCGTCATCGGCACCATGGTGATTTTGTCGACCCTGCTGCGCTTCGTGCAGGAAGGCCGCTCGAACCGGGCCGCCGAGCGCCTGAAAGCCATGGTCAGCAACACGGCCACCGTGCTGCGCAATGGCCAGCAGACGGAATTGCCGATCCGCCAGCTGGTGCAGGGCGACATCATCGTGCTGTCGGCAGGCGACATGATCCCCGCCGATTGCCGCTTGCTGTCCGCCAAAGACCTGTTCGTCAGCCAGGCGGCAATGACGGGCGAATCCTTGCCCGTGGAAAAGATGGCCGAGCTGGCCGACGCCCATGGCAAAGACCCGATGGAACTGGCCAATCTGCTGTTCATGGGCACGAATGTGATCTCGGGCGCCGCCACGGCGCTGGTCTTGGCCACGGGCAACCGCACCTATTTCGGCACCATCGCCACGCGCGTAACGGCCACCGAGCGCACGCCGACGGCGTTCGAGGCGGGCGTGAACAGCGTCAGCTGGCTCCTGATCCGCTTCGCCCTCGTGATGGCGCCGCTGGTGTTCCTCATCAATGGCTGGACCAAGGGCGACTGGATGGAAGCGTTCCTGTTCGCCCTGTCCGTCGCCGTGGGCCTGACGCCGGAAATGCTGCCCATGATCGTCACCAGCACCCTGGCCAAGGGCGCCGTGAAGCTGTCGAAAAAGAAAGTCGTCGTGAAACGCCTGGACGCCATCCAGAACTTCGGCGCCATGGACGTGCTGTGCACGGACAAGACAGGCACCTTGACGCAGGACAAGATCGTGCTGGAACGCCATACGGACGTGTTCGGCCAGCCGTCCGATGAAGTGCTGCAATTTGCCTACCTGAACAGCCACTACCAGACGGGCTTGAAAAACCTGCTCGATCGCGCCGTGCTCGACCACGTGGAATTGCAGACGGAAATGCAGCTGGCCCGCGATTACGTCAAGGTAGATGAAATCCCGTTCGATTTCGTGCGCCGCCGCATGTCCGTCGTCGTTTCCGAAAAGAATGATCACCATGAACTGATCTGCAAGGGCGCCGTCGAGGAAATCCTCGCTGCCTGCAGCCATCTGCGCCTGAACGGCGTCAACGTGCCGCTCGATGCCGCCCTGCTGGACAAGGTGCTGGAAACCACGCATGGCCTCAACGCGGAAGGTTTGCGCGTGGTGGCCGTGGCCGTCAAGGAAGTGCCGCCCCATAAGACCGTGTACGGTGTGGCCGATGAAACGGCGCTGACCCTGATCGGCTATGTCGCCTTCCTCGATCCGCCCAAGGAATCGACGGCACCCGCCCTGCGCGCGCTGGCGGAACACGGCGTCACCGTGAAAGTATTGACGGGGGACAACCACCTGGTGACGGCGAAGATCTGCCGCGAAGTGGGCCTGGCCGTGCATGGCGTGCTGCAAGGCCCGCAGCTGGACGAGATGGACGACGCCACCCTGGCCAGGGCGGCCGAGGACAACACCGTGTTTGCCAAGCTCAGCCCGCTGCACAAGGAGCGCCTCGTGCGCGCCCTGCGCGGCAATGGCCACATCGTCGGCTTCATGGGGGACGGCATCAACGACGCGCCCGCCCTGCGCGCGGCCGACATCGGCATTTCCGTCGATTCGGCCGTCGATATCGCCAAGGAAGCGGCCGACATCATCCTGCTGGAAAAAAGCCTGATGGTGCTGGAAGAAGGCGTGCTGGAAGGCCGCCGCACCTTCAGCAACATGCTCAAATACATCCGCATGACGGCCAGCTCGAACTTCGGCAATGTGTTTTCCGTGCTGGTGGCCAGCGCCTTTTTGCCGTTCTTGCCCATGCTGCCGCTGCACTTGCTGGTGCAAAACCTGCTGTATGACGTGTCGCAGATCGCCATTCCGTTCGATAACGTCGACGCCGAACTGATCCAGCAGCCTTTGACCTGGAACCCGCGCGACATCGGCCGCTTCATGGTGTTTTTCGGCCCCATCAGCTCGATCTTCGACATCAGCACGTTTATCCTGATGTGGCATGTGTTCGGCGCGAATACGCCGGAGCAGCAAACCCTGTTCCAGTCCGGCTGGTTCGTCGTGGGGCTGTTGACGCAGACGCTGATCGTGCACCTGATCCGCACGCCGAAGCTGCCCTTCATCGACAGCATCGCGTCCGTGCCCCTGCTGGTGGCCACGACCCTCATCATGGCCGTGGGCGTGTTCCTGCCGATGGGACCGCTGGCGACTTACTTCAAGCTGCAAGCATTGCCGTTGGGCTACTTCCCCTGGCTGCTGGGCATCCTCGTCTGCTACACCGTGCTGACGACGTTCATGAAACGCGTGTATCTGCGCAAATTCGGCTGGCAATAGTATGATGAGCCGCTCTTTCCCCTACAAAAGGCACGCATGAGCGGCTCCTCCCTTCCGAAACGTCATCTCGCCCTGCTGCTGTCGGCCCTCGTCTTTCCCGGCAGCGGGCATTTTGTCTTGCAACGCAAGGCCCGCGGCTGCCTCTTCCTCGTGCCAGCCCTGGTCGCGCTGGTGCTCGTATTGCGCCAGATCATGGCACGACTGGACCAGGTAATGGCACAGATCGACAGCGGCGCCCTGCCCCTGGACGTGCAGCTGATCATGGAAAAAGTGGAGGCGCTCTCCGCCAATGACGGCCCCGCCATGACGGTGGCCGTTTGTATGCTGGTGGCGTGCTGGATAGGCAGCCTCATCGATACATGGTTCCTCAAACCATGACGGCGGAAGCAGAGGCGCGCAAACTGCGCAAGGAAGCGAAGATGCAGGCGCGCCGCGCCCAGCTGGCGCTCAAGCGCCAGGACCATGGCGGGCCGCTGGCCTGGCGCGGCTGGTTCGACGGTTCCGCCCACCCGAACCCTGGCAAGCTGGGCATAGGCGCCCTGCTGCTGGGGCCGAACGGCGAGCGCATCGAGGTGAGCGAGGCGGCCGGTTATGGCAGCAGCAGCGACGCGGAATACGCGGCCCTGACGGCCGTGCTGCAGGCGGCACTGGCCGTGCGCCCGCCACCCGCGCAACTGCTGCTGTACGGCGACAGCCAGGTGGTGATCAATGACGTGCTGGGAACGACGCCCGTGGGCGCCAAGGGGCTGGAAACGCAGCGGGCCACCGTAGTGGCCCTGCTGGAACAATTACACGATGTAACGCTGCGCTGGCTGCCGCGCCACCGCAATGGCGAGGCGGACCGGCTGTCGCAGCTGGCGATCGCCGGCTGGGTGGAGAAAGATTAAGCGGCGCGGCCGATCCGCAAGGTATCTTGCGGTGTCTTGGCCGCCGGGCGTTTCATCCCCTTCAAACCGCTGACGCTGGTCTGCTGGCCATTCAGTTTGAATACGCTGACGACCTGCGCCAGGTTATGCGCCTGGTGCTGCATCGATTCGGCGGCCGCCGCCGATTCTTCCACCAGCGCCGCATTTTGTTGCGTCACAGCATCCATCTGGCCGATGGCGCGGTTGATTTCGTCGATGCCCACGCTTTGCTCGCTGCTGGCCGCCGTGATTTCCGTGATGATGTCGCTCACGCGCTGCACGCTGTCGACGATGTCGTTCATGGTCGAACCGGCTTGCGCCACCAGCATGCTGCCCGCGTTGACTTGCTCGACCGACGCGCCGATCAGGGTCTTGATTTCCTTCGCCGCCGACGCCGAACGCTGGGCCAGGTTGCG